>CAZLWX010000191.1:2078-4941 GCA_964563295.1 uncultured Roseivirgaceae bacterium | reverse complement strand
CGCATTTGGTTGATGGCAGCTTGTCGCGCGTTGTCGGTCTCAGCGTTAATCAGGTCGGCGACGGCTTCGGCTTGCGCCAGGTCGAATCTGCCATTCAAAAAAGCCCGCTTGGTGAACTCGCCCGGAGTCGCCAGCCGCGCTCCTTCACGAATGAGGAGCTTGACGATCTCCTTAATAATAATAGGAGAGCCGTGACAGGAGATCTCGACGCTGTCCTCTTTTGTGAATGAGTTGGGTTTCCTGAAAACGGACACCAGGACTTCATCGATGACGCGATTGCCGTCGCGGATATGTCCAAAATGGATGGTATGGGAGGGTTGGCTGCCAAGATCGGCACCTTTGAAAACACTTTGGGTGATCGGAATCGACCGTTCTCCAGATAAACGGATGACGGCAATTGCTGAAACCCCCTGTGCGGTGGCCAGCGCTACAATTGTGTCATCATTCATTTTTGCGTTCTGAATTATTTTGTAATTTACGACCTTACCCTGACCCACTAGTTAGATGAATCGACCCTTTTGGGTTGGTGCAATATTACTCATTATTGCATCAGCCAACCCCACGGCGTACGCCCAGGACACAGCTGTGACGCCGCCGAACTCGATCGAGGCCAACATGCGCGTTGAGCATTACCCCAATGGCTTTGACCGCACCTACCTTTACCTTCAATACGGCCGCAAAATAGGCCCCGCCGACATCTTTGGAAAAGTTCTCCGTTACACGATTAACACCAACGTTTCATACCTTTTTGAAACCGAGGCGTATATAAAAGCACCAAAAAACGGCTACTGGTACCTTGACGCTGCCTATTCTTCATCTTCTCTTCTACCCAACTATCGCCTCCGCGCGGAAGTGTTCCGCAACTGGAAGCGATTTGAGTATTCCGTCGGCGCTGGTGTTGTCGGTCCCCGTAATTTCGATCCCATACCCCTCGTAACCGGCACTCTCGGGTTCTACTTCGGCGACTACTTCGTTTTCGCACGACCTACATTCTCGTACCTCGACCAGGGTCTCGCTAAGAGCCTGTCGGTTCAGGCCCGGCGGTACCTCAGCAAGACTGATTTTGTCGCGATCACTGCTCTGCGGGGCGCCGACACTGGAACAAGCCGGCCTTCGAATGCTATCGCCAACTCCTTTGGGCTTGACACCTGGCTGGTGAGGGTCAGCGTACAGGCAAAGAGGGGTCCCTACAAGTTGGGGCTTGGACTCGATCACGGCGGCCTTTTCATACCCAGTCGTGAGTCGTATATGAACTTCACAGGTATCGATATTTTCATAAACCGCGAATTCTGATGGCCTTCCTCGATATACTTGCATACCTGGGAATTGGCTACGCGGTTTGTTACACCAGTTCCAAAGTGTTTTTTTCGATGTTCTCCCTGCTGGAGATCAAGAACTATTTTAGAAAATACGATCACATCATCGATGAAGATGAACTCAACGCGCACTTCCAGCGAAACCGCCAGGAGTTGCCGTTAATCTCAATTATTTCTCCCGCCTTTAATGAAGGCGTCTTGATCGTCGATACGGTGACGTCATTTCTCAATCAGTCGTATCGCAACAAGGAAGTTATTGTCTGCTCCGACGGTGGCACGGATGGAACGTTAGAGAAGCTCATCGAACATTTCGATCTCGTGGAGGTCGATGACACATTTGCACACAGTTCCGCGATCACGCATAAGCCCATCAAACGCTACTTCCGGTCTTCCAACTCCGAGTACAAGGACCTTCTCGTCATCGACAAAGTCAACGGCGGTAAAGCCGATGCCCAGAACGCCGGTATCGCTATTGCGCGCGGCCAGATCGTAACGATCATCGACGCCGACTCCATTCTGGAAAAATATGCGTTGATCCACTTGAGTGAAGTGTTCGAGCGCGAGGAGAACGCGATAGGGATTGGAACACCAATCGGTGTGGTCAACGACTGCAACGTAGGACCTGATGGTGTCGACGATGCATCTGTTCCGAAAAGTTTCTGGGCAAAGATCCAGGTGATTGAGTATCTCCGTTCTTTCCTGTTGGGAAGGATGTTCGCTCAGCGGTATCGCGGTTTGCAGATCGTGTCAGGTGCGTTTGGTGTGTACCGTCGCTGGATTATCGAAGCGGTGGGCGGATACTCGACTGGTTCGCTGGCCGAGGACATGGACATCGATGGCAAGATCTGGAGGTATATCGACGAGAATAAACTGGACTTCGGAATCATCTACATTCCTGAAGCATTTTGCTGGAGTGAAGTGCCGGATACGTTCAAATCGTTAACGAGTCAACGCGACCGGTGGGCGAGGGGCATGACGCAGACAATCTGGAAAAACCGGGATCTATTTTTCAATCCGCGGTATAAGTTGCTGGGGATGTTCTCGTATCCGTATTATGTGTTTTTTGAATTTCTTACTCCGTTCATTGAGATCGGCGGGTTATTGTACGTAATCGTCGGCGCAATGATGGGGTCGTTTTCGTTCTGGTTGGTGGAGCACATCTTTTTGATCTATTGGGGAGTTGGGATCATGTTGAACCTGGCATCGATCAGTGTGGAGGCGTTTACGAGGGGTCACTATAAGAATCGGAAAACGCTGCTGCGGTTGTCGGTCTACGCTTTCTTCGAGCCACTGTTTTATCATTGGATAAATTCTTATCTGTACGTGATGGGCAACGTCAAACTACTCTTCTTCGGCAAAACGGGTTGGGGTAAAATGGAGCGCGTAGCGCTACATAAGGAGGAGCGTGCCCTCGTCCCCGAGCCAGTCCTCGAGCGGCTGCGTTAAGAAAAAAGGGGGTCCTCCTAAATACCAAAATGCAATAGCACAATGGGCACAATGGGTGCACGATGGGCACAATGAAATGCATCGTGTCCATTGTGGTTCTC
>CAZLWX010000191.1:0-1978 GCA_964563295.1 uncultured Roseivirgaceae bacterium | reverse complement strand
GCACAATGGGTGCACGATGGGCACAATGAAATGCATCGTGTCCATTGTGGTTCTCGGTGCACATCGTGTTACTGCATTTCGAGCCCTTCCGTATCTGCCTGAAATTTTCTAGGAAAACCGTACACGGCATTGCTTCCAGATAGATTCATCACCTGCTATTTTGCATGCAATGGGTGAAGAGGAAATTATCACGGCCATACTCCAGGAGTCTTTTAAGGTTCACAATGCGATTGGTCCAGGCATGTTAGAGGCTGTGTACAAGACTTGTCTCGCTTATAGGCTAAGGCAACGCGGACTTTATGTCGAGTGTGAGAAACCGATTCCGGTAGTCTATGAAGAAATCCGGATGGATTGCGGATACCGCGCTGACGTCGTCGTTGAGAGTAAAGTTGTTGTTGAAGTAAAACGGGTCGAAGGCATAGCCGACATACATATCGCCCAGACACTTACTTACCTGAGATTCCTCAATCTTAGATTCGGATTAGTCCTCAACTTTAACACCGTCTTGATGAAGGATGGGATCAGGCGGGTAGTTAATGGATATGGATAAAGTTCTAGCTACTGAGCTACCGACTCCCGACTCGCTGGATTAATTCGGTTCTTCCGGAACACCAACCCATGCGTAGGCGAGAAGCACATGGTTAAAAAGAACACCACACCCGTCATCGTTGCAATCGCGCCAGCGATGGATGCATCGAGCCAGACGGCGAGGTAGTATCCCGTTATCGAGGAGATAGTTCCCACAATGGCAGCGATGATCAGCATTTTCTTGAAATCATCTGTTATCAGATAAGCCGTCGCTGCCGGCGCGATCAGCAACGCAACCACCAGGATAGCACCCACCGACTCAAACGACGCGACAGTCGTCACAGACACGCCACCCATCAGCAAGTAATGCCACAACGCCGTCGAAATTCCCAATGCATTCGCATATGCGGGATCAAAGGTCGTCAGGAACAACTCCTTGTAAAACGAAATGATAAACACAACCACTAGCACCATTACAATGCCCATCACCCATATCGCTTTGGGGCCGATGTTTACACCGCCGGTAATGATGACGTCCAGAGGCACATAGGCAATTTCCCCATACAACACACAATCCTGGTCCAGGTCCACCTTTCCCGCAAACAAGGAAATGAGCACAACGCCCACTGCGAACAGCCACGTGAACGTCACACCAATCGACGCATCGGTTTGGAGCTTCGCTTTTCTATGGAAGAACTCGATCAGAAATGTTGTAAATATTCCAATCAGTCCAGCACCGATCAGCATGGTCAACGAGTCGCGTGAGCCCGAGAGCAGGAAGGCGATCACAATACCGGGGAGTACCGCGTGTGAAATCGCGTCACCCACCATGGCCATTTTTCTCAGGATCAGGAAGCATCCCAGCAGGGCACAGGTTGTGGCTACAAGGGATGCCGTCAGTATGATATAAAAGTCATTCATAGGGAATCTTCGATTTATGCGGATCGACTTTGGGATATTTGAGCAGCTGTTCCAACTCCGCCTCCAGTTCCGGCGTCAGCAGGTGCTCGATGGTGTCGGCATCGTCGTGAACGTGGTCGGGAGCGATGTGAAGGTGGGTGGTAAGATAAACCTCCCAGAGACGGTGAATTTTTAGCACCCGCATGCCCCGGTTCTTACCTTCCTCCGTAAGTCCATACAAGTTTCCGGTTCTTTCTACATAGCCTTGGCGTTGCAGCCGCTTCAACACTTTAGTCAGGTTGTCGCGGTCGAACTTGCGCCGCCGGATAATTTCGTCAGGATAGCGTTGCAGGTAAAAGTTCTTGCTTTCCTCGCCGAGTTGATACAACGCTTTCAGCACATTCTCGTCATTGATCGTTCTGCGGATCTGGTATTGACGAGCCATTCGGCTGATCACGCCGCGCCTGGGAGCGAAAAAGAAGGATACAAAGGCAATTATGCTGATGACGATCACAATCCAGGGTCCCGTCGGCATGGCCGGAGCTACATA
>CAZLWX010000190.1:0-4953 GCA_964563295.1 uncultured Roseivirgaceae bacterium | reverse complement strand
GAGAAAAACAGATCAGGTGAGTAGTGGTAGCGATGGCCATAGGATGAAATTTGGTACACGTGGCGATGATATTTCTATGCCAGCGATTTTGCTTCCAGCCTGTCTAACCAATGGGTAAAATAATACCCAGGAGTGGCAGCGTTGGGGCTAGTGAAAAACGCTGATTTTGATTACGAGGAAGCCATTTTTTGCCTGCGATGACAAAAAAAGCCCCCTGGTTCCAGGAGGCTTTTTTATGAATCGTCCGATGCTGTCAGGTGTTGGTGTCTTTCAGTTTTTCTTGACATGCTTCGAGACGGTCGAGGTGAGTGCGCAACGTAGGCAGCGTATTGTTGATAAAGGTCTTCAACTCGGCATCCTCCGTGTTGTCGAGGCGGCGTTCGAATTTATTGATCGACTCTTCATGCCGGTCAATCATTTCCTTTGTCCACTTTTTATCGAAATCTTTTCCGGCCTCATCCGCGAACCGTTCTGTCTTTCTCCGGGCTTCGTCATCTTCTTCTACCGGGATGGTGATGCTCTTGTTTTGGGCCAACGTCTTCAACTCATTAAGCGTCTTGGTGTGTTGCTGTACCAGCATGTCGGCAATTGCCTTGACTTCAGCGTTGGATGAGCGTTGCTTTGCCAGGGTAGCAAACTTGATCTCCCCGTAGTTCGCTTCCACGACATCGGCAACCCAGTCGGCGTCGCGCTCCATGCTGTTGTCTTCAAACTTTTCGTCGTTGGCTTCATCAGCCCTTTCCTTACTATCATCGTTGTCGAAACCATTGTCGCGGTCGTTTCCTCTTCTGCCCTCGCAGGCAAATGCGGCAACCAGCGTTACAATTGTCAATACCCTGAAAATGCGTTTCATAAAATTGGTTTTAGTTTCCTGTCGACAATGGAAAAATCATTCCCACCTGCCCATCCGGATAATCGTGCTGTTTGCCTGAAAAGTCCCTCAAGGCAATCAGGCAGCCAGTCGGAATTTGTGTAAAGAAATACTCATTAAACCAGCTCATTTCCAGCCGGTTAGACGAACCGAAAGGCCAAAGGACAAAGGCCAAACGACAAAGGCCAAAGGACAAAGGCCAAAGAGCAAAGGCCAAAGGACAAAGGACAAAGGACAAAGGAGTTTGGGTTGAGAGCATGTTTCAGCACCAGGTTGTATGTGAAGGGTCGCCGGCACCCAGGCAAGCCGGTCGCCAGCGAACACTGAATCTTACGCTGCAAAACATTCCCGGTCGCAACACGGCTTGCCAGCTTGGAACTTGCAACCTGCAACTTGTAACTTTGCTTTCTAATTGCCGCTTTTATTAGTTAATTTGCAGCCCGCCTCACAGTCAAACTCCACCTTGAAGATTTTCCGGAAACACCTCATTTGGATCCTGCTCCTAATGCCGGCGGCAGCCAGCGCCCAGGTTGCGCAGCGCGGGCTGCTGGATTTGAGAAAAGTTGATTTCGCAGAACGTGCTCATGTCAGCCTCTCCGGCGAATGGGAATTCTATATGTCAGACCTTGTCACTCCTGGGGAACTAGCCACCCGGAAACCGGTCCCGGAGTACATCGATTTTCCGTCGACCTGGAACGCCCGCAACAAAACACAGGACCCGGGAAGCGGCTATGCAACGTACCGGCTAAGGGTGTTGTTAGCGGCTACCACTCCGATGGCGCTTGAAATGCCGCACTTTTATTCGAGCTATGCCCTGTGGATAAACGGACAACGTATCGCCGGAAATGGAAAGGTGGGTACCACCAAAGCCGAAATGGAACCACAATGGTTGCCCCAGGTCGTGAATCTGCCTACCCAGCGCGATACGCTCGACATCCTGATCCACGTGTCGAATTTCCATCACGCAATGGGCGGCGTCCGCGAACCTATTCTCATCGGCGACAGCCAGGCACTCTCGACCAAGCACAGTATCGCGGTAGCCAGCTACATCATCATGTGTTCGTTCCTGGTCCTGATTGCCGTTATGATCTTTCTCATTTACATGTTCTCCAAACATGAACCCTCAATGCTTTTTCTCGCCGGGTTATCGGTGACATGGGCCGCGCGGTCGATGTTCTCAAATATATATCTCGCCAACTCGCTCGTCTCGGGTATTCCCTGGGAGGTCTGCGTAAGGATCGAGTACATCACGCTTTACCTTTCCATGATCTGGGCTATCCTGTTCCTGGGAACGTTATTTCGAAACGAAGTCAACCCGCTGTTCAAATACCTGTTCACGATTTGCAATGGAATGTTCGCAGTCGTCACCCTCTTCTTCGACGCTGCCATTTATACACGATTTCTGCCGGTCTATCTTTCCTTTGCAGCGGGTCTGCTCATTTACGTTATCTATGTCCTGATCAGGGCTATCGTCTATGAGCGGGAAAATGTTTGGCTGATGGTATCCTGTTTGTTTCTCGCGGTCATTCTCTTTTCTTATGACCTGATCTCCTACGAAGGGTTGGCGACGTTCAATCCTATCATCACCAGTATCGGCTACCTGGCAATCTTCGTGCTGATGTCGCTTTCGCTGTTGTACAAACTTGGATTACTGAAACGTTCTTCGGTGAGCCGAAATGTGCTTACGTATGAAGAACTCTATGGCCCCTCCAAAGGGTCGAAATGACCGTGCTATTTGACGAGCTGTATCCAGCTTTTGCATGACCCGTGATCCTGAATGGTCACGTCATAGAAATAAATTCCCGCGGCAAGTCCCTCTCCAGTCCAGTCGTACTGGTAGTTGTCTTCATCCACCAGAATGCGCCCCCACCTGTTGTATATGATTAATGACACGTTGAAGCCAAAGTCCGTAGGTGTTACTCCAGGCTGTTCACCAAATTGCACGAGCAACCTGTCGTTAAGCCCTTCCGCATTCCCGGGGGTAATAATATTGGGAACGGTCACCTTGAACATCGGAATTTGCTTTGCCGACTCATACAAGCAAGCGTGCCGGTTGGCAATAAGCTTGATAGCGTAGACACCGTCGGCCTCGAATTGGTGTTCCGCAACAGCCAGATCGGAAGTCTGGCCATCGCCGAAATCAAAGAACAACAGGTCGCCAGCATCTGTGCTGTCGGTAGCATTAGTCAATCGCAACGCGGGCCTGCCCAGGCAGTTTGTAACGCGCTCGTAACTAAACTCAGGGAAAATTGCCGGGATGACGTTAAGCACGACCGTGTCATGCATCACACAACCGTTAGCTTCATTGATCGTAACGTAATAACTCGTCGTGTCTGACGGCGCCACGCTGGGCGTCGCATCGTTCGAAAAGATCCCATCTTCGATGGTTGCCCATTGATAGTAAATTCCACCAAGAGCCTTTAGTTCGTAATCATCACCGGCGCAGACATCGTCGTCATCCTGGACGATGGAGCTCGCATGATTCACCGTAACCATGACTTGGGTAGAATCGACCACCTGGCAGGTTCCCTGGTCGATGGCCTTCAGTTTGACGACGTACTGTCCGCTGGATTGGTAGGCATGGACGACGGGAACCTTATCGTTCCTGGTGATCCTGGTACCATCGCCAAAATCCCATTGGAAGATCTCGCCGCCGATGCTGAAATTTTCAAACACTATGCTTTCCGGGATGCACACGATGTTTAGTCCCGGATCCTGAAGAGTCACTGAATTAGTCTGTATTCTGGCTTTGAGTGAAGACAAGTCGAACTTAAAGGCTGCATTGTTGCAATTATCGAGGCTCTTATTCGTACGCGACCAGGCATTAGGGGTTGTGGGGAAATCAGATTTAGGACCCAGACCGTCGGTATTGCAGCCAGAGCAGACCGCATGATAAACAATACCATTTTTGTCAAACCGGCTTGTGCCCCCGTCCACGTGCGTCAAGGAGTGTGCTCCACCGAGAAATGTGGCGTATAGCACCTCCGTGACATCGGCGTTCAATACCATAAAATAAAAATCGTTTCCAGAAGTGGTCCTTTGGACAGCGTCATTGGTAACATAGAGGCCACCGGTGCCGGTGGTCCATCCCAGCACTTCCGGCCTGCCATTCAAAGTGGTCCCCCCTCCTCCCCAGCCGCTCAGGTACAGATTGTTGCAATCATTGACGAGAAAAGCCGTGGGCGAGATGTCCGGCTGGCCCCTTCCTGACCCAAACGACGTTGATATCAACAGGCTGGTGAGTTCGTGATTATACTTTTGTATGAACTGACCGCTGTTCGGAACATCATAGACACCACTGGTGCTTGGAAAGATCGGTGAATTAGTTTGACCGAAAACATAAGGTTCGTCGGCAGCGTTGAGATCCAGGAAATATACCTGATCAAAGGATGTCGTGCCAACATATGTGCCTGCAACGATGGCCGACCCATCATTCCGAATATGAGCGATCCAGCCGTCAACACCATTGAAGTGGGTGTGCCGATAGCCGTCCCCGGGTATCGGAAAGTCGCCACTACTCGTGCCTCCCGCCGCAAAAATATTGTCATCGCTGTCCAGCTTGATTGTGTGAGCGGCATCCACTCCGCCACCTCCGAGGAACGCGCCCCATATCATCGTCGACAGGTCTGCACTCATTTTTAATACAATGGCATCGGAGGCTCCGCCCTGGTAAGCAGTTTCAAAACCGTTGACCAACGGAAAATCATTCGAGCTTGTCACGGAACTAACATAGATATGACCAGTTGAATCCGTGATCACATCGCCGCGCAGCTGATCGCCATAGTTCTTTACCAGGGTGTTCGTGATCACGGCTGGATTCAGTCCATCATTTTCTCCGCCGCCAAGAAATGTCGACGCTTTTAACGCTTGTCCATCCCGGGAGATACGAGCGAGGAAAATATCGCATCCGAAACTATAGTCCACAACGTGGAGCACGTACTTACCACCACGAAACGTGGTCTGAAAGGCGCCGGCCGTAACTGGAAAGTCTTCCGAGCCTGTGGTACCCAACACAATGAGGTCTTCGTTGTAGTCCATCACCAGGCTATGCGGTGATTCCGAAAGGCCTCCGCCCAGGTAGG
>CAZLWX010000189.1:0-5281 GCA_964563295.1 uncultured Roseivirgaceae bacterium | reverse complement strand
AAGATCAACATGATCTTGTTCGGCATGAGTGAAAAAGTGGCCAACACATTCGAGATCCTCGGTCTTAACGAGTTACTCAGGATTGCCCCAAATAAGGCGGCTGCAAAGAAAATGGTGCATGAAGGAGTTTAAGTACAATATTGGGTGCAGCATCGAGAACCTCAAGGGTGTCCGCGATTTCATCCGCGAGACGCTCAAGGGCTACCACGTGCCAGACCTTCAGATCAGTGAGATGGTACTCGCGCTGGACGAAATGTGTTCCAATCTGATGATTCACGCTCACCAATGCAATCCCGATGAACTCTTCGAACTGAATATTCACCTGGAAGACCCCAATACGGTTATCTTCGAGATCGTTGATGACCGTGCCTCTTTTGATATCAATCAGTTCATCGCTCCTGATCTCGGCAACCTCGTTCACGAAAAACGAAAAGGTGGCCTGGGTATCCGCCTGGTCAAGACGATAATGGATAAGATCGAGTACCAGCATGTTCAGGGAAAAAATATCTGCCGGTTGTCAAAGAAGGTTCGCCTCAATTCGTGATGTTGTCGGGATGAGCAGAATCGCACTTTCATTCATTGTTTTATTGTCTTTCGGGGAAGCGTGGGGTCAGACGCTGCCAATGTCCGATCAAGTCCTGTTTAGCCTGCGAAACAAACCAGTATCGGCTGACGAATTTATTTATCTCTATCGCAAGAATCATCCGGGCGATAAACCTGAAGACTATACGCGTGAAAAGGTCGAAGAGTACCTTGACTTGTTTGTCAGATTCAAGTTGAAAGTCGAAGAAGCCCGCCACCGTAAAATGGATACCGCCAGTGCTTTTCTTACGGAGTTCAATGGCTATCGCGAAGAATTAAGAAAACCCTATTTGCCGGATAGTCACATGATCGATAGTCTTGTCAGATTGACTTATGCCCGGCTGCAGGAGGAAATTCGTGCCTCCCATATCCTGATTCGTGTCGCCCAGGATGCAAGTCCAGCCGATACCCTGGCGGCCTACAACAAGATTCAGGCGTTGAGAAAAAGGATTATCGAGGGCGAGGGTTTTCAGGCCGTTGCTGCCGCATATTCCGAGGATCAATCGGCCCGCCGCAACAAAGGAGAACTCGGCTATTTCACCGCATTGCAAATGGTGTATCCTTTTGAGACGGCAGCCTACGAAACTCCTGTGGGCAAAGTCAGTGATCCGGTAAGAACTGCTTTTGGTTATCATTTAATCTACGTGACTGACCGGCGACCATCGCAGGGAGAAGTTGAAGTCTCGCACATCATGCTGCGGACCGGTGAGGGTTATGACGATGACAAAGCGCGCACGACGATATTTGAATTATACGACAAACTGCAGAAGGGAATGTCGTGGGCAGACTTGTGTTCTCAGTACTCGGAAGATCAATCTTCCAGGGCAAATGGCGGCCGGCTAAAACCCTTCGGGGTCGGCACAATGGCGATGGCTGGCATTCCCGAGTTTGAGCAAATCGCATTTGGTCTTCATGACGTCGGACAAATATCCGATCCATTCCAGACGCAATACGGGTGGCACATCATGCGGTTGGAATCGAGGAAACCCCTTGCACCTTTCGAGGAACTGTCAGCATCGCTCAGGAACAAGGTCAGTCGCGATGAACGTGCGCATTTGTCAAGGATGGCGGTCCAGCAGAAAATGCGTAAGGAGTTTGGATTCAGAGAATATTCGACGGCGAAAGATAGAGTCGCCGCCATGGCAGACTCGACGTTGACCCGCGGTGCCTGGAATCCTGAGCCCGGGCTTGACTCCGGCAAGCCGTTATTCATCATGAAGGATCACACCTACACCATTGGAGATTTCCTGCAATACGCAAGGCAAAATCAAAAGCGCAGCTTCCTGAGTCCTAACGAGTACCTGAATGACCTCTATGAGGGATACGTTACGGCGATCCAGGGTGAATGGCTGGA
The DNA here is from genome assembly GCA_964563295.1 of uncultured Roseivirgaceae bacterium. Taxonomy (GTDB): domain Bacteria; phylum Bacteroidota; class Bacteroidia; order Cytophagales; family Cyclobacteriaceae; genus Chryseosolibacter. Next base: position 3,345 of record CAZLWX010000189.1, on the reverse strand, counting down.
AGCGAAGATCAAAGCCGAAAACCCGTCGTACGCCTGGTTGCTGAATGAATATTACGAAGGCATCTTGTTGTTCGAGATTATGGAGAGGGAAGTTTGGAGCAAGGCATCGGACGATAGTGTTGGACAGCGCGATTATTACGAGCGGCATAGAGGAGACTATCAGGCGGGGGAGCGAATCCAGGCCACCATATACGCATCGGCTGTCCCCGCCCAGATGAAGGCATTGGAGCAGCTGGTAACTAAACACGACTCGGCTGCGGTTGAGGAATTTGTGTCAAAAAACAAGGTGCGGCGGGAGCAAGGGGCATTTGAAAGAACCGATCGACCGGTGCTGGAGAAGATCGACTGGCAACCCGGCGTTTTTGTCACTGAGCACAGTGGCCTGACCTATTTGATCGAGGTTGTGAGTATATTGCCTCCCGGTCAAAAGACATTCGGCGAAGCCAGGGCTGCTGTGATTTCGGACTATCAGGACGAGTTGGAAGACCGATGGATCAAAGAGCTGAAGAAAAGATATCCGGTCCGGGTCAACCGAAAGGGTAAGCAGCTAGTTGAAAAAATATTGGTGATGAAACAGGGAACATGAGACGCTTGTTAACGTATGCCGTTATCGCGCTGATCGTCGCTTCATGCGATTTTATCAAGATGAGGAATACGGGGTCCGGCTCCGACCGTAATCGCACGCTTATTGCTCGCGTGAATAATGCTTACCTCTATAAAGATGAACTGAGTGGGATTGTGCCTGCGGGGGCAGGTAGTGCCGACAGCACGGCGCGCATGGAAGCGTACATCGAAAGCTGGATCCGCAAACAGTTGCTCATCCAGGAAGCGGCAAAGAAGATCAACATTGACGAGGCAGAGCTCGAGCGAAAAATACTCGACTACCGTTACAGTATCATCGCCTACGAGTACCAATCCTTTTATGTCAAACAGAATCTGGATACGGCCGTCGCTGACGATGAGATCGCGGCCTACTACCGCGACAACATCGACAACTTTATTCTGAAACAGAATATTGTTCGCGCAACGTTCATCAAAGTTCCCAAGGATGCGCCACGGACCGGCAAGATCAAAGAATTGATCCTGTCAAGAGATGAAAGCGATAAAACGGAACTAAAATCGTATTGTCTAAGCTTTTCGGTTGCTTATCATATTTCCGATTCGACGTGGATGATATTTGATGAGTTGGTCAGGAATTCGCCACTCGTGGAGATCCCCAACAAGGTGCAGTTCTTGAAGTCGAACCCATACTACGAAACCGAGGACGACTCGTACCGGTATTTTCTGAAGGTGGTCGAATATCGTATTTCGGACAATGTTTCACCGTTGGAATTCGTTAGGGATGAGATCATTAATATCATATTAAACAAAAGAAAAGTCGATCTTGCCAAGAAATTGGAGAACGACGTTTATAACCATGCTTTGGAACGCAAGGAATTTGAGATTTTCAGTGAATAAGCAGGTGTTGCACCCCGCAATATGGCTTCTGGTGGCAGCCCTGTCGATGCCTTCCACGCCCGGTGCGGCCCAAGACAACGGGGGCTTTGTCGTCGATGAGGTAATCGCCAAGGTGGACAATTACATTGTTCTGAAGTCGGAGTTGGAGCGATTCTATCTTGAGCAATTAACCGCCGGAGCGCCCCAATCACAGGAGTTGAAGTGCCAATGTCTTGCAGCGCTCATGAGGAACAAATTGATGATGGCCAAGGCCGAAATTGACTCGGTGATCGTGGCCGACGCTGATGTTGATGCCAATACCCAGCGTCGCATGGATCTCATTCTAGCACAGTCGGGCCGCTCTCCCAATGAACTTGAAGAATTATACGGAAAGACGCTGGAACAGATCAAGGCTGAACTGAGGGACCAGATTCGGGAACAGATGGTGGTTTCAAAGATGGAGTCGACGATTACCGAAGGCCTTACGGTCACACCTGCGGAAGTCAGACGTTTTTTTAACAAGATCCCTAAGGATAGTCTTCCCTACTTTTCGGCTTCCGTAGAAGTGGCGCAGATCGTTAAAATGGCGGAAAGCAGCGAAGCGCAAAAACAGGCTACCCGCAACCAGCTGTTGGATCTGCGAACCCGCATACTGTCAGGGGAGGACTTCACTGAACTTGCCAGGAAGTATTCAGATGATCCAAGTGTCCTGAGCAACGGTGGTGATATGGGATGGGTTGGCCGCGGGCGGATGGTTCCCGAATTTGAGGCCATGGCGTTTAAGCTGAAAGAAAAGGAGATTTCCATGCCATTTGAAACCGACTTCGGCTTTCATATCATGCAGTTGCTCGGTCGACGCGGCAATGAATACCACTCACGCCATATCCTCATTTCACCAAAGCCGTCGGCGCAGGACTTGCAACGGGCATCAGCCTTTCTCGACAGCATACGCACGCTTATCCTCGCAGACAGCATGACGTTTGAAAGTGCTGCCAAAGAGTTTTCGGACGATAAGGATACAAAAGGTAACGGTGGCTTCTTTGCGGATGAAGAAGGCGGAATTCAAGTTGCGATCGATGAACTTGATCCGATCGTCTTTTTCAAGGTTGATTCCATGAGCGTTGGCGATATTAGCACGCCGATGACCTACCGAACCAACGATCAGAAAGATGCGGTAAGAATTCTGTACTACAAGTCTCGTATTCCACCCCACCAGGCGTCACTTGAAAAAGATTACCACCGTATTCAGCGTGCGACACTGAACGAGAAAAAATCCAAAGTGCTGCAGCGCTGGTTTGCAAAAGCCAGGGAAGATGTATTCATCGACCTTGACGCTGTCTATAATGTGTGCGGCCTGTTGGAAGAATAACTACTTGCGACCGAGTCGTTCCGCGACGGCGTCCCAGTTCACCACATTCCACCAGTTGGCGACGTACTCGTTTCGCTTGTTTTGGTACTTCAGGTAGTATGCGTGTTCCCAAACGTCTATACCTAACAAGGGTGTGCCCTTAATATCTCCAGCATCATCCATCATTGGATTGTCCTGGTTGGGAGTTGACCCAACGATCAGTTTGCCATTGGCGTCCACGAGCCATGCCCAGCCTGATCCGAACCGCGACATGGCAGCTTGTGTAAATTGCTCCTTGAACTTTTCGAATGAGCCAAAAGCGGATTGAATGGCGTCGGCAACTTTGCCGGAGGGTTGTCCGGCCTGCCCCGGTTTCATGACCTGCCAGAAGAAATTGTGGTTCCACGCTCCACCGCCATTGTTCCGCGCATTAGCCGACAGTCGTGAAGCGTTCTTGAAAAAATCCTCTACCGTGTCGTACTTGATCGATTCCGCGGCGATGGCATCGTTTACTTTCTTTACATATCCGGTTTGATGGCGTTTATAGTGGATCTCCATTG
>CAZLWX010000188.1:0-5321 GCA_964563295.1 uncultured Roseivirgaceae bacterium | reverse complement strand
GACGGGGCTGGTCCGAAGTGAGGTCGTGCGCCGATTGATTGATAGCGCCGAGCTTGCGCCGACGCCTATGCCCGTCGCACAGTTGGACGTGCCGGAGAAGGAAGCGGCCTAAAGAGAAGCCGCCTGTGTGGGCGCACAAGCGGCGGGACACTTCTGGCGAACATGCTGCCTGCTAAGTACCATGTTCGCCGGATGGTTCCGCGCTGTTCGTCTCATGGACAAAAGGACGAAGGACTATGAAGTTGCGGGAACCATATGGGAACATCCACAGCATAGCACCGAACCATACTGACGACAACCCCCAAGTTAACGTGCGCGTGCTGGAAATGCGCCTTGTCCCCTGGGGCAACGTGCGCGCTTTGGCTACGGTGTACGTGGGCGGCCTACGCATCCGTGGCGTCAAGGTTGTCCAGCAGCCTGGACAGCGGGCCTATGTACGTCTGCCTGACGGCAAGACGCCTGAAGGCCAGTACTACCTGATCGTTACGTGCGAGGACAGACGCCTGAAGGAGCAGATCGACAGCGTCGTCCTGGCTGCGTACAACGACCTGGCGAGCGGGGGACAAGCACAATGAGCGGCGCACCTGTCCATCTGGCCCGGGCGCTGGACTACGCCCGGCAGGGCTATGCCGTCCTGCCGCTGCACACCCCCATCTTCGACGATGCAGGCAACTGCACCGGCTGTAGCTGCGAGGAATACCGACGCAAGAATAACACGAACTACAAGTGTGACAATCCGGGCAAGCACCCACGCCTGAAGGATTGGGAAGGCAAGGCGACCACAGACCCGGAGCAAATCCGCAGGTGGTGGGGCAAGCCTTGGAAAGCCACCGATGCGGAGACGGGCCGCACGCTGTACCTGTACCCCAACATCGGGATCGCTGCGGGCAAGTCGGGCCTGCTGATCGTTGACCTGGATGAGTACAAGGCCAAGTACAGAGGCAATGCGCTGCTCGACCTGGAGGACGAGTACACCTTGACCACGCGTACCGGCAGCGGTGGCCGCCATCTGTGGTATCGGATGCCACCAGGGGCGCACTACGGCAACGGAACCGAAGGCCTGCCGGAAGGGATCGACATCCGGGGGCATGGCGGCTTGATCGTCGCACCCCCGTCCCTGCACCCATCGGGGCAGCGTTATGCGTTCATGGAGGGCAACCCTACGCCCGCTCCCCTGCCAGGCAAGCTGTGCCGCATCCTGGATGCGGCGCAGCTAAACGAACGCCGAACCCTGACACTGCCTGCCCCATCGGGCAGCACGCCGAGTCTTACCCGGTGGGCACTGCCTGCCGGGACCGCTGACCACATCCATCGCCCTGCACCAAAGGGGCAGCGCAGCGAGACGGACTTCGCCGTCGTGTGCGCCCTTGTCCAAGCGGGAGCAACGGACGGCGAGATCGTGGATGTGTTTGAATCGTACCCCATCGGCACGCAGGGCAAGTACGCTGAAGCTGGGGCGCAGTACCTAGCACGCACCATCGCCAACGCTCGATCCAGGGTGGAAAGCTATGGCGAGATCGTGCAAAAGCTGACGGCTGCGCTTGCCTACTGGACCGGTCCACAGGGGGTGGAGCGCCTGCGGGCGCAGGGCTTCCGGCGAGTGGGAGCCGTGGTCAAAGTGCTCGATGTCGTGCTGCACAAGGCCATCGTGCGTCACACCTTGCGCCTGTCCATCAGCACCCGCCAGATTGGGGAGTCTTGCAACTGTGGGCACACCTCCGTCTATCGCTACCTGGTACGCCTGGCCGAGGCCGGAGTCTTGGGTTTGTCCAAGACCGAGCAGGGCGGGACGGTTATCGACTTAAGCGAAATCGATTTTGAAAGGGGCCTAACTGCAACACAACCACACTTGGTGGGGGACATAAGTGTTGCAGTTAGGCCCCTTCGCAAACACGATGCGTTCACCCACTGCCCGGCAAGTGTGGCCGCAGCACGCAGGGGTACGGAACCGGGAGCGCTTGTGCCTGGCCTGGGGGACACAGGCTGGCTGGTGTGGCGGGCGCTGGACGCTGCACCTGACACTCTGACCCTGGCCGAACTGGTTGAGGCCACAGGGCTTGGCAAATATGCGGTGCGCTCTGTCCTGCGCAAGCTCAAGACGAACGGCCTGCTGGTGGTGTGGGCAGGCCGACCGCAGCGTTACGAGCTGCACCCAGGCGGCGAGTACAAACTGGACGAGCAGACGGAGCGCATGACCACCTATGGCATGGGCCTGATGCGCCGCCTGTGCAACGAGGTCGCCCGTGGGGACTGGTGTCAGTGGATGCTGACAAGCCGTCGCAGGCTGGATGACGACGAGCGCAGGCAGTTCCTACAGCGCAGGGTGCGCCACGACCAGACGGTCATTACCCTGATGGATGCCCTGGAGGCAATGGGCATCGACCCCACGGCAAAGGTGCGTCGTGCCTCGCCCCGGCCCCAGGTTCTACGTATCGACCCTGTAGCGGAATGGGAGGCCTGGGCTGCGGGCCTGGTGGAAGTGTGGGACAGCCTGAGCGATGACAGCCGATCTCGGATGGACAGGATGCTGGACTATGTGACGGGCGAGCTTGGGCGCTACGGCGAATCTGCTCTGATTCGGGGCGAGGCGAAGGAATGGGTGAACGTGGCGCTGCGTCTCCGGCAGCAAATGTTACGCCGAGGGAGTAAGCCGAAGGAAGATTACTACGAGCCACCCATGCCCGCCGCACCTGTGCAGGCGGCGCTGCCGGTGTAGGGGCGGGGCGATGCTGTCGATGAGGATACCGGGCTGGCTGCTCGATGCCCGCCCGGAGAACCCGGAACCTGTGAGGGTGACACGAACCCTGGGCGAGGCAATCGCCCAGGGCTACGTTGTAGTGAAGAACAGTGTGCGTCTCAAGAACGCCTTCTACTATTACTGCGCCGAAAGCGACGAACCTTTTGTTCACGTGCTGCTCAAGACGAAGTACGCATCGATTACGGTGGACTTGATCGGGCAGAGCTATCGCATGGGCGAGGTGTGCCAGTGGGAGGTACTCAGCCTGTTGCGTATGTTCCACGCAGGGCATACCCGCCAGGGGCTGTGGCTGTCGGATACCATCATGCACGCCCCACGCATCCCTGTCGAAGAGGCGGCATGGATAGCGAGAAAGATCGTGGTGATCCTGTTCAAGCCAGGCTACCGCGAGCCGCTACTTGGGTCTGTTGCCCCTGAAGTCCAGGCGCTGGACGAGGCGCTACGCACAGGGACGCTTGCCGGGTAGGTGCGTGGCAACATGGGCATTGTCGAGGTATCCCACGGTAAGAAACCAAAGCGTAGATGGAGAGGTGCGAGGCACACCCGAAGGAGAACCAACGTGCATAACTACAAACAGGCAGTCCTGTGGCTGATTGAGCATGGAGACGTGCCCATCACACATGGCACGTCGCACCTGCTGAGTGTCCAGCATGACGACACCTGCGGCGTGTTTAGGCACAAGCTGTGTGACTGCCGTCCGAACATTCTGCTAGACGGCAAGCGGCTGCACTACCCGGACGAGGCGCTGCGTGGCAACTGATGGCAGCGCATGGCAAGACGAGATTCTGGCCCTAAAAAGGCTTCGCATATTCATCTGCAAAGGGTGAAGCAAGCCATATCTACACGAAGTCTCCCTGGATAGAAATACAGCCCCGACTGTTGCATCGGGGCTGTATGGCTACCGAAAGAATGAGAACCCGCGCGGCAGGCTTTCACACGCTACGCCGTCGTTGTCACCATCGAGCCGGTGGATGTCCCCTTTGCCCTGTGCTTTGCAGTAGTCGAGTACGGCTTGGGCTTCACGCTGGGTGCGGAAGTGGGAGCAATTATAGGCATCGTGCGTGCAGATGTAGAGGCCGCCAGCTTGCTGTGTGGGTGTAGGCGTGGGCATGGGCAAGGGCGCTACGGTTGCGGTGGCTGTTGGCGTGGGCAGAACAATCACTGTTGCCGTCGCAGTGGGTGTGGGCGATGGCGTTGGGCTTGGTTCGGGCTGGACGCCGGACACGATCAGAGCGGGCAGGTAGATACGCATCGACGTCACGTCAGGCAGGGTGAAGACAGCGCGCACAGGCCGGTGGTCAGGTGTGGTGTTGTCGTCCGGGAAATCGCCTTCCCGCACAACGATCTCAGCTACCGCAGGCCAGTTTTGGGCATCGCCGGCGACAAAGATAAAGTCGAGTACGCTGTTATACCGACACGGCCCCCCGCTGCATTGGGTGGTGGTGAGCGTGTCAGGCTTGACCCACTTCCACACGTCGCCCGCGGTGAGGTTGTCATAGCCCGCGTCCCACTCCGATTCATCGACGGCATAGTCAAAGTTAAAATCACCCATGTTGATCAGTGGTAGATCCTGCGTTACTGCCCACTCGTTAAGGGATGTTGCCTGGCGATGGCGAATGCCGTCATTCGATCTGTGTAGGTGGTTGACCATGATAATGAATTCCATGCCGCTGGCACGCTCGCGCAGCTGCGCCCACAATGGCGCTCGGCCTGTCTCGCCGATGGTCAGCATTTCGCCGCTGTCTACCAATTCAAAACGCTGGGCGTCCCAGACGAGCAAGAGCCGATCTGCGCCGCCGGTAGTCCCAAGCAAGGAATCGTAGTTGACCCCCTTGCCTGCTTCGGCGGCAAATTCATAGGCTTCGGCATCGACGGCCAGCACTTCCGACAGCCCCCAAATATCTACATCTTCAAACTCGGCGATGCGCTGTGAGACGACAGTTTGCAGCGCGCCGCCGGATTCGACGTTCCAGGTCATAACGGTGAGGTTGCTAGAGCCTGTCGCACTTGGCGCGGCAAATGTGCCTTGTGCCAGCAGGCCTGTGGCCGTGAGCAGGGCAACAAGGATGGGGATTATCAAACGCATGGCGAGTCTCCGTCTGGTCGATGTTGGTGTTGATGGTTGGCGGCTATCGAGTATAGCTGTACGCCACGGTGGTCACAGGCGTCTCTTTGCGGACATAGACACCGGCAGCGCGCTCAGGGCGCAACGCTTCGTCCATTCTGCCTTGCCGCCTGCAATGTATCGCAGACGGAATGACGCAATCCAGGGTTAAGTAACGCCAAAATACAGGGGAATATGTTATTTATTGACACACATATGAATTCTATGCTACATTGATAGCGTCAATTGACGCCATCGAACTCTAATCGCACCCATACAAAGGAGATCGCAATGATGAGCGAGCGCCTGAACCTTACTGTAGACGATGGAATCAGTGAACTGTTGGTAAAGCTGGCCGGCTCTCGTAACAAGATGGGCGAGACGGTGAGCAACCTTGTGCGCGCGGCCAGTACAGCGGAACAGATTCCGGCAGCTTCGGACGTAGAAACGCTGCGGCTC
>CAZLWX010000187.1:0-5378 GCA_964563295.1 uncultured Roseivirgaceae bacterium | reverse complement strand
CCTTTAGCCTTTGGCCTTTAGCCTTTGGCCTTTAGCCTTTGGCCTTTAGCCTTTGACCTTTAGCCTTTAGCCTTTTTCTCATTCCGTTCGGAGTCCCTTCACCGGGTCCGCCAACGCTGCCCTTGCTGGCTGGTAGCCTACTGTGATCAATGCGATCGCGGCGGACATGACTCCGGCGAGTACAATGTGAAACCGGATACTTGCCCTAAGTCTTACTTGATTTTCAGAAATGCCCTGGCTTTATCGAGCTCTGGCCTTTTCGACTCCGGAGAATTCGCTACCGCCAACAATTTCTGGTAAAAGTTGTGCGCTCCAGTTTTATCATTCATTTTTTCACAAGCCAGTGCCGCGCCGCATAAACCGTTAAATCGGCCAGGTTGAATCTTAAGCGCGGACAGATAGGCGGCCAGGGCCTCTTCGGGTTTATTCATTTCCATCAGCAGATCACCCAATAATTCGCGCGCAGGTATAATAGAGCCTGGTGTGACGGGATGTTTTTCAGTTTGATCCTCCAGGTCGGCGGCTTCAGTCATAAATTGTACCGCGTCTGACTTTCTACCCTCACTCAACGCAATCCATGCTTCACCTGATTTTACCTGAATCATCACCTGGGCAGCCTTGTACAAATCCTTTTGCGCCATTAACGTGTCATAAATGTTCTTCAATTTTTTCAACTCCAATTTTGCCGAATCAGCTTGACCCATATGGACAGCGCCGAGAAGCCGCGTGGAGTGGAAAATGGCTTCTTGCCATGGAAACGATTTCCACGGAAATGAAACTGGGTGGATCGTGAGACTGGCCGCATCCTTCCAGCGTTTGTTTTCAAGAACATACCGGGATGGGATCGCCGCAAAGGCATAGGCGACTTTGAAGTTTGCCGGGTACACTTCTTTGATGGATTGAAGATAATCGAATTGCTGTTTTGCGAGTGCATTTTCTGCTTTCTGCAGATGGGCATACGCCAGGTAATCCATGCCGTGTAATTCTTCATCCCAGTGTCCCTTGATGCCAGATGATTGGGCATAGCACTTCGCTGCTTCCACAGATTCCGTGTTTGAGCGAATGCAATCATCCCAGAGGCCCAGTCTTGTAAAAATATGTGACGGCATGTGCAGGGCATGGGCAGAGGAAGGTGCAACCTCGGCGTACCTCCTCGCGGCGGTTAAACCCAATTCCGCAAGGCCGGGATAGTCATAGGCGTGGATGATATAATGAATGATACCCGGATGGTTTGGCTCGATGTTATATAAAGAGTCTAATATCTCGCCTGCCTTCTTTTGTTTTAAATAGCTCTTATCCTGGGGATTTGCCGCACCAAGCAGTGCCAGTGCATAAATGATCGCGGCTTCCTTGTCGTCAGAGTATGTGCTGTGCAATTCTTCCATGGCATTTTCGAACTTGACACTCCGCACCTGGTGGCCGGTTGTGTTCCAGTCTTGATAATAGGCAGCGACCGCATTGACGTATGCTGCTTCACGGACGGACCGTTTTCTGAGCGCGTTCGCAATTTCGATTACTTTGGTCCCTTTTCTGAGCTGCTCCTCCGAGGGTGGTTCCCACAAAGGATGGAAATTACACATCGCAACACCCCAGTAGGCCATGACGCATTCCGGCGATTGATCAATTATCCGGGCAAATACTTTTTCAGCTTCGTCGTACTCGAATGAATGCAGTAATTCCATAGCCAGGTTGAAATCGTCTCTGACACGATTGTCGCATGTCACGGCGAAATCGACAACGCCGAATTCTTTGCCGGGAGATCCGCAGGAGATGATGTCTCCGCGTTTCAGGCCAAGGTCATCGATTGCTTTGAGGTCGGAGTTGTTTCCGGAGTGGCAGCCTGCAATGAAGAGGGCGGCGCCGAAAATGATAATCGTTGCTGACTTTAGGGATGGTCTCATGGTTTGGATCCTGGATTTTATAGGAATGGGCACTTCCGGTAATCACGACCGGCTGAGAAAAAAGCCAAGAACGATGCTTACGCTAAGATACAGGAATAAACCTTGCATTGATCGATCTTGGAAACAAATCGTTCACAATCGGACAAGGCGCTCTACGGTTATGTGCTGACCGCTTATAAATTCAATCGGATTTGAAATGGCATGATTATTACTATTCCTACAAACAGGAAAATAGTTACATCGATGAAAAAATATCAGCTGGGAGAGTTTGAAGAAATTGTCATTCTTACGGTGGCAGTGTTGTATAAAGAGGCCTATGGGGTAGCCATCAAAAACGAAATTCAAACAAGACTATCCCGGCAAGTGAGCATGGGTGCTATGCACAGTGCCCTGGTTAGATTGGAGGACAAAGGCTACATCAAATCATTTGCTGGCGAAGGAACCGAAGAAAGAATGGGACGGCCGAGGCGATATTTTCAAATCACAGCCCTTGGGAGAAAAGCAATACAGTATTCGAAGGATACAAGAAATGCGTTGTGGAACGCCATTCCTAAAGTAGCACTGGATTTGAAAACCATCGGATAAGCGTAAATGCAAAATGACCTAATGCCTCCGCGTATCTTCCTTCGCTTCTTCCGGTGGTACTGCCGCCCGAAGCTGGCAGATCATATTGAAGGTGACTTGCTGGAGGATTATTCTATTCGTTTAAGAAAATCGGGAAAGCGAAAGGCTGATATAAGATTTATCATTGATGTGCTGCTGCTCTTCAGGCCGGGCATCATCAGGCCTCTGAAAAATTATCAACCGGTAACCAACTACGCCATGTTTGCCAATTATGTTAAAATTGCCCTTCGCATCATAAGAAGGAACAAAGGATATTCCTTCATCAATATTTCGGGGCTGGCGATCGGGCTGGCGGCCGCTATGCTCATCTTGATGTGGGTGCAAAATGAAATCAGCTACGATCGGTTTCATACCAACGCTGATCGTATTTACAAAATGTTTAGTCGCGACCATTTCAATGGCCGCACGGAAGTATGGCAGAATTCTCCTTCGCTCATGGGTCCCGAGCTGCAGCAGTCCTATGGAGAGGTTGAGGCGACCACCCGTTACCGCATCGTTTTTTTCCTGGTGAAGGCCGGAGAGCAACGCTTTAACGATCCGGGGGCGTTCGTTGATCCTTCCTTCCTCTCGATGTTCGATTTCCCAATGCACAGCGGCAACAGAGCCGCCCTGACTAATGATTTTGGAATCGTTCTTTCCGAGCCGCTGGCCATAAAGCTCTTTGGAAAAACAGATTGTGTGGGGGAGACAGTCATCGTTAACGACAATGACAGCTTCACCGTAACCGGAGTGCTGAAAGCCCTGTCTTCAAACACCGAATTTCAATTCCAATATCTTATTCCATGGAATTATATGACCCGGTTGGGCTGGGACCGCTTTGAAGACTGGACTCAAACCAACGCCAATAATTTTGTCTTATTGAAAGAAGGAGCATCTCCGGAAGTGTTTCAATCGAAAGTATTGAAGATTGTGCAACGTCATGTACCGATGGGTGACGGTTCCACGCGCGAAATTATCGCGCACCCGTTGGCGAAAGTGCATTTATATTCACAGGCCGAAAATGGTGAACTTACTCGTGGACGGATCGAAACAGTGCGGTTGTTTACGGCTATTGCGGTCCTCATCATCGTTATTGCGTGTATCAACTTCATGAACCTGAGCACGGCGCGAAGCGAGAAGCGCGCCAGGGAAGTGGGCGTAAGAAAAGTGGTAGGAGCACAGAGAGGCGCTCTGGTGACGCAGTTCATCAGCGAAAGCATAGTGTTGGTGCTCATTGCTTTTGTGATTGCCCTTGTTTTGGTTCAGGCATCGTTGGGTATATTCAGCCGGGTAGTTGCAGCACCACTTTCTATAGACTTCACCAACCTGAAGTATTGGCTGTTTGCGCTTTCACTTATTTTTCTTACCGGACTTCTGGCGGGCAGCTATCCCGCTTTCTACCTATCCTCTTCGCGGCCACTCGGGGTCTTGAAAGGCGCTGTCAGAAATGTGGGAGCGCTAATCACTCCCCGCAAAGCGTTGGTCGTGATGCAGTTTAGTTTCGCTATTGTGCTGAGCATTTGCGCCATCATGGTGCAGCGCCAGATCGAGTATGCCATGAACCGCGATGCCGGTTTTGATCGTTCAGGCATCGTGTACAATTTCACGCAGGGCGAAGTGCCGAAACATTTTGAGGCCATCCGTCACGAACTGATAAGAAGCGGTGCTGCGGTTTCAGTTACGCGCACCTATTCGCCCGTTACGTACATCTGGGAAACGAGCAATGGCTTTAGCTGGCAAGGAAGCACGGAAGAAGACAAGACATCCAAAATATTCGATCAGTTCGGCAGTGATGTTGATTTTGTAAAAACATTTGGCACCACCATTATTCAAGGCCGGGATCTGGACATTCATACCTATCCATCCGACACGGCAGCGATGCTGTTGAATGAAAAAGCCGTTGAGTTGATGGGACTGGAAAATCCTATCGGTGAAGTTATCAGACAGGAAAACGGTCAGGAGTTTCATGTGGTAGGAGTCGTAAAAAATTTCATTGTAGGCTCTCCCTACCAGGAAGTAAGGCCCATGATGATCAAAGGCTGGACCGAGCGCTACGGAGCCGTTCACTTCCGCCTGAACCCATCCATCACGCAGGCCGAAGCTTTGAAGCGCGCGGAACAAGTATTCAAAAAATACAACCCGGAGTATCCTTTCGAAGCTGACTTTACGGAAGACTACTACAACCGCAAGTTCGGCAACGAGCAGAAAACCGGAACGTTGGCCGGCCTCTTCGCCGCGCTTACTATTTTTATTTCCTGCCTGGGTTTGTTTGGCCTGGCGGCCTACATGGCTGAGAACCGAACAAAGGAAATCGGGATCCGGAAAGTGTTGGGAGCATCCACCTTCGGCCTAACCGCATTGATGTCGAAAGAATTTGTGCGGTTGGTGATAGTTGCCATTGTGATTGCGTCACCCATTTCCTTTTATGTAGTTAGCGATTGGCTGCAGGCTTTTAATTACCGTGTGCCGATTGGAGTTTCTGTCTTTCTTATCACAGCCGGTGCAGCGATTTTGATTGCCGTGGCGACTGTAAGTTTTCAGGCGATCAGGGCGGCTGTGGCGGACCCGGTGAAGAGTTTGAGAACGGAATAGAAAATTCACAAATGGCTGCCCCTGCTGTATTGAGTTATAGTATCAAAATTGCTAATATTGCAGCCCTTTCGGGCATATTTTGCTGGAAAGTGGTTCGGGGTGTAGCGCAGCCCGGTTAGCGCATCACGTTAGGGACGTGGAGGTCGGAAGTTCGAATCTTCTCACCCCGACTTCGCCCGCCGTAGCTCCAACCAGAGCACAGGCGGGCTTCGTTTTTAGAACAGGTCTTCGAAAGTTATAACGGCGGGCTCCGTCGGGCAGGCCCGACTTCAGCTTCGAAGG
>CAZLWX010000186.1:3650-5395 GCA_964563295.1 uncultured Roseivirgaceae bacterium | reverse complement strand
ACCGTAAGATGCGGTATCCTGTCTCTTGTGCATTCACAAGGTGTAATCACCATCCGACCCGCAATCACTACCGTTAGACATTCCTCTTGTCACATGGAAGGTTGTGTCGTTGGAACCTGAGAGCGACGACCATATCTTAATCAAAACGCTAAACATCTATGAAAAAAACACTGACGTTTCTTGCGGTATCGGCGGCGTTTGCAACGCTGATATGCCTCCAGGTTCATGCACAGGTAACAACGCCGCGAACTCCAAGTCCGGCATCATCGGTTACGCAAACGATAGGGATCTCCAAAGTGACCGTCGACTACTCACGTCCTGCGGTGAGGGGCCGTGAGATCTGGGGTGCCCTCGTTCCCTATGGATGGAATGCCCAGGGGTTCGGAAATGGCGCGATCGCACCATGGCGTGCCGGTGCCAATGAAAACACGGTGATCACGTTCTCTCACCCGGCGAAAGTTGAAGGTGTCGACGTTCCCGCCGGCAACTATGGATTGTTTTTCGTGATCAACGCCGACAACTCAGGCGAGGTCATCCTGTCAAAAGATTATCGCTCGTGGGGCAGTTTTTTTTATAACCCGGAGCAGGATCAGCTGCGGGCAAAAATTCAGATTCGCGAAAACGCCCATACGGAATTGCTGACGTATGATTTCATCAACCTGAACAAGACTTCCGCCGAGCTGGTACTGAACTGGGAAAAGAAACAATTCCCGGTAAAGATTGAATTTGCTGTCGACGACATCGTCATGGCAAACGCAGAGGAAGAATTGAAAGGACAAATAGGCTTCACTCAACAAGGTTTCCTAAGCGCGGCCAACTATGCATTGCAGAACAATGCGAGCCTCGACAAGGCGCTTGGCTGGGCCGATCAGGCAATCAACCAAAACAGAACATTCGCCGCGCTCAGAATCAAGGCAGGATTGCTCGCCAAGACCGGCAAGACCGATGAGTCGGAAAAACTTTTATCCGATGCAATTGGTATCGCCAATGAGGTTGAACTAAACGCGTACGGCTATCAACTCCTCGCTCAAGGCAAGCACGACCAGGCGATTAAGATTCTCACAATGAATACGGAACGCCATCCCAAGAGTGCAAACACGTGGGATAGCCTCGGCGAGGCCTACGCTTTGAAGGGCGATAAAGACTCTGCCATCAAGCACTTCAAGAAGGCACTCACCCTTAACCCCCCGGCTAACGTACGGGCAAACTCCGAAAAGTACCTCAAACAGTTCGGCGCAATCTGACCTCCTCGTGCAAAAGTAAAAGAGGCACGGACGTCATGTGGTGCCTCTTTTTTTTGTGTCCAAATTAATGGTTCAGCCTTTGGCCGATTCCATCGAACTGTGACCCTCCAGCTTGACCAGCTTGTTGTAAATTCCAAACAGCAGGAACGGCGCTGCCCATTGACCGATGAACAACGCGAGGTGGTCTTGCTTCAGCAGTTTCAGTGTCAACGACGTAGCCATCGTCGTAACCGATGCCCAGAGGAATGTGTCCGACGGAAGTCTTGCCGTTTCAGATTCAATAGCTTTTGCTATATCCCCTTCCCTTTTTTGGGGATTGAAATTGGCGGTTTTGCGTTTGACTTCACCCGCCATGGTTTTTACATCAGTTGCCATAGTCTAACTTCTTTTTTGATTAAGAAAAATAGTGCGCTAGGCATCGAATACGTTCTTCCGCCACGACCGGCAGTAGTTTTTCGGCTGCGCTAAGTGCAACTGCGTAAATTTTCATACCGATAATGC
>CAZLWX010000186.1:0-3550 GCA_964563295.1 uncultured Roseivirgaceae bacterium | reverse complement strand
AACTTGATTGGCTGCTATTCGAATCTGGTAGTTGAAACTGAATCGACTGCAACGCGATTCTTATAGTAGGAATCGAATTTCTTTCTATTCTTCCGGATATTTTCTCTTACGGCTTTTGGCAATGGGGTCGGACTTCCGGGTTTTGGGCAATCCCATTCTTCTATTGAAACCGTCTTTACCGGCCTTTGCCGCAGCTTGATGTCACGCGCATTATCCCGTTCCCGTTCTGTCACCCGGTTCGAAGCCGACAGTGAACGGTAATGGGTCTTCATGTAGTTGGACGGCTTCCTGTTCAGCTTAACAACCTTCACTCTGGGACAACCCATTTCGTTGAGACCTGCGCAGGATGCCAGGAAAATGAGAAGCAGAAGAAGGCGCGGCGCCATACTGGTGATGACATTAAAAATTATACCAGTGTTAATTTAGGAAATTATTGATACAACGGACCAGGCTAACAATTAGTATCTGTTGCTCAATTATTTAGCGGCGCCAGGGCTTTATCAATGGGCCCTTGCAACGTTAGTCGGCATACTTTTAGGACTTTCGGGCAACTGGGAAAACGGGGGGATATGTCACGAAAGCGGCCAAAATCATTCAGCAAGCGGTTCTTGCGAATTTCTCTAATCGCGGTTGCCGTCATCATTGCTATCCGGCTGGCGCTGCCCTACGTAGTGCTCCATTTTGCCAACAACAACCTGGCGACGATGGATGGATATTATGGACGTATCAATGACATCGATCTCGCGCTCATTCGCGGCGCCTATCAGATAGACAGTATCTATATCAATAAAGTGGACAGTGCGACACAAAAGGAAACGCCATTTTTCGCGGCGTCACTGGTGGACCTGTCGGTTGAATGGCCGGCGCTCTTTCGGGGAAGCCTGGTCGGAGAAATCATTTTTGTGAACCCGCTGCTAAGGTTCACCAAGGATAAGGTAGAGCCCGACGATGTGCAGCAAGACTCTAGTCAATTCCGAAAGCTGCTGGACGATTTCATGCCGCTAAAGATCAACCGTTTCGAAGTCCGCAATGGAGATATTCAATATATCGACGAGTTTTCAAATCCACCAGTAGACGTATCGTTGACGTCGGCGAACATCATCGGCCTGAACCTGCGAAACAGCTACGACTCCGCAAGGGAACTCCTTCCAGCGACGATTAACGCCAAAGCCAATGTATATGGAGGCACCGTAGATTTGAAAATGCGTATTAACCCTTTAGCCGACGTGCCTACGTTTGACCTGAACGCGGAACTCAACAACACGAACCTTGTTAAACTAAATGACTTCTTCATGGCTTATGCCAAGGCGGACGTCACCCGCGGTACACTTGGGCTTTACACCGAAATCGCGGCTAAGGACGGCCGGTTCAAGGGATACGTCAAACCACTGATCAAGGACTTGAAAGTACTGGGCAAGGAAGACCGCGACGACAATGCCCTGAGGAAATTTTGGGAGGGCCTGGTCGGTACCATCGGCGAGGTCTTCGAAAATCAACCGCGTGACCGCCTTGCCACCAAAGTGCCGTTTGAAGGCCGAGTCGAAAACCCTCGGGCAAATGCGTGGTATGCAATCCTGCAGGTCCTCCAGAATGTCTTCGTCCATGCCATTCAACCGTCACTTGATCAGGAAATCAATATCGCTACAGTCGAGAGCGACAAAAAAGAAGAGAAAGGGATCGGCCAGATCCTGAGCAAAGACACCGACGCAAAAGACAAACGCGCAGAAGCCCGCAAGAAACGCAGAGAAGAACGCCGGGAACGCCGAGACCAGCGACGAAAAGAAAAGGAAGGCGACAAAGGATGAACATCCAAAGAAACATATCATCCAGTCTTCTGGCCACGTCAATCATGACGATCTTCAGCGATGCGGTTTCCGCCGTAACGCATAAGGAGTTCAACGAACCTGTATTGCTCGGAGACCTGATCCGCCGTCTCGGTATCGGAATACCAAAGCAACCGTCAAGAGCAATAGGTTGGGTCGCCCATTACGGCGTCGGGCTGGCATTCACAGCCGCGTATGAATTGCTTTGGAAAAAAACGACGCTACGCCCAACGCTAATGAATGGAATGTGGATTGGGCTTGCTTCCGGAATCATCGGAGGCTATGCATGGAAAAAAGCACTCGACCTGCATCCCAATCCGCCACGTATTGATATGAGAGAACATTACGCGCAGCTAGTTCCCGCGCATGTAGTGTTTGCGCTCGTAGACGTGCTGGTGCGAGGCAGAGGCCAAGGGCCAATCCCGATTAGCTATCGGGACCAAAGGCCAAAGGCTAAAGGCCAAAGGCCAAAGGCTAAAGGCTAAAGGCCAAAGACTAAAGGCTAAAGGCCAAAGGCTAAAGGCCAAGGGCTAAAAGCCAATCGCGATTGCTATCGGGACCAAAGGCCAAAAGGCCGCCCGCCCGGGTTGCTAACAGGCACATTCTTTTATGCCTGCGTTTGATGATCGTAACCGAGGAGGAAAGAATTGAGGCTTTAGCCTTCTTCAAGGAATCACTGGAATTGTTGTATGAATGCGGGGCCGAGTTCATGCTCGGTGGCGCATTTGCGACATTTCATTACACCGGGCTTCACCGCGACACCAAGGATCTCGATATATTTTGCAAGCCGGGCGACTATCCAAGGATACTGAAATTCTTTGCTTCCCGCGGATACCGGACGGAATTGACCGACGCAAGATGGCTCGCGAAGGTCTTCAAAGGAGAATATTTTATCGACATCATTTTTAATTCCGTCAACAACATCTGCACGGTGGACAATACGTGGCTGGACCACGCCTCCAAAGGTGACCTTGCCGGTGTACCCGTGCGATTCCTGTCGGCCGAAGACCTCATCTGGTGTAAGGCATTCGTGCAGAACCGCGAGCGCTACGATGGCGCTGATATCAACCATGTTATTCTCAAATACAGCCACCGGCTGAACTGGAAGCGGCTGATGACACGTCTTGATCCTCATTGGCATCTGCTCCTGGCCCATCTGATTCTTTTTCAATTTGTTTACCCGGCGGATTTTCATGAATGCATCCCACGCTGGGTGTTCGAGGAACTCATCGAACGGGCCAAAGCACAATATGATATTCCCCCGGCATTAGAACGTGTGTGCCGCGGACCGATTATCGATAACACTCAGTACAGCACCGATATCAAGGAGTGGAACTACAAATCATACACAATCAAAACTATTTAACGTGGCAGAGCCTGAAAAACCGATACGCATCGCTGCCGTTGGCGACATCCACGTCAGGGAAACGGACAAAGGCAAGTGGCTCGAGTACTTCAAGGAGGTCTCGCACGAAGCCGATGTCCTGGTGATCGCAGGCGATTTGACTGACACCGGAGACGAGACTGAGGCTAACGTCCTGTCGGAAGAACTGCGTGCCTGTTCCATCCCCGTTGTCGCGGTCCTGGGCAACCACGATTTTGAAAAAGGGCGTCATAAATTAATTCGTCAAATCGTACAAAAGGAAAATGTACATGTTCTCGATGGCGAGGCGGTAATCATCAACAACATTGGCTTTGCGGGAGTCAAGGGATTTGGGGGCGGGTTT
>CAZLWX010000185.1:0-5424 GCA_964563295.1 uncultured Roseivirgaceae bacterium | reverse complement strand
GACATCTACGACGAGAGCAACTGGTATTTGGCGAACCCATCGCTGGGCGTGACGATCAGCATTGAGAGCGTCCGGCAGGAGGCCATCGGTGCCCGGAATGACCTGGCGAAAGAGAAACTGTTCCGCTGGCTGCGACTGAACCAATGGGTCGCCGTCAAGCAAATCGGCTGGCAGCCATTGACGCTATGGGACAAGACCGGCGGCAAGTGGGAATTGTCTGAACTGTCCGGTAGGACCTGTTACGCCGGCCTGGATCTGTCCAGCACGACGGACATTACCGCCGCAGCCTTTGCATTCCCGCCGCAGGATGGCGTCACAGATTGGCGGGTGGTCTTCGAGGCGTGGATCCCCGAGGACAACATGCGGGAGCGGGTCCGGAGGGACGGTGTGCCGTATGACCGTTGGGTGACCGCCAAGCACCTGCATGTGACCCCCGGCGATGTGGTCGATTATGAGTTTGTGGAGGCTCGACTACTGGCACGAAGCCGACAGCATAGCATCAAGATCCTGGGCGCTGATCCATGGAACAGCCGGATGCTCACGCAACGGCTGACCCGGGAGGGTCTGAACGTCGTCGAGGTGCCGCAAAATATCGCCAATATGTCACCGGCCATGAAAGAGATCGAGCGGCTGATGCGGGCGGGACTGATGACGCATGAGAAAAACCCCGTTGCCCGTTGGTGCTGGGGCAACATCAACGTGGTGGTAGACGGTAATGGCAACATCAAGCCGATGAAAAACAAGTCCACGGAACGGATCGACGTGATTGTGGCCCTGATCAACGCCATGGCACTGGCCGCGAGGATGGAGGGGGCGCCACCATCGGTCTATGAAACACAAGCCTCATTCCGGCTTTAAGGAGGATTCCGCTTGAAACTACGCCTGAACCTACCGCGCTCCCGAATCAGGGTCGCGGATGAAACCGTGCAAGAACTCTGCCTGCTGGCGTTTTTCGCAATGTTCGGCGTCGGCCTATGGTGGCTAAATCCGCCTGTGGCGCTGATTATCTGCGGGGCCGTCGGCTGTTGGTTCTTTTTCCCAAGGGGGAGGTGATGTAAATGGGGATCATCTCTCGCCTGGCAGTCAAGAACCTGCTCAGCTTGAGCGACCTGGACCGGGCGATGGACGAGGCGTATTCCGGCCGCCCGACAACCGCAGGGGTCCGGGTGTCCGAGTCCACTGCCATGAAACTGATCGAGGTGCAAAAGTGCGTGCGGGTGCGAGCAGAGACTCGCGGCAGCCTGCCTGTGTCGATCTACAAAAAGCGGCGGGATGGCAAGGGCCAGGATGAAGCCAAGGATCACCCGGTATACGAACTCTTGAACGTGACACCGAACAACGAGATGGATTCACAGGCGTTCTACGAGCGTCAGGAAATCTTCTTAAGCCTGTGGGGCAACGACGCGTCCTACATCACCCGCAACTCGACCCGCAACCGGGAAGTGACGGACCTATACCCGATCCCCTGGTATCACTGGCGAGTCCAGCGCGACAAGGAAACGCAGGAACTCTACTACGAGCATTTTGACCGCGGCAAGTGGGAGCGACTGCCACCGGAAAAGGTGTTCCACATCCGCAGTATGAGTTTCGACGGCATTGTCGGTATCAGCAATATCGGCATGGCCCGAGAGTCCGTGGCGCAGGGCATGGCCATGGCCGAGTTTGCTAATCGATTCTTTGGCCAGGGTATGAACTTCGGCGGGATACTCCAAACGCCGAACGCCCTTAGCCCTGCGGCCCGAGAGAACATGAAAAAGGCCGCCAAAGAGATGGGCGGGGGTTTGGCCAACTCTTGGGAGCCGTTCCTGCTGGAGGAAGGCACCACATGGAACCGCATCCCGATGAGCTTTGTCGATGCCCAGTTTATCGAGGTCATGAATCTCAACAAATACGACATCGACGGCCTTTTCCGGGTGCCGCCGCACATGGTGGCCAATCTCGAGAGGTCGACGAACAACAACATCGAGCACCAGGGCATCGAGTTCGTCGTCTACTCCATGCTGCCGACCATCACTCGCTTCGAGCGCATGGTCAACTGGCGGCTTCTCACGGCACAGGACAGAGCGGCGGGCTATTACTGCAAGGTCAATGTCGATGCGTTGTTGCGTGGTGATGCAGAGAGTCGCGGGAAGTACCTGCAGATGAAACGCCAAAACGGGGCCATCAGCGCCGACGAGTGGCGCGCATACGACGACGAGAACCCCACCGGCGTACCGGGCGGTGAAGCTTATCTCGTGAACGGCAACATGATCTCGCTGGAAACGGCCATGAAGCAAAAACCGAGGCGGACAGCGCAGAACGGAGGTGGTAACAGTGAGTAAAAAAAGAAGCGGGAAACGGAACATTGAGCCAGTTCTGCGTGTGGTCAATGATGCACGTCAGAAACCGTTCTGGGAGGTACGGGCGGCGGCAAACTCAAACGAGGGTGAATTGTTGATCTACGGACCTATCTTCTCTGAAGCCTTTTTTGAAGATGAGGTCAGCCCGGCCGCCATTCGTGAGGCGTTGGATGATCTGGGGGATATTGATACGCTGAATGTCTACATCAACAGTCCTGGCGGCAACGTGTTCGCGGGCAATGCCATCTACAACATACTCAAGCGTCATTCGGCCCAGATCGTCGTGTATGTGGATGGGTTGGCAGCTTCAGCGGCTTCCGTGGTCGCAATGGCGGGTGATCGGATTATCATGCCGGTCAACTCCATGCTTATGATCCATGACGCCTGGACGATTGCGATCGGCAATGCGGCAGAGTTTCGTAAAACGGCTGACGTATTGGACCAGATTGGAAAATCGCTTGTGGCCGCATATCAGGCCAGAACAGGCATGAGTGCTGAGGAAATCGCCCAACTGATGGCCGATGAAACGTGGATGACCGCTGAGGAAGCGGTAGAAATGGGCTTTGCGGATGAGGTTGAGGAGGATCAGGCTGTTGCGGCCAGCATTGAGGGTAGCCAACTCACGGTTAATGGCTTGGTTTGTGATCTGTCTATGTTCCGGCATCCACCGAAGGCATTTCTTCCAACTGGTGACCCGCCAAAGACGGAGCCAGAGCTAAAAAAAGAACAACCCAAACCCGAAGAGAGCCCGCCCACAAGGCGGGTTTTTGATTATGCAAAACGCGTCAGTGTGCGCGAGAAATCAAGGAGGAGAAGCCAATGAATGAAAAGTTGCAAAAGCTTTATGCCAGACAGGACGCGCTGCTGGTGCAAATGCGCACCCTGGCAGACAAGGAAACCCTGACGGACGAGGAAACCAAGGCCTACGAGGCGGCAGAGACGGAATTTGACGCTCTCGATGTGGTTATCGCCAGGGAGCAGAAGCTGGCTGGGAAAGAGGCCCAAGCCAAGGAGCCGGAAAACCCCGGATACCGTCCGTCTGTTGTAGTGGTCAACGAACCGCTGCCACGGCCCTTCAAGAACTTGGCCGATCAACTGCGCTCAATCAAGAACGCCGCTACAACGGGCAGAATCGATGACCGGCTGCTGCAGGTCAACAACGCCGCCCTCGGCGGCAATGAGGGCATCGGATCCGAAGGCGGCTTTGCCGTGCAGACCGACATTGCCGGCGCCATGATGGAGACGGCCGCCAAGGCCGGGGAGATCCTCTCCCGGGTGGATCAGTACGAGGTGTCCGGCGGCTCCAACGCGGTCAAGTGGATGGATGTCGATGAGTCCAGCGTTGCGACCACGGTCTTTGGCGGGGTGCAGGTCTACTGGGCTGCCGAGGCAGCGCAGGTCACGGCTGCCAAGCCAAAGCTGTTGGAGCGCGAACTGAAGCTAGAGAAGCTGATGGGTTTGGCTTACGCGACCTACGAGCTGGAGCAGGATTCCAGCTTCGTCAACGCGCTTTATACCCGTGCCTTCCAACTGGCGATCCAGCGGGAGCTTGAAAGCACCATTGTGGGCGGCACCGGCGCAGGCAAACCGTTGGGATTCTTAAAAGGCGGATCCATCGTTGCTGTAGCCAAAGAAACCGGCCAAGAGGCGGATACCGTGATCTGGAACAACATTTCCAAGATGTATAACCGGCAGCTCGATAAAACAGCCGTAGGACTGGTTTGGCTGCTCCACCCGGACGTGCACGAGCAGTTGGACTTCCTGGATTTCCCGGTCGGCGTCGGCGGTGTGCCGGTATACCTGCAAGCGACCTCGCAGGGGCAGCTTGACACGCTGAAGGGTAAGCCGATCTTGGAAAGCGATCAGTGTTCGACCTTGGGCGATCAGGGCGACATCAACCTTGTGGATCTGTCGCAGTACCTGTTGATTTACAAAGGCGGCGTGGACGCGGCCAGCTCCATCCACGTCCAGTTCCTGACCGCCGAGAACTGCTTCCGGTTCATCTTCCGGGCGAACGGCATGCCTAAGAAACATCAGAGCCTGACGATCAAGAACAGCACCAACAAGCGGTCTAGCTTTGTGACCCTGGCTGCGCGGGCTTAATCAAACTAAACAGGAGGTATGAAAACCATGTTGCGTAACATGCCTGAAGAAGTCATCCACGTCGTTGGCCTGGCACCGCAAGCGGACGGTGCCCTGACCTCGGATAAGGTGTCGCTGAAAAACGCGAATAAAGCCTGGGTGCAAGTGATCATGGCCCAGGCCAACGCCGCACAGTGCACGATCTCGGTCCTGCAATCGCTGAACGTGACCGACGCCGGCAAGGCTGTCACGAACAACCTGCCGATTTGGTACAACGAGGATGTTTCTCTGACCAGCGTTCTGACCAGGGGCACGGCCGCCAAGGTCTATGAGCTGTCGGCAACCTTGAAAAATAAAGTGGTCTGGTTCGAGATCGACCCGGCGAACGCCCTGGATGTGGCGAGCGATTATGACTGCATCTATGTGACCTCCAGCGGATCGAACGCGGCCAACATCCTGAGTGTGAACTTTTATCTGGAGCCGAAGACCAAAGCGGCGGCGCTCGAAAACGCCATCGTAGATTAGTCGGCGGGGCCGTCCTAAGGGGCGGCCCTCTTATTTTGCGGAACCACCGCGTGAGCGCTGAGGCGCATGGAAAGGGAGATAAAACATGCCGGTAACAAAAATCAAATCCAAGTGGGTCAGCGGGAATCTTGTTTTTGAGGATAGCGCAGGCAATGACCTTGTGACCTTTGACGACACCAACAGCCGTGCGACGGTTAATTCCGGCCTGGACGGGCGGGATGCGGCCACGGTAGCCGACGCCAATGTCATCGGAGGCGTGCCGGTGCTGCATCGAATCAACATTACGGCCGGGGCGTTGGGCAACACGGACGTGGTGCTCACGCACAAAACCCGCGTGGTCGACGCATGGCTTGTCCTGACCGGCGCGGGGGTCGCCACCACGACCCTGCAAGTCAAAAACGGGGCAGATGCTATCACAGACGCCATGGCCGCAAGCGGCTCCGATCAAGCGCTCGTGCGGGCGGCCACGATTAACGAC
>CAZLWX010000184.1:0-5452 GCA_964563295.1 uncultured Roseivirgaceae bacterium | reverse complement strand
CTGTTCCATATTTCCGGCATCTTCCTGCATACCGGTGGTCTTGTATGCCGCGTTAATCAGCCACCCACGAAATTCCTGACCCTCCAAGGATCTTTTTACAGCATCAGGCAGGTCGCGTGAGTTGATCCGTTCCCGGTCTTGTTGGTCATTCTGCTGCATTGTCTGGTACTGCTGGTTCTGCTGGTCAACTGAGGTAGTATCCTGAGCTGCCGCGGTCATAACGCCTGCACACACGAAGCTGAAGGCGAACAATAATTTCTTCATATCACTCTTCGATTTAGTTGAACATTTTTTCAACATACCCTTGAATGTCATGCCCGCCACACGATTCTCGCGATATCCAATTTCGCCCGCGAAATACGTGAGTTATCAAATGAACACTGACCGAATGCTGTAGAATGATTCTACAGTGCTGGTGATAATCGTGCACAAAAAAAAAGGCTGACGGTAGCCCGCCAGCCTAAAACCTTTTGAGCGTCTTACTTTCGCCTCTCCTCAATAAGATATGCCGCTCCCAGGCCGCCGCCGCCAAAGATGAGAAGCATGGAGAAGTAGCCAACTTCTTCCATGTCGAACGCATTGTCCAGGAAGTAGCCGAGCAGCAACCCACATCCCGCGCCGATCAGCAGCAGCGAGGCTCGAAGGGCGCCTGAAACGCTACTGGCCTTTGCCGTGAACAACGAAGGATCAACACCTTTGTCGATCATTGCCATGCGCTCCTGATTCTGGTAGCGACGCAGATAAATTACCATGATAAAAACCGAAATGATCAGAACGATCGGGATCAAAACGGCAATAGATTCTACTTCCATATTTTTTTTGTTTAAAATCTGGCTCTTTGACGCCGTCGGTCCATTCCAGGTTACAGGGGACCGAAAAATTAAAGGGTCCCTAAAAACAATTAGGACGCAAAACCTGTAACTTGAATCTGGCCGCTCGCGTCATAGGTTCAAAAATGAGCGGGAACGTATTCAGTTTGAACGTTCCGGCCAATGAGGCGGACTTTCGGCCCTTGGCAAGGCTGCATGAACATGATAAATGACAACGAGCTGGAGTTGATCAATCAAATCCTTGCAGGGGAGCAAGCCCGGTATGCGCTTATCGTACAGAAATACAAGAGCTATGTCTTCACCATAGCCCTCCGGATTCTTCAAAATCGATTTGACGCAGAGGAGGCAGCTCAGGACGCATTTGTAAAGGCTTACCAGAACCTGGGAGCCTTCAACAGGCAGGCAAAATTTTCGACTTGGCTTTACCGGATCGCGGTCAATACTGCCATCAGTCACCATCGCAAAAACAACCGGCGTCTGGAGAATATTGAGAGTGCTATACGGGAATACCACCAGGACGAAGAAAGCAGCCTGGAAAAAATGGATAAGACTAAATTTATGAACCGGGCAATGGAAAAACTCACCGAAGCCGACAGGGCTGCGCTGACGTTGTTCTACCTGAAAGAATTATCCCTTGAAGAAATTGCGGAGGTGATGAACATGCAGGCCAACACGATCAAAGTACGGCTACACCGGGCACGGCAGCGGTTCGCTGACGAGCTTACAGGAATATTAAAGAAAGAAGCTTTAACTTTATGATGAAACTATGGCTGATTCGAGAGAAGATATTGACGGACTACTTCTTGATTACCTCGACGGGTCTTTGAATGAGGACGACCGTCGACGGGTAGAAGAACTGCTGGGAACCGATATGGCGGTGAAGAAGCGCATGGGTGAATTAACGGCGATGGAACGACTAGTGAACTCCATGCCTCTCACGCACCCATCGCGAAATTTTGAAACACGTGTCATGGCTCGTATTGCCGAAAAGCCGTTTACCTCTGGGTTCGCCCTACGAAATGGGCTTTTCCTCATCATCGGCATCCTGGCGATCATATTCGCCGGCGCGAGCCTGTTGTCGGCTGGCGTTTTCGATCAGCACTTCAAACTTGACTTTGGCGCGCTAACATATGCGCAGCAATTTCTCAACCGGTCGTTTCCCAGCGTATCGATCGATGGAAAACTGGTGATGAATGTTATCATCCTGCTGAACCTGGCGATCGTGTTCGTCGTATTCGATCGCGCTATCCTCAAGCCGCTGTTTCAAAAACGGATGCAGGCTGGCCATTGATTTTGATATGGCTGTATTCTCGCTATCTTGAAGGGGTAAATCCCTTTACATGGCACATTCCAACGCCGCTCTTCGCAGTGCAACCGTCGCCGCCCTGGGTGGTTTTCTTTTTGGTTTCGACACGGCAGTCATTTCGGGGGTCGAGCGGTCAATCCAACAACTGTGGTCCCTTGATGAGTTCTCTCACGGCTTCACCGTTGCGTCAGCTTTACTCGGAACCGTGATTGGCTCACTCGTTGCCGGCCGCCCGGCGGAATTGTACGGCAGGAAAAAATCGTTGCAACTAATCGGCCTCCTCTATCTGATCACCTCATTGGTAACAGCGTTGACCCCGACGTGGCTGCCTTTTGTGATTTTCCGATTTCTCGGCGGCATCGCGGTCGGAGCATCGTCGGTAATAGGTCCGATGTATATCTCGGAGATAGCTCCGGCGGCTACACGCGGACGGCTGGTCGCGCTTTTTCAGTTCAACATCGTGACGGGCATCCTGCTGGCGTTCCTGTCGAACTATCTTCTCTTTGGTATCAGCGAGGAGTCGTGGCGCTGGATGCTGGGTGTTCAGGCGGTACCCGCGCTATTCTTCTTCGTGATGGTGTTCCTGGTGCCGGAAAGCCCCCGGTGGTTGGTCAAGTCGGGTCAGGACGAGAAGGCGGTCAACGTGTTGACGGCCATGGGCGAGCCAGATTCACAACGGGCGCTGGCGGGAATAAAAGATTCCCTGCAAACATATGCCGGCGTGGCGCGCGAAAGCCTGTTCAATGGCAACTACAACCGCCCCATTTTCTATGTGGTTGCTCTGGCCATGTTCAACCAGTTGTCGGGCATCAACGCCATCATGTACTACGCTCCGCGGATCTTTGAGATGACAGGTCTGGCCCGGGATACGGCCTTGCTCCAGGCGGTGTCGATCGGTGTTACCAACATGTTATTTACTCTTTTGGCTATTTCGGTGATCGATAAATTCGGCAGAAAGAATTTGTTGATAACGGGATCGGTCGGCATGGTAATATCACTCGGGCTTGTGGCGTATACTTTCTACACCGGAAATTTCGGTGGATACCTCATCATGCTTTACCTGGTGGCTTTCATTGCCTTCTTCGCATTCTCCCAGGGAGCAGTCATCTGGGTGTACATGGCTGAGATCTTTCCCAACAAGGTGCGGGAAAGTGGTCAGACTCTGGGCAGCTTCACGCATTGGATCATGGCTGCGGCGATTTCGTGGGCATTTCCTGCGATTGGGTCATCCGGGCAAGGCGGGTTTTATTCCTTTCTCTTCTTTGCAGCGATGATGGCCCTTCACGGACTGTTTGCGTGGAAAATTATTCCTGAGACGAAAGGGAAATCTCTCGAAGGGATCGAGAAAACAATCCTGGTTCACTAGTCTTCGGTGTCGGGACATTCAAATTTCCAGTCCCGGGAGAGCGCAAGGCGACCCTCTTTGACTTTTTGCACCAGCTGATCGCGCTTTTTAACCTGCCGGCATCCTACATCGGTGTAGCAGTATTTGACGCTGTCGACCTTGAAGTTGAAGTAGCAGGTGTTGGATGCCTTATGAGTCTTCATGCAAACCAACTCGACAACAGCATCGTGCTGATTGGAGAATCCCGACAGAAGTAAAGCTAAAAAAATTGAAACAAAGAGTTTCATGCAAGCCTTTACACAAATATAAGGCGCTGAAATTCTTTCTAAAAAGGTATGCCGGGAAAACTGCGTGACGGTGGCTTCAAAAAATAGTGCCTGTCTCCGGTCATCCGGGACAGGCACCTATCGCGAGTCTCTGTTAATAGCGATAATAGTCGGGCTTAAATGGCCCGCTTACTTCTACTCCTATGTACCTGGCTTGTTCTGGAGTCAGCGCATCGAGCTCTACGCCGATCTTCTTCAGGTGAAGGCGCGCCACCTTTTCGTCGAGGTGCTTCGGCAGCATATAGACTTTATTCTCGTACTGATTGGAATTGGTCCACAATTCGATCTGCGCAAGGGTCTGGTTCGTGAACGAATTCGACATTACGAACGAGGGGTGTCCGGTAGCACATCCCAGGTTGACGAGTCTTCCTTCGGCGAGCAATATCACCTGACGTCCATTCTTCAGCGTGTACAGATCTACCTGCGGCTTGATCTCATCGCGAGAAGCATTTTTCTTTAGCCAGGCCACGTCTATCTCATTGTCGAAGTGCCCGATGTTGCACACGATAGTCTTATCTTTCATTGCTTCGAAATGGCGGCTGGTGACTATGCCAAAATTTCCAGTTGCCGTCACCACGATGTCGGCTTGCTTGACGGCATCATCCATCTTCTTCACGGCGAATCCGTCCATCGCCGCTTGCAGTGCGCAGATGGGGTCGATCTCGGTTACGATCACTCTTGCTCCCGCGCCGCGCAATGACGCTGCCGAACCCTTGCCTACGTCTCCATAGCCCGCCACAACAGCGACTTTTCCCGCAATCATGATGTCAGTTGCTCTGCGGATAGCATCCACGAGCGACTCCTTGCAACCGTATTTGTTGTCGAATTTCGATTTTGTGACTGAATCATTGATGTTAATCGCCGGCAAAGGAAGCTTACCCTGATTCATTCGTTCAATCAGCCGGTGAACTCCTGTTGTAGTCTCTTCAGAAATTCCGCGAATACCAGGAACTAACTCGGGGAAACGGTCCAGCACCATATTAGTGAGATCGCCACCGTCGTCGAGGATCATGTTAAGGGGCTGGTTGCCCTTGAAAGCGTGAAGGGTTTGTTCGATACACCAGTCGAATTCCTGTTCATTCATGCCTTTCCAGGCAAACACGGGAACACCCACGGCGGCAATCGCAGCTGCCGCATGGTCTTGCGTCGAAAAAATATTGCACGATGACCACGAAACCTCAGCGCCCAGCTCGAGCAAGGTTTCGATAAGCACCGCGGTCTGAATAGTCATGTGAAGACAACCAGCGATCCTGGCGCCCTTCAATGGTTTTTGCGGTCCAAACTCTTCCCGTACCGCCATCAGGCCCGGCATTTCAGCCTCCGCCAGACGTATTTCCTTGCGTCCCCATTCTGCCAGAGACAGGTCCTTAACCTTGTATTTGAGCTTATCCGTTACCGTGCCGTTCATTTTTTGGTTGATTTAGAGGGCAAAAATAATGATAAGGAGTCAAAGGCCCAAGAAAAGTCCATGGTCCATGGTCCATAGTCGATGGTAGGTTGGTGGTGCGAGAAGAGTCTTTGCTGTGAGTGAATGGGTTGTGGGAAAAGTCCACGGTCCACGGTCCACGGTCCACAGACCACGGCAGAGATGTGTTGTGAGGAGAGTCTTTGCTGCGAGGAACCGGGTTGTGGGAAAAGTCCATGG
>CAZLWX010000183.1:0-5452 GCA_964563295.1 uncultured Roseivirgaceae bacterium | reverse complement strand
AATGTTGATTCGACATGAATTGATGAATTACCGGCTTGCAACCGATATTTTATGATTGCGCTCACTCAGTTCGTAAAAGAACTCGCTGCCGGAGTGGTAATTGGCATATTCCACTTCGATGAGCTTCTCGAGCTGATGCTTCACTTTTTCAACGAGGTCGGCGGTCGTATAAATAAGGAGGATAGCGCCTCCACGCCTGAAATCACCTTCGTGCTCGTGCGCGATCAGCTTTTTTATTCTGACGCGACGCCGATTAAGGACGTTGACGATCCGATTCAGAATCGAAAAGTTGTTGTCGGCCGCGACTTCCAATGTGAACTCCTGCTTCATATATTTTTCCAGGTTAGTCGTGTGTTATTTTACCCCTGTCAGGGAGGGTGGTTCCAGCAGGACGTCGGATACGCAACCTCCCGCTGGAACCATGGGAAAGACGTTATCCTCTTTGCCCACTACTGCTTCGAGGAAGAACGGAGTCTTCGCTGCGAGCATTTCGTTGATCGCATCGCGCAGTTGAGTCCGTTGATCAACTCTTCTTGCCGGAATTCCATACGCTTCAGCGATCTTGACAAAGTCGGGATTTTCAATCTCGGTGAATGAATATCGCTTTTCGTGGAAGAGTTGCTGCCATTGCCTGACCATTCCCAGGAAGCAATTGTTGAGCACCATAATTTTTATGGGAATCCGGTACTGCATGATCGTACCCAATTCCTGGAGCGTCATCTGAAAACCACCGTCGCCGATAACGGCGACGACTTCTTTGTCGGGTGCCGCTAATTTAGCACCTATTGCCGCGGGGAGGGCAAACCCCATTGTGCCGGCGCCGCCCGACGTGACATTCGTCCTCGCTTTGCGGAAACGATAATAACGCGATGCCGACATCTGATGTTGGCCGACATCCGTGACGAGTATCGCTTCGCCACCAGTGGCCCCCGACAGGTGGTTGATCACTTCTCCCATTGAGAGCTCCGGACACGAAGGATTAAACTCGCGCGCAATAACCTTTTCCGATTCGACTGCATTTAACTGGTGGAAGCTTTCAATCCATTGGCTGTGGTCTCGTGCATCGCAATAACCGATGAGTGCCTCCAATGCTTCACGGGCATCTGCATGTACCGCGACATCTGTTTTGATGATCTTGTCGATCTCCGCCTTGTCAATCTCGATGTGAATGATGCGTGCCTGCCGGGCGTAGCGGCTCACGTTGCCCGTCACGCGATCGTCAAAGCGCATCCCGATGGCGATCAGCACGTCACACTCATTGGTGTTCACGTTCGGACCGTAATTGCCATGCATGCCGAGAAAGCCGACATAGTTGGGATGATCTGTCGGAAAACTTCCCAGTCCGAGCAGTGTACATGCTACGGGGATGCCGGTCTTCTCAGAGAAAGCTACTAACTCGCGGCTGGCATCGGCGAGTAATACACCCTGGCCTGCGAGAATGTAGGGGCGTTTGGCTGAATTGATAAGTTCGGCCGCAGCGTCAATCTGTTGATAGTCCAGCACCGGCTTGGGCCGATACGTTCTTATGCCCTTGCATCTCTGATAGGCGACAGCCTCAATGAGTTCGTTTTGAGCGTTCTTGGTGATATCGATGAGCACGGGTCCAGGCCGGCCGGTGGTCGCAATGTAAAATGCGCGGCTCACGGCATCGGCGATGTCGGCGGCCTCGGTGACCTGCACATTCCATTTGGTGACCGGGAGGGTTGTGTTGACAACGTCCGTTTCCTGGAAAGCGTCTGTCCCAAGCAAATGCGAAAATACTTGTCCTGTGATGCAGATGACCGGCGTGGAGTCAATGAGCGCGTCAGCCAGACCGGTAACCAGGTTGGTTGCGCCCGGGCCAGACGTTGCAAAGACGATTCCCGGTTTGCCTGAGACTCGGGCAAACCCCTGGGCGGCGTGGATTGCTCCCTGCTCATGGCGGACGAGAAAATGTTTGATGCGGTTGGCGTAATGATACAATGCGTCATACACGGGCATGATCGCGCCTCCCGGGTAACCGAAAATAGTTTCGACGCCCTCAGCGACGAGACAGTCCAGCAACACCTGTGACCCCGTGACTTTCAACGATTTTTTCGTGTCGGATTCAGACTTCGTCAGTAACGCACCCATCGGCAGCGGTTTTTACTTGTTTTGCGTACTTCAATAAGATCCCGTTTGTTGCTTTTAACTCGGGCTGTTTCCACGCACTACGGCGCGCGGCCAGGGTTTCGTTATCAACCAACAGGTTGATTTCATGTTTTGCAATGTCGATCTCGATCGGGTCGTCGTCCTGCACGAGGCCAATTAGTCCACCGTCAAAAGCCTCGGGAGTAATATGGCCTACGACAAACCCGTGTGTTCCCCCCGAGAAACGTCCGTCGGTGATCAACGCCACCGTTTTGCCAAGGCCGGTCCCCATGATCGCCGATGTCGGTTTGAGCATCTCCGGCATTCCAGGGGCACCTTTTGGTCCGACGTAGCGAATCACTACGACGTCGCCGGTCTTGACTCTGCCGTTCTCGATGCCATCGACCAGGTCAAACTCGCCATTGAAAACGCGGGCGGGACCTTTAAAGCGCTCTCCTTCTTTACCGGTAATTTTGGCGACAGAGCCGTCGTGGGCGAGATTTCCGTAAAGGATTTGCAAGTGGCCTGTCGACTTTATGGGTCTTTCTATTGGAACGATGACGTCCTGAGATTTGAAGTCAAGGGTCACGGCCTGTTCAACATTTTCGGCAAGGGTCTTGCCCGTGACGGTGATGCAATCGCCGTGAAGCAACCCTTTTGACAAAAGATATTTCATGACCGCGGGAACGCCTCCGATCTTATGAAGTGCTTCCATCAGATATTTCCCGCTGGGTTTGAGGTCGGCGATCAGCGGCGTCTGGTCGGAGATTTTTTGAAAGTCGTCCTGGTTCAGGCGCAGGCCAACAGACCGGGCCATGGCGATGAGATGTAACACGGCATTCGTTGATCCCCCCAGTGCCATGACAACCGTGATTGCATTTTCGAAAGCCTTTCGGGTCATGATGTCACGAGGCTTCAGATCAATCTTGAGCAGTTGACGAATTGCGCGCGCGGCTTGCTGACATTCCTGCGATTTCTCTGAACTCAGTGCGGGATTCGACGATGAATAGGGTAGTGACATTCCCAATGCCTCGATTGCCGAAGCCATCGTGTTAGCGGTGTACATGCCGCCACATGCTCCGGCGCCGGGACATGAGTTCTTGACAATGCCTTTGAAATCTTCCGGCGTAATGGTGCCCGCCAGTTTTTGTCCCAATGCTTCGAATGCTGATATAATATTGAGTTCCTGTCCTTTCCAATGGCCGCCCGCGATTGTTCCACCGTAGACCATGATCGAAGGACGGTTAAGTCTTCCCATGGCCATGAGCGCACCCGGCATGTTTTTGTCGCAGCCGACGACGGCTATCAGTCCGTCGTAGTACTGGGCGCCACACACGGTCTCGATGGAGTCGGCAATGATTTCGCGGCTCACCAGGGAGTAGCGCATGCCTTCCGTGCCGTTGCTCATGCCGTCGCTGACGCCGATGGTGTGGAAGACCAGCCCCACCAGGTCCGCGTCCCAGACGGCGGTTTTGACTTCGCCGGCCAGGCTGTTGAGGTGCATGTTGCACGTGTTACCGTCGTAGCCGGTGCTGACGATGCCGACTTGTGGTTTGTTGAAGTCGTCATCGGACAACCCGATACCATATAGCATAGCTTGTGCTGCCGGGAGGGTCGGATCCTGGGTTAGCGTCCTGCTGTATTTATTCAGGACGGGTTCAGATGCAGTAGCCTTACCGTTAGACTGTTTAGTGCCTTTCTTTTCGGCCGTGGGAGTATGTTGATCAGGTTGGGTCATGGTCAAAAAATCTTTCGGTGACGTGATCGTTCTTAGATGATCACGTAGCCGAATGACTTGTCGCGCACCTGGCGCATGTATGCTTCTTGAACGACGGCGCCGAGGCTCTCTTTCCAGGTTTTTGGGAACACATTTGCGTCAATCGATTCGATGCCGGCGATCTCTACCGCAGTACCGCACAGAAATGCACTGTCGGCGGACTCCAGGTCATGAGGGCTGATCTGTTTTTCGATCACAGGAATCTCCATTTCCTGGCAAATATTCGTCACCACCGATCGTGTTATGCTCGGAAAGATGTGACCGAGGGGCGGGGTGATCAGCGTTCCTTGCTTTTCCATGAAGAAGTTTGCGGCAGGTGCAGCGGCGACATTTCCATTCATGTCGAGGAGGAGCGCCTCATCGTAACCGCGGTTTCGCGCTTCTGTGGTGGCGAGGATTCCGTTCACGTAGTGACCGGTGATCTTGGCGTCCACTTTTATCGAGGCTGGATTCGGTCGTTGGTATGAGGAAACACACAACTTCAATAGATTATCGCCGTGGTATTTTCCCCACTTCCACGTACACATCATGAGGTTTACCTCGTGCGGCGTGGTGAGGTGCATGTTGGGACCACAGTAGGCGAGGGGCCGGACGTAGGCGTCGGTGAGCTCATTTTTTTCCAGCAGGTGGTAGGCAAACTGGATAAGCTCCTCTGAATCGTATGGCAGGGATATGCCGATAGCCTGGCAGCTTTTCTTCAGGCGCTCGAAGTGTTCAAACGCTTTGAATAGTTTGACGCCATTTTGAGTCTGATATGAGCGAATGCCTTCAAAGGCCCCAAAACCGTAGTGCAACGTCTGGCTGAAGAGGTCGGTATGTGCGTCGGCGGCTTTGACGAACTTGCCATTCAGGAAGACGACCGTGTCTTTCGTGTAATACATTTCTTTTTACAACTGTTAGTTTGCTCTTGCTCGTATAAAACAAAACCGCCCCGATTCGGTATCGGGGCGGCTGGTGATTCGTAGGGTTAAATACTATACCATCGGCGCCCCGTCGGGTTTGATAATGACGATAACGACGATGATCAGCACGGAAAGGAGATTTCCCACGTTTGCATAGCGGTTAAAACGACTTTCAATACTGTTGATGA
This sequence comes from uncultured Roseivirgaceae bacterium, assembly GCA_964563295.1. Classification (GTDB taxonomy): domain Bacteria; phylum Bacteroidota; class Bacteroidia; order Cytophagales; family Cyclobacteriaceae; genus Chryseosolibacter. The sequence continues at coordinate 476 of CAZLWX010000183.1, read as the reverse complement.
CTGTCATAATCTTCTGTCGAATTGCAATTGTCACAAATAATCGTTTATGGTTCAAGGCTATGACGAAAAATATTTTGGTGAAGAACGAATGTTAGTTCCTAATTCCTAATTCCTAATGATTCCTAATTCGAAATTCAACTCCCTTTGAAACATGAATCCTGAGCGAGAGGCGGCTGCCGAAAGCGAAGGATCCCCGTCGGTTTGGTCGGGTCTCATTACTTGGAACCGGCACGTCGGTGTTCCGTGTTCCGCGTTCCTGGTTCCGGTCCCAGTTTGAAAGTTTGTAGTTCCGTGCAGCTCGTTCGAGTTACGGCCAGAGCCACAGGGTTCCCGGTTTCATAAGGAGTATATTGCCGGCAGTCCAGTCACCGGGTTGCCGGCCCTTGTGTTATAGTCCATTGTCCATGGTTGAGCGAGTTGAGAGGAGAACTCATGGCTGCGAGGAAATGGATTATATAATGTCCACAGTCCACGGT
>CAZLWX010000182.1:2479-5472 GCA_964563295.1 uncultured Roseivirgaceae bacterium | reverse complement strand
CACAGGGCTATAATGTCGGGGAGGACTACTTTCAGATTTTTTCCCTGAATCTGGTTCAAGGCGATCCGGCACAAGTCCTGAAAGACAAGATGTCGATCGTGATTTCACGCGATCTGGCTACACAGCTCTTCGGCAGTGACCAGGATGCCGTTGGCAAAATGGTCGAAGTACAGCACGACAAAGTCCTGCAGGTGACAGGGGTGTTTGAAGGAACACCGTCCTGGTCTTCAGATCAGTTCGATTTTGTGATGACCTTCGAACTCTTCAAAGACGATTATGAATGGGTCACCCATTGGGGGAATAATGGTCCCTCAACTTTTCTGGTTCTCCGCGAGGGTGTAAACGCAGATGAGTTCTCCGACCGAATAAAGGATTACATCAAGGGAAAGGAACCTGATTCTCACATCACGTTGTTCCTACAGAAGTACTCAGAGCGATATCTTTACGGCACATTTGAGAACGGCAAACAGGCGGGCGGACGAATCGTTTATGTCAAGTTGTTCTCAGTGATAGCGGTCTTCATCCTCGTGATCGCGTGCATCAACTTTATGAATCTCGCTACGGCCCGCGCTTCCCGCAAGGCCAAGGAAGTTGGTATCAAGAAAACCATCGGCGCACAACGCCGATCATTGATCTACCAGTACATGGCCGACTCGCTGGCGACCGCGATCCTTTCATTGATCATCGCCCTCGGCATCGTATGGCTCTTCCTTCCGCAGTTCAACACCATTACCGGGAAATCGATAACATTATCCCCAGGCGACATGGAGATGGTGTTGTCGTTCGTGGGTATCACGTTGGTCACGGGACTCCTGGCCGGCAGCTATCCGGCGTTGTACCTTTCTGGATTTAAGCCTGCCGCCGTATTGAAGGGCCAGCTCAAAGGATCCATTGGAGAAGTGTGGACCCGGCGGGGACTTGTGGTCTTCCAGTTTTTCCTGTCGATCATTCTGATTGTTTCCGTATTGGTGATCTACAAACAGATTCAATACGTTCAGACAACAAACCTCGGCTACAACAAGGAACACCTGATCCGCATTCCGGTTGAAGGGCGGATATCAGAATCACGCCTGGCTTTTATCAATGAACTTCGCGCAATTCCCGGTGTTGTGAATGCCGGATATCTCGGCCACGGCCTGCTTGGGCGCAACAATAACACCAGTGGCCTGCAGTGGGAAGGAAAGAATCCTGACGACCGCATACTCTTCGAAAATGTCAGCGCGGGCTATGACGAACTGGAAACGCTTGGTATCAAACTCAAAGAAGGCAGGTTCTTCAGCCGCGAATTCCCTGCCGACACGGGCAGGATCATATTCAACGAAGCTGCCATCCGCGTGATGGGACTGGAGGATCCCATCGGAAAAACAATCAGGCTGTGGGATCAATACGACCTGGAGATCGTCGGCGTCGTGAAGGACTTTCATTTTCAATCCCTGCACGAAGCCGTCAAACCACTCTTCATCCGGCTTGCTCCGGATAACACCTGGATGATAACCGCGCGGCTCGAAGCTGGTCGTGAAAAAGAAACAATCGAGAAGATTGCGGACTTTTATAAAGAGTTTAATCCCGGCTTTGCTTTTGAGTATCGGTTCCAGGACCAGGAATACGCGCGCCTATATGAATCGGAGCAGCGGGTAGCTACCCTGTCGAGCTACTTTGCCTCAATCGCCATCCTGATCTCCTGTCTCGGTCTCTTCGGACTGGCGGCGTTTACGGCTGAAAGGAGGGTCAAGGAGATCGGTATCCGCAAGGCGCTCGGCTCGTCGTCGGGGAACATCGTCCTGTTACTATCGGGGGACTTCACCCGCATGGTGCTCGTCTCGATAGTTTTAGCGCTCCCCTTAAGTTACTATTTGCTTGATCTCTGGCTTCAGCGATTCGCGTTCCACATTGAGCTCGAACCCTGGTATTTTGTCGCAGCCGGGATTACTGCGCTGGTTATCGCATGGCTTACGGTAGCGTCCCAGGCGTTCAAGGCCGCGACCGTGAATCCCGTCAAATGTCTGAGAAACGAGTAACCAGACAACTACTGTCAAAAACATCCTGCGCGACGGTGAGATTCAGCGCCTCTAATTTTACGAGACAAAAAAAGCACATACCTTGGGCGCGGTATGTCGCTTTTCATCTCGTCCCTTAACTCCGGCAGCAACGGCAATTGCTATTACATCGGAAATGAGCATGATGCCGTTCTCGTCGACGGGGGAATATCCTGCCGGGAGACGGTAAAGCGGATGAAGAGGCTGGGGTTGAATCCGAAGAAAGTAAGAGCGATTTTTGTCAGCCACGAGCATGGCGATCATATTCATGGCGTGCCGGCGTTGTCGAAGAAGTTTCAGCTTCCCGTGTATATCACCAATGAGACGCTGCAGCAGGTGAACCTCGAGATCCGTGAAGAGCTTGTGCATTCATTCACCGCATACCAGCCTGTCGTGGTGGGAAGTCTTTCCGTCACGGCTTTTCCAAAATTCCACGATGCCAGCGACCCGCATAGCTTTATTGTTGAAGGTTCCGGCGTGACGGTCGGCGTGTTCACGGATATCGGCAGGCCATGCCAGCATGTCATCCGTAATTTCCGGCAGTGCAACGCCGCATTTCTGGAGGCGAACTACGACGAGCTCATGCTTGAGCACGGCAGCTACCCGGTCATGCTCAAACGCCGGATCCGGGGAGATCATGGTCATATGTCGAACGGCCAGGCCTTGCAGTTGTTTCTCCGGCACAAGCCTCCGTTCATGAGTCATCTGTTGCTCTCCCATCTTTCCCAGGAGAACAATTCACCCAAGATTGTGCGTCAGCTTTTTACCCGTCACGCGGGGCGCACGGAGATTGTCGTCGCCGGCCGCGACCGCGAAACAAAACTCTATCATGTCAGGAGCGTGCGCAGGCCGACGATTACGCCGCACGTGTTCAAAGTGCCGGTGCAGTTGTCGCTGTTCTAGGCGCGCAAGTATTCAAGTGGTGAAGTGGTTGTCTTGTGCTGGGGGTGCTATTGT
>CAZLWX010000182.1:0-2379 GCA_964563295.1 uncultured Roseivirgaceae bacterium | reverse complement strand
GTGCTATTGTAAAAATGTCGTCCGTGTGTAGGTCGTGCCAGCCCTCCGAAGTTCGCGGGGGGTTGTACGCGGTAACGCAGGAGTGGTCTTTTGTGTACGTTGTGTTACGTCTTTTGGTCATTCGTTACGCAGCAGAGTCTCAAAATGCAGTAACACGACGAACACAACGAACCACAACGTTCACGACGCGAAGCAAAAACCTTTGGATTCAGGGGCAATCGGCGATGTTGTGAAAAGCGAACTGGTCGCGAGCAGACAGGGATTGTCCGGGGTTGGGACTGTAATATATCCCAAGGAGTACGCACATTAGGAGGGGCTGAATGAAGTATTGGAATAATTGCAAAGATAACGGAAGCCCCCAGGCCGCCTCAAAAGTTCGGTTATCCAGACAGGTTCGTGGTTGATGCGCGATTGCAATAGTAGTAAATTGTGCTCGTGTTTTACAGACGAAAAATATTATTAGCTCTCTTGCAACTTTTTGGGGGGCAAGTGGACAAAATCCGCTTCCAAAAGTTGTTATTCCTGTTCTCCCTGGGGCAGGTCAAGCGTCAATATGATTTTGTACCATTTAAATTTGGTTGCTACTCCTATTCCGCGCATGCGGACATGAAGGCGATGGTGACGCGGGGGCTGTTGATGGAGTCAAGAAAGGATTTTATTAAGCTCGACAAAATTGATTACCTCGCAATGATGTCGAAAGAAGATTTCCAGCAGTTCCTTAAGCTGAAGGCGCAATATGGGCGAATGAGCAAAAAAGCACTCATCCGATATACGTACATCAACTATCCTTTTTACGCCACGAGGAGTGAAATAGCAACCAAAATATTGAGCAAGCTTGAACTGGAAAAGGTCAAGGCATCAAAACCGCACGGCCATGAGACGGTCTTGTATACAATTGGTTATGAAGGTATTTCGTTGGAGGAATACTTGGTGCGCCTGTTAAGGTATGACATCAAAGTATTGGTTGACGTTCGCCGTAATCCCCTTAGCATGAAGTACGGCTTCAGCAAAAGTACATTGAAACGATTTTGTGAAAGCCTCGGAATACAATATGTCCATGTCCCAGAAGTCGGAATACGATCCGAGGACAGGCAAGGACTACGTACTCAAGCTGACTACGATAAGCTATTTTCTGTTTATCAAAAGCAAAGTCTCGAAAAGACATCTAACGAGCAGAATGAAATTCTAAGGCTGCTTCAAGAAAACAACAGAATAGCTCTCACTTGCTTTGAAGCTAACGTTTGCCAATGCCATCGTAAGCATTTGGCTGAAGCGATTAAGACGCTTCCCGGCTTCGAATACAATGTCGCGCACATTTGAAATATGGCGAGAAAAAAAGTCCTCATTTCAGTAACAACTTATCCATTGCCATCAAGAAGTTACGATGAATTAGTCTGTACGGCGGGATTCTTGGAAAATGGAGAATGGATTCGCATTTATCCAATTCCGCTGAGCTTCTTGATGGGCCAAAGGCGGTCGGGCCAAATCGAATCATTCAAGTACACGTGGATTGAACTAGAATTGAATAAGAGAACTGACGACTTTCGCCCTGAAAGTCATTCGCCTCAGAATTACGATTTTCGAGACCTGGTAATATACGAACGAATTGATACAGAGGGTAACTGGCTGAAGCGAAAAGAGCTTTGTCTTAAGAATGTCTACACAAACCTTGCCCAACTCTTCAGAGATTCTCAGGCGCCAACGAATCGGTCCCTAGCGACGTTTAAGCCAACCGAAATAGTAGCATTTGAGGTCGAACCTGATACCAGGGAGTGGAAGGATGAGTGGCTTGAAATTCGCAAACAAGGAGAACTGTTCCCGGCCGGGAAGCAGCCTGAATCACTCATCCGAAAGCTACCCTATAAATTCTTCTACCGTTTTAAGGATGATGCTGGAAAGGAAAGTCGCTTAATGATTGAGGATTGGGAAATCGGTGCGCTGTATTGGAACTGCCTGGAATCCACGAACGATAATGAGGCCGCGGCCCTTGCAAAAGTGAGACAGAAATACGAACATGAATTCCCGGGAAAAAGGGACGTATACCTGTTTCTTGGAACGACTAAAGAATGGCACATGAGGAGGGCGAAGAATCCATTTGTAATAATTGGGGTATTTTACCCTAAAAAGCAAAGTCAACTGGAACTATTCTGACCAAGTTGTTCAACTCAAGTTGACGCAATGACAGAGTTGTTTCCAAAATACCAGCAGCTTAATTGTCCAGCGACTTAGACTTGGCCATGTAAGAAAAATCCGCTGGTTAAATTCGTAGACCCCGACGACCAAGCTGCCCCAGGCTCCTCCAGGGCTTGAACCTACCCCGATGCTTCGGGGCTGATTAACAGTCAGGTGCTCTCGCTCCTCCTCTAGGGCTTGAACCTA
>CAZLWX010000181.1:0-5484 GCA_964563295.1 uncultured Roseivirgaceae bacterium | reverse complement strand
CATCCGCTAGGGGGTGATGGGGTGGCCTTGAAAATCGCAACAGAACCGGCCATAGAGCCGCTTGCGCTGACCGAGGTTAAAAATCACCTCCGTCTCGATAGCGGCACACCAGCGGATAACATTACAACGGCCCAGTCTATTGCGCCCGGAAGCCACGCCATTGCCGCCGCGTACTCACTGGTCGGCGATGGCGTTGATGTCCTGGGCTACAGCGTCATCGTCAACCTCAACGCCGGTACCAATGGAGCGGGCGGCACGGTAGACGCCAAGATCCAGGAGTCTGACGACGATGTCACCTACACCGACTGGTCAGGTGGCGCGTTTACGCAAGTCACCACAGCCAACGATAACGCCGTCCAGGAGAAAGCCTATACCGGCACCAAGCAATACATTCGCGTAGTGGCGACCGTAGCCGGGGCAGCTTGCGAGTTTGGCGTGGATATACTAAAAGTCCAGCCGTACAGCGCGGAGGATGATCTGTTGACGACGTTGATCACCGTGGCTAGGCAATACTGCGAGGACTTTCAGGGCCGCGCCTACATCACGCAGTCATGGGAACTCTGGCTGGACGCCTTTCCACGCGAGGGTCATATCGACATCGATCTGCCGCCGCTGCAATCCGTCGAGGCGATCAAATACTACGGCACGGACAACACCGAGCACGCGGTTGCCACCACCGACTACTTCGTGGATGTGAAATCACAACCCGGACGGGTGGCGCTGGCCTACGGTGAGACGTGGCCGAGCACGACCCTGCGCCCGGTTAATGGCGTGGTGGTGGAGTTTACCGCCGGATATGGGGCCGCCGCCAGCGACGTTCCTCGGAAAATCCGGCAGGCGATGCTCCTGATGATCGGACACTGGTTTGAGAATCGCCAAGCCGTTGTCATTGCCGAGGGCAGGGCGGTCGGAACAGCTGAAGTCCCGTTGGCAGCCAAGGCGCTGCTGTGGACAAATCGAGTGGTGGGCTTCGGATGATCGGTGAGTATCGAGATCGTGTCACCATCCAGGTCAAGACCGTCACGCGCTCTGCAACTGGCGTCGAGGTCATCACGTGGGCTACTCTGGCAACCGTTTGGTGCAAAGTTGAGGATCTGACGGGCCGGGAATTTTTCGCGGCCCAGAAAGAAAACTCCGAGGTCACAACCCGTATTCGCCTGCGCCAATATCGCGCCGGGCTCCGGGCGGACATGCGGGCGTTGTTCGGCTCCCGGGCGTTCGATGTCCTGGCGGTGCTCGACACAGACAGCACGAGGCGGCAGGGGCAGCATTTGATGTGCCGGGTGGTGGTGTAATGGATTTCACCGTTGACATCCAAGGCATGGACGAAATAAACAAAACGATCCAACGGCTCGCCAAGTCCCTAAAGCCGGACGATGTTGAGCCTGTCCTACTCAAGGGCGCGAAGATCATTGCCACGGAGGCCAAGTCGCGGGCGAAAAGAGGGCCGACGGGGAATCTCAAAAAGGCGATCCGGACAAAGAAACTCAAACGCCTTGGATTCGGGAACCAGCCAGCGGCAGTGATCGCGGCGGTGGACCGAAAGAAGGCCCCGCACGCCCATTTGGTTGAGTTCGGTCACGCCCTGGTTCGCAACGGCAGAGTGATCGGCCACGTCCCCGCGTACCCATTCTGGCGCCCCGCCGTTGACGCCAAGGCCGGGGAAGCCATGAGCCAAGTCGAGCGAGACCTAACCAAACTGGTGGAGGAGGCGGCTAAATGAGGTGAGTTTTCGATCGGATCTATACAGCCGCCTTTCCGGCTACTCCGGTCTGGCCGCGCTTGTAGCTGACCGCATTTACCCGGTAAAGGCTTCGCAGACGACCGACACGCCATACTGTGCCTACCAGATCATCGACCGGAAGCGGATTTATTCGCATCAAGGTTTTACCGGCCTGGAGCGGTACCGGGTGCAAATCTCCTGCGTGGGCAATGACCCTGACGCCGCTCGGGCCGTGGTGGAACAGGTGATCGCAGCGATGGAGGGCTGGCCGGTGGTCAACAATAGGGTCCAGTCATGTTTTCATGATGACGATTTTGACGATTTTGACGAGGAAACCAAGGCCCTCATGGTGCCGGTGGACTTTTTAATTCAGTACGGATAGTCAGATAGGAGGAATCGACAATGACCACTGCAGCGAAAGCGGCGTATGGGGTGACGTTTAAGTGGAACGCCGTAATCATCGCCGAGCTGACCAACATCGGCGGCGTGGAAATCAGCGTGGATATGCTGGATGTCACCACGCACAGTTCCGCTACCCGCTTCAAGGAGTTCATTGCAGGCCTAGCGGATGCTGGAGAGATAGCGATTGAGGGCTTTTTCAAGTACACGGATTCGACGGGCCAGTTGGCCATGGTCACAGACGCCGCCGCCGGAACGGAGCGGGAGGCGATTATCACCTTCCCGGGCAGCATCGCCACGTGGACCTTCGACGCATTGATCAGCAAGGTCAAGATCGGGGATACCCCGGTGGATGGACAGATCCCGTTCAGCGCGTCCGTCAAGGTGACTGGTTCACCTGTCCTGGCCACCAGCGCCAGCAACAACATCACGGCCCTGACGGTCACCACCGCCACCCTGTACCCAACGTTTTCTGCGGCCACCTACGAGTACAGCGCCACTTCTGTCGGCGACACCGCCACCTTCGCCGCCACCTTTGCGGCCGGTACTTGCACCCTGAGCGCGGGCGGCGTAGATCAGGAACTGACGAGCACGGTGGCCTCCAGCGCGGTTGCTCTTGGCAGCAACGGCGACATGACCGAGGTGACACTGACCGTCCAAGAAACTGGCAAGACCCCGAAGGTCTACACCATCTGGGTTGCCAACACCTCGGCGTAACAACTGTTGACGACGGGCCGGGGGAGATCCTGGCCCGTTATATTTATTGCCACAAAAGGGAGTGTCATCATGCCGCGTTTTACTGAAATCCTCCTGGGAGGCAAGCCGAAGCGGCTGCGCTACGACTTCAATGCCCTGGCGGACCTGGAGGCCAAGGCTGGAGCAGGGATCGGAGCCCTGATGTCGGAGGAACGGGTAGGGCTAAACACGATGCGTCTGCTGATCTGGGCCGGGCTGAAGCATGAAGATCGAACCCTTACCCCGGAGAAAGTCGGGGACATGCTGCAAACACTCATGGAGGGTGGCATGGAACTATCCGTGCCAATGGCCGCCGTCACGAAGGCGCTCCAGCAGAGCGGGATCATCGCCAAACCGGGAGACGACGAGGAAGGCAATGAGGGAAACGCCAAGACGGAGGCGGCGAAGTAGCCGACCTCCGTCTTTCTGACAAGCTGGACGAGATGGAGAAAGTCGCCTACATCATCGGCTTGAAGCCGTGGGAGTTTTGGCAACTTACTCTGACGGAATGGACCCGAATGGCCGAGGGTTACATGGCGCGGGAAGAGCGAAACGACTACCGGGCCGCTTTGATCTGCTCGGTACTGGCGAACATCCACCGCGACGAGAAGAGGAGGCGCGAACCCTATCGGCCACAGGATTTCATGCCGGGCGAGGGCAAGCCAAAGCAGTCGCAGACGCCCGATCAAATGCTGATGATTGCAGAGGCGTGGAATGCGGCGCTGGGCGGGAAAAGGGTTTGATTGGTTAGCGCTGGTCCTCCACAATGATGTGCCAATCAACATTTGCCGAACTAATTTGCAAATAGAACTCTCCAGGGCCTTCGTGAACATACGCTGTGTCTTTGCCTATGCCTTGAGTGTTTACTGGTATGGCAACGGGCATCTGGTTAGACTGGCTAGAACCGTCTGCCTTATAGACGTAGATTCCCAAGATACCGGCGATGTTCTCGTTTTGGGTTTCCCAATTAATCCGCCATTCTCTGCTGGCAATGCGGAAAGTCTCCGTGCTCTTCATTCCGTTGCCTGACCATTCTTTTACTGGCTGCCACGTTGGTTCGGGTTTCGAATTTGGCGCTTGTGGTTGTTCGGTGGTCGTCTGGTCCTGCGATGCAGAGATAACATCGGCGTCTTGGCCTTTGTCGGGACCTCCGGATAATGCGCCGATAATTGCAAGGATAATAAGACCGTACCCGAAGATAGCAACCGTCTTTTTCCACTTGCTCCCTGATCGGAAGCCTGGAATCTTGTTGAGCACCTGAACGCCCCCCTTTTGGGGGTTATTTTATTGCAAATTTTTCCTGTTGGGAAGCTCGGGAGGGAGAAACGGTGGCCGAAAAAAGCCTGATATTTGTTTTCGGTGCGAATACGAGCAAGTTTTTTTCCGAGCTGAAGAAAGTGGAAAAGGGCTTTAAGGGGATTAACAAGCTCGGCCAGAGCATGAAAAGCGTAGGGCAAACCCTGACCCTTGGCTTGACGCTGCCTATTGTCGGCGCAGGTGTCGCGGTGTCGAAGGCTGCAATAGATTTTGAGTCATCGTTTGCCGGTATCCGTAAAACCATGAATCTTACCGAGGCTGAGTTTGATCAACTGGCGCAATCGAACCGCGACCTCGCAAAAGAGATTCCCGTTTCGGTTAACGAGTTAAATCGCATTGGCGAGTTGGCCGGTCAACTGGGGATCAATGGCGTCGATAACGTACTGAAATTTGAGAAAACGATTGCGGCGCTTTCGGTGACAACCGACCTGACAGCCGATTCCGCTGCCCTCTCATTTGCTCAGATTGCCAATATCATGCAGTTGCCTCAAGATCAGATTGACCGTCTCGGCTCCGCCGTGGTTGGATTGGGCAACAACTTTGCCACCGTTGAATCCATGATCGTTGATTTCACGCAGCGGATCGCCGGAGCGGGGAAGATCGCCGGGCTCAGCGCAGGCGACATAACTGGCATTAGCACGGCGTTTGCCTCGCTTGGTATTGGTGCCGAGGCTGGAGGTACGGCCGTGCAAAAGGTGTTGCTCTCGATGGTGGCTGCTGTGTCCAAGGGAGGGGATGAACTAGCCTCCTTTGCGGCGACTGCCGGAGTCAGCGCTGGGGAGTTTCAACGGATGTTCCGGGAGGACGCTGCCGGGGCGTTTGTTGCGTTTGTCGAGGGGCTAGGACTACAGGGAGATAAGGCTATCGCCACATTGGATGAGTTGGGGCTCGGGGATGAGCGGCTTAGGTCGGCCTTTCTTGCGACCGCTGGTGCAGGCGATCTCCTATCTCGCGCAGTGGCGCAAGGTAATTTGGAGTTTGAGAAAAACACAGCACTCACCGACGAGGCCAGGAAGCGGTACGAAACAGTGGCCAGCCAGTTGCAGATCTTGTGGAATCGGCTGATGGATGTCGCTATCACGATAGGCCAGCAGCTTCTCCCCGTATTGACGAAACTCATTGACGACGCAGAGCCGTTTTTCCAATGGGTTGAAAGAACGGCAAAGGGTTTTGCTGACCTCGATCCTGGCATGCAGAAGTTCATCCTTGCCCTAGCGGGCATTGCTGCCGCAACGGGTCCGGTCCTGTTTTTCCTAGGGGCCGCGACGCTTGGCGTAACCGGACTGACCGCCGTTTTTACCGCGATGAAC
>CAZLWX010000180.1:3975-5486 GCA_964563295.1 uncultured Roseivirgaceae bacterium | reverse complement strand
TGAAGTACAGGTATGCGCCGCCGAAGACCGCAACGAGCAGTCCCAGGTAGAGGAAGTCCGTAAAGCCCAGCAGGGTCAGGCCGTATTCGCCGATAAGGGCGTTCAGCACCAGGTTTGTCGACGTTCCGATAACGGTGATCATTCCGCCGAGGATGGTTGAGAACGACAACGGAATCAGGAACTTCGAAGCGGGATGGCCTGTACGCTCTGCCCAATCTTTGACATAGGGAATCATAAACGCCACAATCGGCGTATTGTTGAGGAATGCCGACGTGGTGGATACGAACGCCATCATCCGCAACAGGAACTTGCGTGGTGGTAGCCGGTCGCCGAACAATCGCGAAAATATTCCTGAGCCATAGATGCCTCGGATTCCCGCGGTCACCAGCACCAGCATGAAAATGAGAATGATCTGTTGATTGGAGAGGCCTTTGATCAATTCCAGCGGCGTAATGATGCCGCCCAGTAAGAGGGCGATCGCGGCTACGAAGAAGGTGAGCGCAGGGTTAAGCCATTCGCGGTACAGCGACAGGACCAGGAAGACCACCACAACAAGAACGTATACCTGGGAGAATGTTAAGTCCACTAACTCGATAGATAATTGGCACAAATGTAGTGTTATTCCTTAAAAAGATAAAGCCAACACCGCTTACACATAGCTGAATTACAATTTCCAGTGGCTGAGGATGCTCTCGAGTAAGTCCTCCATTTCCGTCAAGGGGATCATGTTCGGACCATCACTGAGCGCTTTTTCGGGATTCGGATGTGTTTCGATGAAAAAACCATCAACACCGGCCGCTGCGGCTGCTTTGGCCAGGTAAGGCGCAAATTCCCTCTGCCCGCCAGACGATCCCCCTCGACCACCGGGCTGCTGAACAGAGTGCGTGACGTCAAAAATCACCGGAGCGAACTGCCGCATGATCGGTAATGACCGCATGTCCACCACCAGTGTATGATATCCGAAGCTGGCGCCGCGTTCCGTAAGGATAACATTTTGATTTCCCTCGCCCCTCACCTTGTCAACGGCATATTTCATATCCTCAGGTGCCATAAACTGACCTTTCTTGATCTTGACGGCGCGGCCTGTACGTGCGGCGGCTTTGAGCAGGTCGGTTTGCCGGCACAGGAACGCCGGAATCTGCAATACATCAGCGACTTCGGCAACTTCAGCGCACTGGTGGGACTCATGCACATCCGTGACGATAGGCACCTGTAGATCCTTTTTGACGCGCCTCAATATTTCGAGGCCGCCTTCTTTCTCCGGACCCCGGTAGGAACTCCCCGCCGTGCGGTTGGCTTTGTCGAAGGATGACTTAAACACGTAGTCAATGCCCAGCTTTGCGCAGATGGCCTTCACGTGTGAGCCTGTCTCCATGCAGATGTCGTAGCTCTCCGCCGCGCACGGGCCGGCGAATAAGACCATTCGCTTACCGCCGACCGTGACATCGTTTCCGATACGAACGGGCTTGTTATATGTTTCCATTGTTGTTACCCTAATTGGAAATCCCAAT
>CAZLWX010000180.1:0-3875 GCA_964563295.1 uncultured Roseivirgaceae bacterium | reverse complement strand
CAATACGCAATCTTCAAATCTCAAACAATATTCGGCTTCGTGCAATTAGTCTCGTCGTAACAATGCGAGACTGGCGACTGGTGACCGGTGACCATCCCCAAGCTACTTGAGGCCCCGGAACTTGTTATCGTCCATTGCTTTCAGTCGAACTCAATCTCCCAATATCTTTTCAAACAAACCTTTCGCCGTGAGCACCAGGTCTCCGACCTCACGCAGCACACCCTTTCCTCCCCTCGCATAAGTCACCAGGTCCACGCGCTCTTTCACATAGTCGGGGCTGTCGCCGGGACAAATACTGAAGCCCGCCAGTCGTAAGACAGCCAAGTCGTTGATGTCGTCGCCGATGAATGCTACCTCTTTCGGTTTCAACGAATAGTGGTCCAGGATCTTGGAGAACACCGATGCTTTATCGAGGATTCCCTGGTGGCAGAAGTCGACCTGTAGTTCCGCACAACGACGGGTCACCGCCGCCGACTCACGTCCGGAAATGGCGCCGGTGACGATCCCGGCCTTTTTGAGGTAGGATACAATCAATCCATCCTTGACGTTAAACATCTTAATTTCCCTGCCCGCGTCATCGTAAACGATCCGGCCATCGGTGAGTACGCCATCTACGTCGAAGAAAATCGCTTTGATGAGCGACGCTTTCCTGATTTGTTCCTTCGTATATTTTGGCAAAGCACTTTAAGTTGTGACCACCGCCGACAATAAATTAAGACAATCGTTGCCGAAAATTAGGAAAAGGTTTTTACTTTATTACACATTATCCTCCCTTCATGAGAAATATCCGGTTCATCTTTTCATTTGTTATAACGGTTGCGCTGATCTATGCATTGGACAACAACTGGCGGATCGCAGGCACTCCCGTTCCCGCCCTCGGCAAATTCTTAGATCCGTTTCACGGCTTCTGGCAGAACATCGAACGCTTTCCCTCGGGGGAAACGGAACTTGAGATCAATGGCCTTGAACAACCCGTGACCGTCGTGTACGACAGCCTGTTTATTCCTCACATCTTCGCTGAAAACGACGACGACCTATTCCTGGCGCAAGGATACATCACAGCAAAACACCGTCTCTGGCAAATGGAATTCCAGGTGCTCGCCGCAGCCGGAAGAATTTCCGAAGTCATCGGCGAGGCCGCACTCGACTACGACCGTCGCCAGCGCAGACTCGGCATGGTCTACGGCGCCGAACACGCCACGGAAGCGATGATGCAAGACCCGGTGGTGAAGAACGCAATCGTTCGGTATACCGCGGGCGTGAACCAATACATTCAAACGCTGAGCGATGACGACCTCCCCTTTGAATATAAACTCCTCAACTACAAACCCGAAGAATGGACACCATTGAAGATGGGCTTGCTGTTGAAAAATCTTTCGCAGACCCTGAACATCAGCGAGAGCGACGTTGAAATGACCAACGCGCTGAATCTGTTTGGACCCGAAATCGTGGACTTGCTGTACTTCGATGTAGACCACCCCACAGGCGACCCGATCGTGTCGAACCCCGGAGGATGGAATTTCACTCCGGTTACCCTTGACACGATTCCGCTTGCAGTACCGGATGCGTTAGTCAACATTCCCCGCGAGGAAAAGCAACAGGGCATCGGCAGTAATAACTGGGTCGTTAGCGGTTCGAAGACATCTACCGGCGCTCCGATTCTCTGCAATGATCCCCACCTGAATTTGTCGTTTCCGTCCATCTGGTATGTCACCCACCTGCACTCGCCTTCGCGCAATGTGATGGGCGCAACCATCCCTGGTGCGCCCGTGATCGTCATCGGCTTCAACGATTCCATCGCATGGGGCGAAACCAATGCCCAGCGCGACCTCGTCGACTGGTACCGCATCCAGTTCCGCGATGAAGAACGAAATGAATATCTCAGCGACGGGCAGTGGAGGCCTGTTCAGAAGAAAGTCGAAAAGATCATGGTTCGCGGTGGCGAGGCGTTCTACGACACCGTGGCCTATACACACCACGGGCCCGTCATGTACGACAACAGCTTTCACGGCGACGATGAACGTAACGGCTACGCGTTCCGTTGGATTGCGCACGATGGCTCGAACGAACTCAAAGCCCTCCTCATGCTGAACCGTGCGAAAAACCACGACGACTACATGAGTGCTCTGGACCAATGGTCCGCCCCTGCCCAGAACTTCGCTTTCGCGGCCGCGAGCGGCGACATCGCCATGCGCATCCAGGGAAAGTTTCCGGTGAGACGCCGGAATGAAGGCAAGTTTGTCCTTGACGGAACAAAGACCAGTCAGGAGTGGCAGGCCTTCATCCCCTTTGAACAGAATGTGATGACCAAGAACCCTTCCAGGGGATTTGTCAGCTCGGCCAATCAGTTCCCCGCCGATTCGACCTATCCGTATTATATATATGGAGTCAACTTCGAAACCTATCGCAACCGCCGTATCAACGAGGTCCTTTCAAAAGCCACACAAGTCACCGTGCAGGATCTGATGAAGCTGCAGAGTGACAACTACAATCTTCAGGCGGCGGAAAGTCTGCCGTTGATGCTATCATTGCTGGACAAAACCGCGCTCGTCGGAAAGGAAAACGAAGTCGTGGTGGCGTTGGGCAACTGGGACTACTTCAACCACGCCGAATCCGTACCGGCAACTTATTATGAGGTCTGGTGGAACGTGATGAAAGCGATGATGTGGGATGAGATGCAGAATGAACAACACGCCCTCGATGTTCCGAGCGACTTCCCTACCATTCATCTGATGAAAACGAAACCTGATTTTCCAATGTGGGATATTTTGTCGACGCCGGATAAGGAAGACCTTGCGGCTGTCGTCAGACTGTCATTCCGCGAAAGCGTGAAAAGAGTTCAGGAATGGGAAACGAAAAACGGAACTCGTCCGATGTGGGGCGCCTACAAGAACACCTACATCCAGCACCTGTTGCGGCTGGCGCCCCTCAGTCAGCACGTTAACGTCGGTGGCGGCTCCAGCATCATCAACGCGGCGTCAACGCGCAGCGGTCCGAGCTGGCGGATGATTGTGAGCCTGGAGAAGTCCGGGCCTGTAGCGTGGGGTGTCTATCCCGGCGGACAATCCGGCAATCCAGGTAGTCCGTTCTACGACAACATGGTCAGCACGTGGGCTTCCGGTCAATATTTTCGGCTGAACTTTGCATCCACGACCGATGCACTATTTCCAAAATCCGTTTCCACCACCAGGCTAATTCCATCCGAATGAAATTCATCATCGAAACTATTTTTGTCGCTATTCTCGGATTTTTCCTTGAGCTGTTTCTCCCGTGGTGGTCGGTTGCGATCGCCGCGTTCCTGGGTGGATTGATCTTCAACAGTCATTCTGATTTTCTCGCGGGTTTCGCGGGCATCGCTTTGCTCTGGGTGTTGAAAGCGCTCCTGATCGAAACCTGGGCCGAAACCGAGTTCGTCTCTCGTGTTGCGGAGATTTTCTCCCTCAACAAACCACTTATTTTCGTCGTCACCGCAATAACGGGAGGGCTAGTCGGCGGATTTGGAGCGATGACTGGGGCGGCGGTGCATAAGAAACGCCGAAGGAGTTCCAGCTACTATAAGTTTTGAGTCGTATTATGTGTGAGGTCTCGTTAGTAGGGCGGGACGGTTGCAGGTTGCAGGTTACAGGTTGCAGGTTAGGGTGGCGTTGCGATGAAGGGGGAGTGAACGAAGGTCGACGGGCCACTCCCGATGGCTATCGGGACCACCGCATTTGGAGCCCCCGCCTAAGTTGACAAACCAACTCGGCGGGTGTATCGACTTTTAGCAGGACCAATCCGGAGTGTCTTTTCTGTCAATATTCAGAGCATGTTGTCGGGCCTGCCAGACGGCGCCGGCCGGTACTTTACTTGCGAAGATAAGTCGCGAAAAAAAGTCG
>CAZLWX010000179.1:0-5493 GCA_964563295.1 uncultured Roseivirgaceae bacterium | reverse complement strand
CGGCGTCATCCTGCTGCACGATTGCAATCCAATGACCCGTGAAGCGGCGGAATATGGCCATTCTCCATTGGAGATAATGAAGAAGTTTGAAGGCAAGAGTGCCGAGTGGAACGGAGATGTGTGGAAAGCTATCGCCCACATTCGTTCTCAGTGTGACGATATCGAGATGTTTGTTCTGGATTGCGATTATGGAATTGGCGTAGCTCGTCGTCGTCGCGGGACACCTGCATTATCACTCAGCCAGGCGGAAGTTGAATCGCTGACCTATGACGACCTTGACAAGCAACGGGTAAACCTTCTTGGCCTCAAATCTCCGGATTACTGGCATGAATTCATCAACACCCTTTAAGTGTGTCGTTGCAATTGTTGTAACTTACAATGGCAGCAATTGGATAACAAAATGCATTGGCTCGCTGGCCGGCAGCAACTATCCGGTTGAAATCATTGTAGTAGACAATTGTTCTTCGGATAACACCATTCCACTCGTCGAGCACAATTTTTCAGATGTACTGATTGTAAGACAGGAAGCGAACCTCGGATTTGGCAAAGCAAATAATGTTGGTATCTCCCTTGCACTCCAACGCGGCGCGGACTACGTTTTTCTGCTGAACCAGGATGCGTGGATACAAACTGATACGATTGACATACTGATCCGGGCACACCAGCACAATCCTCAATATGGAGTCCTCAGTCCAGTTCACTATTCAGCGTCAGGCGATAAACTCGATCATGGCTTTCGCAGTTATTTACTGAGACACTTGACGGCGGATGATGTTCGCTATATCGAGAATCGTTCTTTAAAGGCGGTGCTTGAGGTGCCCTTTGCGAATGCTGCCGCCTGGTTAGTGCACAAGCGGTGCCTTCGGGATGTCGGCGGATTTGGTTACTTATTTTATCATTACGGTGAAGACCGGGATTTTTTACAGCGTTGCTTTTTCTTTGGACACCGGCTTGCGGTTGCTACTTCTTCAGCTATCCGGCATGACCGTGAAGGCCGCCCGTTGTCCAGCCGCAGTTATCGAAGAAACGTGAACTATTATTACACGGGAATTTTGGCGCGATGTACAGACATCAACAAGTCACTGGCACGCGCTGCGATGAATGGATTGGGTTGGAGTCTCAAAGAGACGTTCTACTATTTTTTTTCCGGAAACTTGCTTTTGCCAATTATCTTTTTGCGAACTGCAGCGTCGATTATTTTTTCAATGGGGCGAATCATGGCCTACCGGCGAATAACTTCATCCGGTAGTCCGTTTCTCTTTCTTGATCCCGGCGATAACAAGGAATGACTGCCTTGCTTGTAATAACCAATATATTTGTCCCATGAGAATCGGCATGGTCCTCGACAATGTATTTCCACCGGATGTTCGGGTTGAAAACGAGGCTTTGTCGTTGCTACAGGCGGGACATGAGGTCTTTCTTTTTTCATTGGATTTCAATGGCAGGAGCGGAGTTGAAGATCATCGCGGTATTCGTGTCGTGCGATACCCCGCCGGAACAATCTTGTACAAGCTCTCTGCACTCGCGTACACGTTGCCGTTCTACCACTGGCGCACGTCCAGCCTGATCAGCGATTTCCTTGATGCGTACGACGTTCAGGTAATGCATGTTCATGATCTTGTCATAGCGGCTGCGGCATTTGATGCAAATAGGAAATTCAAGCTACCCGTTGTGCTTGACTACCATGAAAACCGACCGGAGATCATGCGCGACTATAGGCATGTGCGGACCTTTTCGGGGAGGATACTGATCGATCTCAAACGTTGGTCGCAGAAGTACTACGACCTTGCTTCCCTCGCGGACAGGGTCATCGTCGTAACCGAGGCGGCAAAGCAGGATATTGTTCAGCAGACGGGAAAGGTCAGCGGTAATGTGATCGTCGTTCCGAATACAGTAAAACCGGCCGATTTTTCGCGTCATGCAGTCAATGAAAACATTGTCGCCCGAATGGATGGCTTTTTCAATATTGTCTATATCGGCGACACATCCCTTCGGCGGGGCACCGATACCGCCATTCGCGCTTTCGCTGCCATCGTCCGTGAAGTGCAAAACGCACGACTGTGGTTTGTTGGGAAAAGTTCGGCGGATGGGGAGTTGAAAGCCCTTTCCACAGGGCTTGGAATTTCCGACAGCGTGATGTTCGAGGGTTGGCAAGCCCCCGAGTTGTTGTCGAGCTACCTTCAGCACGCTTCGGTTGCACTGTCGCCACTAAAACGAAACCGCCATCACGACACAACCTACGCCAACAAAATTTTTCAGTATATGGTCATGGGCGTGCCTGTGGTCGTGAGCGATTGCACCGCGCAGGCGGAACTTGTTGCCGAAGAAAACTGCGGGTTGGTTCATCGCGCGGATGAGCCCGAAAGTCTTGCTCAAAAGATTCTCTTCCTTCAACGGAATCCGGACACTGCCGCTGAGTTAGGACAACGCGGCAAGCAGGCAGTCTTAGAAAGATGGAATTGGGATATTACTTCAAAAGGGTTGGTGCAAATGTACGGAGTTCCTGATATCGGCAACCGGTAATTCTTTGTATGGACCGTTGACGAACCGCTTTCACTAAAATGATATTACCTGTCACAATTTGACATTATATTTCTTGACATCAATTGTTTCTGGAAGCCAACCAGTTGTCCGGGAATCTTGTCAGAGTTACCTTTGAGCAATTACCGAAGCGAAAAATGTCAACGCAAGCAATCGGGCAAAAAGCTTATCAGCCATTTATTCCTGGACTCGGCCCTAACGATGATCCTGCCAACAAGGTAGCAAGGCAAAACGCTGAGGCACAAGAGCGGGGCGCGGTGTTCACGCGCCGGGAGGTCGTAGAATTCATCCTGAATTTGGTTGGCTATACCGTTGAGCGTCCTCTTGCTGAGTTGCGTTTGTTGGAGCCTTCATTTGGTGACGGCGATTTTCTTTTTCCAGCACTGGAGAGACTCATTGTCGCGTTGAAAAAAGTGTCACCAGAATTGAAGGACGCCGAAATTCATATTTCTAACGCAATCACTGCCGTTGAACTCCATCGACCAACCTGGGAGAGAACCTCACAAAAAGTGGTAGATTACCTGATCTCGGAGGGCTTCTCGAAAGCTCAAGCAAACGCGCTCGCGGATAAGTGGTTGGTCAATGACGATTTCCTTCTTACAGATGCACTTTCCGAACGCTTTGACTTTGTCGTTGGCAATCCGCCCTATGTTCGACAGGAATTGATTCCGGCCGCCCTGTTGGCCGAGTATCGCAATCGATATTCTACGATTTATGATCGAGCCGACCTTTACGTTCCTTTTATCGAACGATCCCTCATGGAGCTGAGAGATGATGGCCATTTGGGTTTCATTTGTTCCGATAGGTGGATGAAAAACAAATATGGCGGTCCGTTACGAAGGTTAATTGCTGGCCATTTTCATCTAAAATTTCACATCGATATGGTGGACACTAGGGCATTTAGGGAAGACGTAATTGCTTACCCTGCGATCACCGTGTTGAGAAAGGGCGAGGGTACGAAGACCAGAATTGCCTATCGTCCGGAAATTAGCTCAAAGAACTTGATGGACTTGGGTCTGCGTCTCAATGGTGCTGGCAAATTGACGGATAACTCGAATATTCAGGAGGCGGAGGGCGTGACGTGCGGATCTGAACCATGGATACTTGGATCCCATCGCGGGCTCAGCCTCGTCCGGAAGTTAGAAGGTAAATTTCCAGTAATCGAAGATACGGGGTGCAAGGTAGGAATCGGAGTTGCGACTGGTGCGGACAAAGTGTTTGTCGCGCCGTTTAATGAGCTCGATGTTGAGGAGGACCGAAAGCTTCCATTAGTGATGACCAGGGACATCGAAAGTGGCCAGATTTCCTGGTGTGGAAATGGGGTGCTCAATCCATTCGGGGAAGATGGTGCACTCGTTCGACTTGAAAGTTATCCGCGACTCAGTGCCTACCTTAATAAGCATAGGGCATTAATTGAGAGGCGCCACATTTCTGCAAGAAATCCCGCGTTTTGGTATCGGACGATTGACAAAATTTATCCCTCCCTGACTTTCACGCCTAAGCTGCTGATACCGGACATCAAGGGAAAAGCTCAAATTGTATTTGACAATGGTCAATTTTACCCTCATCACAACCTTTACTATATTACATCACAAGAATGGGATCTTAGAGCACTGCACGCGGTGCTTGTATCAGGCATCGCTAACTTGTTTGTGTCTGCGTACTCGACTCAAATGCGAGGCGGATATTTGAGATTTCACGCGCAATACCTGCGCAGGATACGGCTGCCCCTTTGGCGATCCATTTCCGATAGCATCAAAGAACAGTTAATAAGTGCAGGTGAGGAGCCAAATCCATCTGTAACTCAGACTGTGATGTGCCAACTTTTTGGGTTTACTTCTGAGGAAATGGGAATCTTGAATGACTATACTTATGCCCTTAAACCTAGCTGACTACCAGACTAAGACCACGGAGGCCATCCAGGCCTTTTGGGGAAATCGAGAAAAAGCGAGACAGAAACAGATAGAAGCAGGCAAGTTTGATGCAGGAGAGCGGGCTGGCGTGACGGCGGGCAAGAATATGGACGGTTTCATTGCCCTCATCATTGATTTGGTCAAGTCAAATGGATTATCGGAGGCAGAAATACATCAAAAAGGGAGACTTCTAACACTTCCTGGATTTTTTCGACCAACCAAGTTGTGGGATTTGATTATTATGTCTGATGATCGGTTGATCGCGGCTCTTGAACTCAAAAGTCAAGTTGGTCCTTCTTTTGGTAATAATTATAACAATCGTGCTGAGGAAGCAATTGGTACCGCGCATGACTTTTGGACGGCCTATCGAGAAGGGGGATTTGGAATGCACCCGCGGCCATTCCTCGGTTGGCTTATGTTGGTTGAGGATGCGATGGGATCAAGAACTCCAGTGAAGGACATTTCGCGACATTCTCCTCTATTTCAACTGGTCCAAGAGAACCTTTATACGGCTGCTTCGGTGATTTGTTCGCCCCGTTCGGCAATCTCTGACGGCGTGTATTCTGAATTGCATGAGCTAACCGGAATGACAGCGTTTGTCACCGCCTTCGCTGGTCACATCGCAGCCGACGCGGCGCGTCATGATGCCGGAGTATAGAATGAACACCATACCGAAGTTGCACGACACATCAGCCCTGACGTTAATCAATTTCGGCACTGATTTCCATCATCGCTTTCCGACGAAACCTTTCCTAACTTGCTATTTAAACAAGGAGGAAATTATGGAAAGCGACAAGTTGATTGAATTGTATGGACGCCGCGCTACGCCGTTGGTCAGAGTATTGGCCATCATTCTCCTTATCTTGTTCGGGATATTGCTCTTGGTAAACCAGGTAGAAATTCCCAACGGAAATAGTGAGTCGTATATCGAAGTATTCGACTATTTCATGAAGACCGGGTTTTTTAGCTAGTGTTCATGCAAGGCAGGCCCTGGGTGAAAAAAAATCTACCATCCCGTCAAAGACTATATTTCTTAAAC
>CAZLWX010000178.1:0-5590 GCA_964563295.1 uncultured Roseivirgaceae bacterium | reverse complement strand
TACCGCGGCTCCACGCGTGGTATACCTCAACACGCCTCGCGATACCGCCTTAACTTCTGGCACACCGATGCGTGGTCGGTCGAGGGAAATCCGAATTCGTTGGAGAGGCCGTTGAAGCCCTACGGACTCGAGGTGGATTGGATGGAGTACCATTGGGAGGAGAACTGAAATTCAGAATAACATCCCTATAATGGGCGGGATCAATTTCACGGTATCGACCACCGAAGAAGTTCCAGGCACCAAGCACCAATCCCGAAAGTCCCGATAGCTATCGGGATCGGGAACAATTAAATTCCAAAAATCAATCTTCAAATTCCAAACTTTGAATGGTCTTCCGGGAGTCACCCTTAGTGCCTTTGGGCCTTTGTGGCCTGTTTCGAGCCGCGTGTCAAGTTGGAGGGTCTTATGCGCGAGTTGCTTGTGCTTGGGACTTGGAAAAAAGAGCTACCGTCGCTTTATACGAGAGACTTAACCTTTTTCACCGCCTTATCGTTTTGCATTACCTGCCAAAGGTCGTAGTTAGCCTGGAGGTTGAGCCAATACTGGGGAGTGGTATTGAACGCTCGTGCCAGCTTCACGGCCATGGATGCTGAAATGCCGGCCTTTCCGTTTATTATCGCCGACAAATTTGGTCTTGTGATCAACAATTTATCGGCCGCCTCAGTCACCGTGAGCTTTAGCGGCTCGAGGTACAGATCCGACAGGATCTCTCCAGGATGAGGCGGATTATGTTGAATATATTGTTTCATAGCTGGTTGTATGTCGTTATTTCTTTATTCCTCCCTGTTGGCTCCTTAATGCGTGTCCAGGTAATCCACGTCACTGGCCTTGCCATTCTCAAACCAAAAAACGATCCTGAAGTTTCCGCTGACATCGATGGAATAGTATCCATCAAGCGGCGGTTTTTTCAATTTATGCAACCTGAAGGCCGGAGCATTCAGGTCCTTCAAGTCTACAGCGTTGTGGAGTACCGTGAGAATCATCTTGATTCTTTTCAATCTTTCAGGTGGCAATTTGCTGGTTCGACTATTTTCAAAGAGCTCCTTGAGCCCCTTGTGTTTGAATGATTGGATCATGGACTATTCCGTTGATCATATGTATTTCCCTTAAAAGGGACATTTTTTTAATACCCGTTTCATACAAAACAACGTACTGTGTAATGATACACATTACAAATATACGAATAGAACCAATCGAGACAAAGAAAAAGTTGAGTCATTCGATTGCATCTCGTAACCCAGTCATTTGTAGCAAGTTGCTAACGGCGTCCGCTCGACCCTCATAGAAACACGCGCCTTTCCGTGTTTTGATTATCATCCGAAGACGTTGAATGAGTTTTTATTTTTTCAGTATCGCTAAAATGACCCTTTAAACTGCGTAGGCCTCATATTGCAAAACGTATCATACGCGCCGTTGGCGATAAACAGTTTGGGGTCTGCTTTTAGATTGAAGACACGATACAGGTAGAAGCTCGAACTTTGTTTCTTCGAGAAGTCGTATTCAAGTGGAGAGAAGTAGAACGGAGCTTCCTTTGTCAGCTTCGTGGATTTGACTTCAATATAGCGATCCGTTCCGTTCGTATTCCGGGAAAGGATGTCGTAGCCAAGTCCATCACCTTGTGTTTGCGAAACCCACTCAATTTTGTCGGCCAGACTTTCTTTCCCCGCATGGATAAGACGCCAACGCTCATACTCGAGCGCGATACTTTCACCGGTCCTGCCAACAGTCTGATTTGCCTGTTCCAGTTCGAGGTAGTTTACCTTGACGGGACTTCTGTAGATTATTTCGGGCTCCTGCACCAACGCTTCCGCCTTGGGCATTTCTTCCAGCATCTTTTCGAAGACGAGGGTTTTCGGTGTGGGCGCCGTCTCAGCGAATAGCTTGAATGTTTTCTCCGCTTCGGGCTTCTGCCTGATGTAGGAGAACACAACCTCTTCCAGCAATTGTCTTTGATAATTGTAAGCCGGCAAATATCCCCCCACATAAGGCTGACCGATCCTGGCCAGCACCGCACTGATGTTCCGATTCTTGAATTCGATTGATCCTTCCGACCTGTCCTTCAGCAGGGGCTGCAATCCCCTCCGGACCTCCGATTTATTAAAGGCAATACCAGCCTGCTCCTTCGACAACATCTCGAAGTACTCCGCGACGATTAGCTCGACTTCTTCTCGGGTCCAGGGTTCAGCCATGGGAGTGGGGGGTGGAAGCAACTTACAAAAGTGGGATTTATACGCCAATTTTTTTGGTGCTAGATCCGTTTTGGTCTTTAGGGACAATTCTTTATTTTTATTCGACGATTCCTTGCCCCACATTGCTTGCGTGCCGGAGAAGCAGGCAGGCAGGGCCTGCACGCGAAAGAAGGATTCGCAGTCAGGCCCGCGCGATCGCTAGCCCACTAGGAATCATTCAAGAATTTTAGGGCGCATGAGTGACAGCACTTGGCAAAGAAGCACTCTAAATTTCACGCAAGAAATGCATTTTACTGATTTGTCATCTTGGTCACGTTTTGTAGTTATTGCGGACTGACCCATGCGAAGGAATATAGCAAGCGCAAACGAACCATATTCAACGGTCTCTTTCTTCTGCGGCTGTGGTGGTTTAGACCTCGGCTTCTTAGGGGGCTTTAGTTATAAAGATAGAAATATCTCGAAGCTTCCATTCCAAATAAGGGCTGCATATGATTTTGATGCAAAATGCATCGATACATATCAGAGAAACATTTCTGATCACGCGGAGGTAAAGGATTTGTCGAATTACTCACCGCGAAGCATTGTTCCGGCCGACATTTTGATTGGGGGTTTCCCCTGTCAAGAATTCTCTACAAGCGGCCCGCGAAAAGGCCTCAACTCAGAACGCGGGCAACTTTATAAAGCCTTAGTGCGGTATGCCAAAATTCACCGCCCGCTAGTCGTGGTTGGGGAGAACGTGCCAGGGTTGGCCAATATCGATAATGGCCGCGCTCTGGAGAGAATAGTTGGCGAAATCGAAGATGCTGGGTATAAAGTGAAGGTGTGGACACTGTATGGCCCACATTTTGGCCTTCCACAAAGACGTACGCGTCTTTTTATTATTGGCGTTAGAGATGATATTGACCATTTTCCAACAGAACCGCGAAAAAGTCATTCGGAAGGAGAATTTAGGTCTACCAAATGGGCAATTCATGACCTGGAGAAAATTGATGATGAAGTAATACCGAACCAATCGCAATATTTTAAGGCATCTAGGGCAAAAAAGGGCAACGGTCAAGGTGATGAGGTTACCCCCGCTGATTTCCCATCATACACAATTAGGGCAAACGCAAAATCACGGGTGCAATTTCATTATCGTCTCGATAGACGGCTCACTGTTCGAGAGTGCGCAAGACTTCAAGGCTTTCCCGATTCTTTTGCATTTCCGCACTCAGCTACAACGAACGTAATGCAGATCGGAAATGCTGTTCCACCACTTTTGTCGAATGTCGTGGCAAGAACATTAGCTAAATTCTTGAAATCTGTTTACGAAAGCACGGATGGAGGAAAGTAGAATTGATATAACGCCCACACCCCGAATTCTGAGAACGCTTGGTGATATCCCATTTGCGACTTGGCAATGTCTGGCGGAATTAATCGACAACTCGATTGACGGTTTCAGTGACTCGGAAAAAAAGGGAAGATCTGCATCGCTTCCTCGAATAGATGTATACTGGTCAAGTGAAAATGTCCCGCCCAAGGAAAGGGAAGTGGTGATCGAAGACAATGGACTCGGTATGCCGATTGACACATTACAAAAAGCGGCTAAGGCAGGGTATTCAAGTAGCGATCCAATTCACAACCTTGGTCTTTTTGGAATGGGGTTTAACATCTCGACAGCAAGGTTAGGAAATGAGACTATTTTTGTCTCCGCAACCCCTGAATCAACGGAATGGATTGGCATTAAGATAAATTTCGATCAGCTTATCAAATCGCAATCGTTCGCGGCGCAAGTAGTACGTTTTGCCAAGAAGCTGAAAGGGGAATCAGGAACTCGGATAATCGTTACAGATCTTAGAGAAGGTATTTTCAACGAGTTAAAGCGAAAGGAATCGCAAATCAGGAAACAATTAGAAACAATTTACACTCCGACTTTAGGGAAAGGAAAGCTTCAGTTGCTGATTCAAGGGAAGCAACTTTCGCCCCGACCGCATTGCATATGGGGTGAGTCACGCTATGTAGTCAGGAAGGGTAATCGCATCGAGGCAGTTCAAGGCATCGATAGGGATTTGGGTGAGACATATTTTGATACTTCTAGAAATAGATATCTAACTGAAGATGAGGTTAGCGAGCTTGATGTGCAGCTTAGCAAGGGAGGCGACGTTCCAGACTTTATTGTTAAGCGCTCGAGAAGACTAAAAGGATGGCTGGGAATTCAGCGGTTTTCAGATCCTCAGGATTTCGGAATTGATCTAGTCAGGAATGGCCGTAAAATATTAATTAGGGACAAATCACTTTTTGGGTATGAGAACCCAGATACAGGCTCTTTTGTCCAAGAATATCCTGTTGAATTGGGATCTACAATCGGGGGAAGAATTGTTGGCGAGTTGCATGTTGACTATCTCATTCCGACTTACCAGAAAAATGGTTTTGACACGAGTGACCGCGCTTGGCGATTGACGTTAGAGGCTATTCGAGGGGCCGGTCCGATATTGCCAAAGCAGCGGCAACTATTTGGTTACGATGGGGACAACGATTCCCCAATGGGGAAACTTGTAAATGCGTATCGGAGGCCAGACCCTGGCACAAGAAACCTTGCTGTCGCAAATGCTGTCGCGAAGCAATTTGCCCGTAAATTCTATGAGAAAGATTTGGAATACGAGTCGGACGAAAAGTGGTATAAGGCTGCTCAGGAAGCGGATCGTGAAAGGGGTGAGGGTGGGAAAAGTAGCACCCCTATCAATCCAGGTGAATTGCCATCCGATGATATTGGATGGTATGTTGATCAGCAACCTACGATCCCAACAGGGACGCCGCCTTCCTCATCCGCCTCGACTCAGGTTGGCAGTCCATTACAAGTGATAACTTCCGCAAGGGACAACCTAATTCAGATTTCAGACAAGGAGACATCTCTGTCTGGTAGTTACCGATATGGAACTGCCTTGGGTCTAGATGTCACGTCTTGGAGGATAAAGGAAGGCGTAATTCGGCAAGATGGGAGGCGGATGCCTTATCTGCTGTTTCAAGATGGTGTGGAAGTCGATTTTTTCTATGACCCATTTCATCCACTAATCCTAGAGTATCCGATATCGGCTAAACAGCTATTGCTATTTGGACTTGCTGAAAAGTTTGCATTGAGGGATCGGCCCCTGACTATTCAACATGCATTTGTGGGACTGATCGATAATCACCTTAGCGAAGAACGAATTAATTTTCAAGCGCTCCTTGAACGTGCTCACTCAATTATTTCAGAGATACGTGACAAACTTCCATCAGCATTGAGCCACAGATTTACGGAGGTCAAAGAGTTTATTCAGGAGGCCGAGCCTGAAGAGGAGGATTTGGCCAAACGGCTTCTGGACGAGGCACCGCAGCTTCTGGAGGCCTATCAAGAGTCATCTGAGAAAGCTTTTCTGTCTTTG
>CAZLWX010000177.1:0-5613 GCA_964563295.1 uncultured Roseivirgaceae bacterium | reverse complement strand
CAGTGCACCCACCGTTTGGCATGCGGATCAAATCTCTTGATGCGTCCTCCGTCAAGTCGATGCCGGGGATCAGGGATGTGTTCACGATCAAGACCCTACCCGAGGAGTATGAGCGGAACGCCTTCGACACCACCAGCTTCCTGGAGTTGGGAGTAATCGTCGGGAATTCTACTTGGGAAGTGATGAACGCAAAGAAAGCGTTGAAAGTTGAGTTTGAACAGATGCCTGAGTATGCGATTACGGTACAGCAATGGGGACGAGGAACAGTCACCGATGTAGTGCCGGCGGGATTGGAGAGCACGGAAAGCCATCGTGCGCAAATGATGAAAGCATCGAAAGGCAAGGCGGACGTTCTTCGCCGGGATGGGAACCCCGAAGCCGCGTTTAAATCGGCGGCTAAAGTTCTTGAGCGAACGTATACCGCGCCGCATCTCGCCCATAATACGATGGAGCCGGTAAACTGTTTCGCGAATGTCTCCGCCGATGGCGCCGAGATCTATGCTCCCATTCAGGCTCCTGGATTTATTAAAGATACGATCGCTGCCCGGCTTGGACTTCCGAAGGAAAAAGTGCACATCAGGCTGGCGCGCATGGGCGGAGGTTTTGGCGTTAGGGCATATGGACATCATCTCGTCGAGGCGGCGATCATTTCACAGGCGATTAAAGCTCCTGTGAAATTGATGTACACCAGGGAAGATGACATGACTTACGGAATTTATCGCCCGACTTACACCGCGACGTACAGGGCTGCCCTGGACAAAGACAATAACTTGATCGCTTTCCATGTGAGGGGTGGTGGAATTCCTGAACACCCGATACATGCGAACAGATTTCCAGCTGGTGCGGTTGATAACTACCTGGCGGAGGGTTGGTTTATTCCTTCTAACATAACCATTGGTGCTTTTCGCGCACCACGCTCGAACTTCAACGCGGCTGCCGAGCAATCGTTCCTCGATGAACTCGCCGAGCTTGCGGGAAAGGATCCAATAGATTTCCGGCTTGAGCTTCTGGACCGCGCGAAGAGGAATCCCGTCGGTCAGAACAACGATTACGATCCCGATCGGTATGCAGGCGTTCTGAAACTGGTGAGGGAAAAATCAAACTGGCATCAGAAGCCCGCCAATATTGGTCGCGGTGTGGCGGCATACTTCTGTCACAACACCTATGTGGCTGAGGTAGTAGAGTTACGCCTTGACGGAAACAAGCCTGTAATCGAAAATGTAATTGCGGCAGTAGATTGCGGGATTGTAGTTAACCCCGATGCGGCAAAGAACATGGGCCAGGGCGGAATAATTGATGGAATTGGAAATGCGTTGTTTGGAGAACTGACATTCAAGAACGGCGTTCCTGAAAAGAACAACTTTGATCGATACAGGATGATCCGTCACAAGGAAGCTCCAAAGCATGTAGAGGTTCATTTTGTCGAGAATCACGAAGACCCGACCGGTCTGGGCGAGCCACTGTTCCCTCCTGCGTTTGCAGCAGTGGCGAATGCTTTGTACCGGGCTACAGGAAAGAGATTTTACGAGCAACCTTTTGCGAAGCAGATTGAGACGGGCACACGGCTGATGTGAGGGTAGACCGCTCTCGAAATGTTCCCATCAAAATTCCAGGATTACAAACTCCGTACGCCGATTGGCCCTTCGTCCTTCATCGGTGTCGTTGGATGCGATCGGGTTGAGTTCGCCGTAGCCTTTTGCCTGAAGTCGTTCAGGCTTTATACCACCGGCAACTAAGTAATCGCGCACCGACCTGGCACGGTCATGCGATAACTTCATGTTCGCAGCGTCGTCTCCAACATTATCGGTGTGACCACCTACTTCGATGATCATCGAAGGGTTTTGCCGCATCAACGCAATTGCTTTTTCAAGCTCGAGCCGGCTCTCGGACGACAGGGTGGACTTTCCGGTTTCAAAGAAGATATTGTTAAGGACTACCTTGGCGCCTTTCTCAAAGGGCTTCAGGCTGATGTCCATCGCAACCTCCCTGAACTTCGCTTCAATCGGCACATCAAAACGATTGGAGTAGAAAAAGAAACTCTCTTTGTTTGCTGACACACTGTACTTTCTCCCGGCGGGAAGCACAACCAGGTATCTTCCCGTGGCACTGTTGCTTTTGTTGACGGCAATCAGTTCGCCAGTAGTGAGGTCTTCCACCAGGACATAAGCACCAAGAGGTTGCCCGTCTCTTGCATCGGTCACAGTGCCACTCACAATCACTGTGGGCTCGGGACGCATCGCCTCGGGAATTTCGATTTCGAACAGATCCAGACCACCCTCGCGGTTGGAGGCGAAATATCCAAGATCCCCTGTTCCACCGATCGTGAAAAACCGGTCGTCACCGGGAGTGTTCAGCGGTTGACCAACGTTCAGAGGCTTTGACCATTTTCCATCTTCCAATACGCTCTTGAAGATGTCGGAGCCGCCGTAGCCCGAATGACCGTATGATGAAAAGTACAGGGTCTTCCCGTCCTGACTTAGGAATGGTGTGTACTCGCCAAAAGGAGTATTGACAATCGGTCCGAGGTTTACCGGCACGCCCCAGTCGCCGAACAGATTTTTTTCAGCCATATAAAGATCTGTTTCGCCGTAACCACCAGGTCGTTCGGAGGCGAAGATGATTTTGTTGCCATCGGATGAAATCGTCGACTGCGCATCCCACGATGAGCTGTTGACCACATTGCCCATGTTCGTGGGCGTCGACCATTCGGTGCCGTTGAGGTAGGCGATGTAGAGGTCGCAGCTTCCGACACCATCTTCGCGACCGCAGGCGCCGTAGACCATCGTTTGCCCGTCGGCGGAGAAGCTTGCGGCGCCGTCGTGGTTGGCGGTGTTGATTGGTTCGGGCATCAGAACGGGCGCCGTCCACACGCCGTCAATCTTTTCGATGTAGTACAAATCTTCGTCAAAGTCACCTTCAGTAGAAGCTTCCTGGGAGATTCCGCCCGGCCGGCTTGAGGTGAAATAAAGTTTTCTTCCTGTGGCGTCGAGCATGGGCAAATACTCCGGGTATCGCGTATTGATCGGTTCGGCCAATTTCACAGGTGTGTTCATCGTTGGCTCAGCCGGTAGCGTGTAATAGTCCCTGGTGTATTGCAACCGGTATTTGGCCCGGTGGATGTAGTTCTCATACTTCGCTGTCCCTGGATTCTTTTTCAGAAAGGTTTCATAGTGCGGAGCCGCCTGATCATATTGTTGAGACCAGAAAAAAGCATTGCCGCATTCGTAGTACGCGTAGGAGGAGTAGTCAGGAGAAACGCTGAAAAGATTTTCGTAGGCGGCTCTGGACTTTTCATAATCTGATGTGTAGAGGTAACTGCTTGCCAGGTAGTAGAGGATGTCCGGGTCTTGACTTCCGGATCTCACAAGATTTTCGAGAAGCGGGATTGCGTCGCGGTACTTTCCATCGTCGTAGAATGATTTAGCTTTGGTTTTGTTCACCTGTTCGGGATTGAACGACCTTGCACCCTGGCTGTAGCCACACCAGGTTACAAACAGAAAAAGCAGTGCGATAACGGTTTTCATTTTTCCTTGATTATTGATTTCCAACTAAGACAAAAGCTCCCCAGTAGTAGGGGTGAGGATATTTTTCTTTTAAGGATTTTTGCGCTGACACGAATGCGTCGTTGATCTCGCGGCCACCGAGCCAGTTGGTGTAGAACGAGACCATGAATTCCTGCGTGGCAGCGTCATCGACTTTCCACAGGCTCATAATAATCCTGGCGGCGCCGGCCATGGCAAAGGCGCGTTGCAATCCGTAAACACCTTCACCGTTGCGTACTTCTCCAAGGCCGGTTTCACAGGCCGACAGTGCGACGAGTTGTGTCTCATCCAGCTTCAGCGTCGATGCCTCAAAGGCAGTGAGGATACCATCCTCCTGGTACGATTGAGTCAGCGCATTTTTCTTCCAAACTTCGCGTTGACACCCGGCCAGCAGCAGGCCGGATAACATCAACGGGTTTTCCTGCACCTTGTCTTCATTGATGCCAAGGAAGGATTCGCTTTTTGCGGAGGAGGATGGGAGAAAGAATCCGTGAGTAGCCACATGGAGGATCGAAGGACTTTCAATCTCTTTCACAACTTCTTCGGTAGCCGCGGCTTCAGAAAACTCGGTGACTTTTACATGGCTGTCGCGAAGAAGTTTACTGATCGCAACTTGTTCATGTTGAGTGCCGGGTAAGTCCACCACGCGCGTGAGGTCGAATGACCTGTCCACAGGCCGATCCTGTGGCGGTGATGAAACTTTTCCATAGTCCGGGTGAGCGATAATCACGCCCGACGTTGGCCTGATAGATTTCTTTTTGACAACCAGTTGCGCCGTAGTCGTTACCAGGTTGATTGCTGTTTCGTTGAGGACAAATTGATTGGTGCCAGGATTAAGGAGGGTGGCGATGTTGACCTGGTGATAGATTCCGTCAGCGGAAAGATATACTTTCCGGATGCCGGTCAAAGCGATAGCCACGGGCTTCCAGTAGATATCATACGACTGCTTGTCTTCGAGTTTGAATTTGATCGCATTCCGATAGAACTGTGCGCTGCGAGATTCCAGACTGCCGCTGTTGCCGATCTGGACAATTCTGGGACGTGGATGGTCTTTGGTGATGATCAGGGCAACGTAGACCGAGTCGGCATTGATATCGCGGCGGACGTGCGCTATCTCGATGGCAGCTTCGCTATCGGTAAGGTGAGACTGGACGTTCTTCCAGGTGTAGTCGGCGTGGTTCCACTGGCTGAATTCGGCCGAGAGTTCTGAGAGTCTTTTTTCGAGTTGTGTGATGTCACGACCAAGGGCAGCGATGTCGGCGTCATTGTCCAGTTGCTGATAAAGACGCATGAGCTTGTTCTTGTCCGCTGACCACTGCTCATAAAGCTTGATCGTCTCCGGTTTTTTTGCCTTTAACACGGCGTTGCGAATGCCATTTACGGATCGAATGACGATGGATTTGTTCGTAAGCAGAAGATTGTAAAGATCTTCTGTGAGTTCGGGTTGAATCTCGGCATGGGTGACGGCGAAACTCTTGAAGTTCTCGATCCATTCGGCATTAGCCTGATAGAACCGCTCCTTGTCTTCTGTGCTCAAATAGGGAAAGACGGTTCCGATGTAACCGTTAAGCGCCTTGATTGCACGCCGATAGTACTGATGGCTGGTGTTGATGTCTTTCCTGACTTCCGCTTTTTTCGCGATAGCAAAAAGAATGTTGGCATAATAGGGATGCGACTCCGAAAACTTCTCTTCGACTTCGCGGAGGCACCGATTGTACAACTCATCCGCCTCGCGATATTGGCCACGAAATTCGTTGATCGTGGCGAGCGTGAGGTATACATCGATCTTTTCGGGAATAAATCGTTGTTCAGGCAAGTGGTCATAGATGGATAGACTCTTGTTGAGGGCATCGACGGCTTGACTCGTTTCCGCTGACTCCGAAAGGAATGCCGCGGTCCCAGCAAGTTGAGCCAGCTTGGCCATGGCCCGAAGTTCACGCGCGTCGCGGCTGACCACATAGCCGTTCAGGAGTGGCATAACTTCCTGCAACCGCTCATAGGCCACGACCGGAAGATTCTTCATCAGGTAATGTTCTGCATCAAGGGAGACACTCTGAATAAATTCGATTGA
>CAZLWX010000176.1:0-5731 GCA_964563295.1 uncultured Roseivirgaceae bacterium | reverse complement strand
AAAGGCCAAAAGCCAAAGGCCAAAGGCTAAAGGCCAACAGCCAACAGCCAACCGCCAACCGCCACTCTCACAGCGCGCCGCTTCGCCTTTGGTTCAACTGGCGATTGAGATTCATTGCCGCCGTGATCAGACCCAGGTGCGTGAAAGCTTGTGGAAAATTGCCGAGGTGCTCACCCTCCAGTCCTAGCATTTCCGCATATAGCCCCAGGTGATTGGCGTACCCGAGCATCTTTTCAAAATAGAGTTGGGCTTTGTCGAGCTGTCCGGCCTTTGAGAGACATTCAACAAACCAGAACGTGCACATGGCAAAAGTGCCTTCACCACCTTTCAGTCCATCGAACTTCTCGTTCGGGCGATAACGAAAGACGAGAAAGTCGGACACGAGCCGTGATTCGATGACTTTTAATGTTGAAAGCCACTTCGGGTCGCGTGGTCCAATGAAGCGTATCAGCGGCATAAGCAACGCCGCGGCGTCTACCGTGCGGGCACCCTTGTACTGAACAAAGGCACCGAGCTCCTCATCCCAGAAGTCGCGATGGACAGAGATAAATACCTGGTCGCGCTCGGCCATCCACCGCCCGTTCAGTGGATATGAATGCGCTTGCGCGATCTTGATTCCGCGGTCCAGAGCAACCCAGCACATCATCCTGGAATAAAGAAATTCCTTCTTGCCGCCGCGGACTTCCCAGATGCCTTCGTCTTCCTCCTGCCAATGGTCGCATACCCAGTCTACCTGTCTGGAGATATCCAGCCAAAAATTGTACGATATTGGCTCAGCATTATGGTCGAAGATGTAGACCGCGTCGAGTAGTTCCCCATAGATATCGAGCTGTACCTGTCGTGACGCCGCGTTGCCGATGCGTACGGGCGCGGACTTTTTGTATCCTTCGAGGTGAGAAAGTTCCAGTTCGGGGAGGTCTTTGCTTCCGCCGATGGTGTACATGAGTACCAGGTGCCCCGCCTTGCCGATGTCATTGCATTGTTTCTCGACCCACCGCATAAAAGCGCGCGCCTCATCGCGATAGCCAAGCTTCATGAATGCATACACCGTGAAGGAAGCATCGCGGATCCACGTATACCGGTAATCCCAATTGCGCACTCCGCCAATCTCTTCGGGAAGGCCGAATGTCGGTGAAGCAACCATCGACCCGAACCGATGTGATGTCATCAACTTCAGGATCAGCGCCGAGCGATTTACAACCTCCATCCAGCGCCCGCGATATTGCGATTTTGCGGCCCATGTCTTCCAATAGTTAATGGTGTCGAATAAACTCTTCTGTGCGAACTGTTCGAGGTCTTTCACACTTTCGCTCTCTTCCACAATAAATTCCAACATAAACACAGCCTTTTCGCCCGGCTTCAGTGTAAACCGGGCAGTAGCGTCGCCATCCTTAATCTGCATCGGGACAGAACTTTGAAGCCGGAGCCTGGCGCCATTCGGACCGCCAGACGTGAAAACAATTTCGCGTTCACTGATCTGCGTGCAGGTGTGACGCGCGCGGGCGTAATCGAACCTTGGACAGCACTCCATTTGAAAGTTCAGCGTTCCTTGTATGCATGCAACATTGCGGATGAGCTCTTTGCCTACAAAGAGTTCTTCCACAGGCATGAAGTCCGTGACCTCTCCCACTCCCTGCCGGGAAAGAAAACGAGTCAGCAAGACGTTGGTGTCGGGCAGATAGAGTTGTTTATGACGAACGTGATCAAAATCCGGTGTAAACCGGAAAAAGCCACCGCGCTCTTTGTCCAGCAACGCTGCGAACACCGATGGCGAATCAAAATCGGGCAGACACAGAAAGTCGATGCTGCTGTCGCGGCCAACCAGCGCAATCGAATTTAAGTCTCCAATTACTCCGTAATTCTCGATAGCCTGATAAGTGCTCATAAGCAACAATGATCTGACCGTAAAAATCATTCCCTGCCGCAACGTTGCCGGTTATTGGTGTAGCGTGCTCTTCAAAAAGGGGTTATCAGAGGGCGTAAACAGCATTTTAGAATGCGCTTTGCCCAAACTATATTGAGTGCTCGAAGCACGATCAAAGATGAATAGCGAGCGTGACAAACTTCCCGGAGTAAAGCAATTTGACCTCAGCGACAGGGTCGCCATTGTCACGGGCGGATCCAAGGGTCTCGGGCAGGCCATTGCGGCGGCGCTGGCATCGGCCGGAGCAAAGGTGATGCTCGTCAACCGAAAGACTGCCGATGGCATTGCCGCGGCTAACATCATCGCCGAGCAACATGGCACGAAAGCGATCTCGTATGGCGCTGACATTACCAGCGAAAAGCAAACAACCGCGATGGCCCGGGTTGCCCTCGATGCTTTCGGTCGGATCGATATACTTGTCAATTGCGCGGGAATCAACATCCGTGGCCCGATCGATGAACTGACGTTCGATGATTTTCGGAAAGTTCTCGATGTGAATGTGAATGGCTCGTGGCTTTGTGCAAAGGCCGTTGTTCCACACATGAAAGAAAGACGCGGTGGAAAGATTATAAATGTAGCCAGCACACTCGGGCTCGTCGGGCTCGCCAACAGGACGCCGTACGCCTCCAGCAAAGGCGCTGTCGTTCAGTTGACCCGATCACTTGCCCTCGAGCTGGCCCCATTCAATATTAATGTCAACGCGATCTGCCCGGGCCCGTTCCTCACGGAGATGAACATCCCGATCGCCGATACAGACGAAGCCAAAACATCTATTGTTGGCGCGACCGCCTTACGTCGATGGGGCGAACTCAGGGAAATTCAGGGTGCTGCTCTCCTTCTTGCATCCGATGCCGCCAGTTATATGGTGGGATCGTTGGTAACGGTCGATGGCGGATGGACCGCCAGATGACAGGCTGCAAGACCGTCGTGCGCTCGGGATTTAGTACCTTTACTTCAATACGTCTCGTGTTTGTGCATCATGAAAACATTCAACATCAATCGGCGAAATTTTCTGAAAGGGGCAACGGCGTCGTTGGCGCTGAGCAGCTTCGGTGCCCATGGCCTCGAACTTATTCACCCGCAAAAAAGAATTCGCGCAGCACTGATCGGCACGGGCTGGTATGGTAAAAGTGATTTGTTCAGACTGATACAAGTTGCGCCCATTGAGGTGGTGGCCTTGTGCGACGTTGACAAAAACGTCCTTAAAAAGGCCGGTGACCTCGTGAGCAAGAGGCAAATGTCCGGGAAGATTCCTCAGCTTTATGGCGACTACCGTAAGCTGCTTTCAGAAAACGAACTCGACGTAGTCTTGATTGGAACGCCTGATCATTGGCAT
This sequence comes from uncultured Roseivirgaceae bacterium, assembly GCA_964563295.1. Classification (GTDB taxonomy): domain Bacteria; phylum Bacteroidota; class Bacteroidia; order Cytophagales; family Cyclobacteriaceae; genus Chryseosolibacter. The sequence continues at coordinate 2,471 of CAZLWX010000176.1, read as the reverse complement.
GCCCTGCAGACCATTGACGCTGTAAAGGCAGGGGCGCACGTATATGTGCAAAAACCCATCAGCGTAGACGTAGTTGAAGGTGAAGCGATGGTGGCGGCTGCCCGAAAAAATAACCGGGTTGTTCAAGTGGGCACTCAGCGAAGAAGTACACCCCACCTGATCGACGCCAAGAAGAACATCATCGACGCTGGACTCCTCGGTAAGATCTCTCATGTTGAAATGTGCTGCTACTATCACATGCGGAATAATGAGAACCCTCCGCTTCAGCCTGTACCTGACTTTCTGGACTACGAGATGTGGACGGGTCCGGCCCCCATGCGACCCTACGACGGACTCCCACACGTCCGGTGGTGGCGCGCATTTATGGAGTATGGCAACGGGATCATGGGTGACATGTGCATACACATGTTCGACGCCGTTCGCTGGATGCTCGGGCTTGGATGGCCAAAAAGGATTTCGTCAACGGGTGGTATTTATGTCAGCGAAGGCAAGTCTAATATCGCCGACACGCAAACGGCTATCTTCGAATACGATGGACTGAATTGCGTGTGGCAGCACCGGACCTGGGGAACCCCGACCGATCCCGATTATCCATGGGCATTTTTTATTTATGGCGACAAAGGGACGTTCAAAGCCAGCACAATGCGCTGCGATTTCATACCCGTCGGCGATGGCCCGACCATTCACAAGGATGTCGTGTACGAACGGGAAAAATATCCGGAAGATCTCACGGAAGAGAACATTGAACTCCATGCGGCACCGGCCACTCGACTCCACATGCTGAATTTCCTAAAAGCAATTGACGAGAAAAGTCGACCTGTAGCCGACATCGAACAAGGGCATATTTCAACTGCCAGTTGCATTCTCGCCAACTTGTCAATGAAAACAGGCCGTGCCCTCTCCTATGATCCGGAAAAACGCATCGTCACCGGCGATGCCGCCGCAACCGAACTCCTTCAGCGCCAGTATCGCAGTCCGTGGGTGCACCCGGACGTGTGAAATCCAATAAAACAAATCCCAATCCCAAGGAAAATTCCAATTGTCAATGTTCAAATTCCAATCAAACACGAATCCGTTTGGTTATTGAAATTTGGTGCTTGGGATTTAATTGGTCCCGATAGTTATCGGGATAGGTGCTTCCCCTGGCGTCTTTCCGCTTCTATCCCTCACGCTGAGTTTCGGGTTGGAATCAGGAATTAGGAATGCCAATACCCAACCGCCAACAGCCAAGGCCCGATCGGGACCAACCGCCAACCGCCGCATTCCGTGGCATGAATTTGTTTTCATTGCTCTGGACAAAAACACAGTAAACATGAGACGAATACTATTCATGCTGACCGGCGCGACATTGTTCGCGATCGGGTCGGTTACCGCGCAGGTGCAACAACAGCGCGATACAACAAACAGGCAGCAAGATGAGAATGCCAACCAGCAATCTGATATGGCTCGCCAACCGCGGATGCAGCAACAGTCGGGACAGCCCAGCGACCGTTATAACTCGGGAGAGATGATCATCATTCAGCAAGACCAGATTCCGGAAACTTTACGCCAAACGCTCCAGGGAGACGAGCAGTATAAAGGATGGGAAAACGCAATCATCTATCAAAACACAAGGACAGGTGAATATCTTGTTTCACCGCGTCCTCACCGGTTCGACAGCCAGGGACAACCAATCGAGACGTACGATCAACAACAGAACAATCAGCAAGGGAACCTGCAAGGCCAGCAACGCGACCAGCAGCGAACCCCTGAGCAAGATCAGGCTATGTCTCGAAACCCCTCCCCGACAGATCCCAATCGTCAGATTGATCAGGCGAATCAACAGGATCAGAATGATCAAATGCAGGGACAACCCACCGATCCGCAGCAGTCTAATGCCTATCGCACTGATCGAAAGGACACTGAAGAAATTTCGATAACGGGAATGACTCCCGTCCAACGGGATGACTATCCGTCCGCGCTGCAGGAAACGCTCAAGGATCCGAAATACGAGGGATGGGAAATGGGTAAACTGTACAAAGACCCGGAAACAGATGGATATGTGCTGGTTATTGACGACAATTCCAGTATGACGGGAGCGAAGCGCTATTATCGATTCGATAAAGACGGGAAAGAAGCAGCGAACCAAAATTCAAATAACCAAGAACGCGAGCAGCGATAAATACTTCAAAAACATTTCAGTTCAAAGCCGGTCAACGTACCGGCTTTTTTTATACTCAATGCTCGCTCCACGATTCGTCTTGCCGGAATGCTTTTTTAAACATGACAAAACAGGTAATTGAAATGAATGAGGCTGTCACCGATCGTTGTACTTTTAATCGCGTTTGCCGGTACTAACCAAACCGCCTGCACGAACTCGGAGTATGACCATTTGGATACCGCAAAGGCAGCGGTGGACAATTTCAACATCCAGCGCCCGTACCTTGACTCAGCAATCAAGGCGATGACGCGAAAATTCTACGAGGCGAATG
>CAZLWX010000175.1:4224-5775 GCA_964563295.1 uncultured Roseivirgaceae bacterium | reverse complement strand
CGGAACCATTTTTCCCGCCCACGCCCTTGCGTCCCTGAAGGGAGCCAACGCGCTCGGTACACTATCCAAAGCTAACGGCCAACACCCAACACCCAAAGGCCAACAGCCAACACCCAACACCCAGAAGCACTACTTCCTCTTCTTCGCTTTCGCTTTCTTCGGCGCCACTTTCTTCTTCGCAACAACACGTTTTACCGCCTTCGCAATCTTCTTCACAACGCGTTTAACCGCGCTCTTGCCCTTAGCTTTTTTCTTCGCTGCCTTTTTCGGCGCGGCTTTCGCCTTGGGCTTCTTCTTCAGAAGAGGTTTCACGACCTTTTTCCCGGACTTCTTCTTCACAATCGCGCGTGATACGGGCTGGCTGTACGTCGATGGCGCATTGATCATTTTGGCCATGAGGTTCAGCGCCGAGCCAGCCTTGAACCATTCGATTTGCCCGGCGTTGTAGGTGTGGTTTGCCTTGATGACATCTTTTGTTCCATCCTTGTGGTTCAGCACCACCGTCAACTGTTTGTCAGGGGCAAAGCTGGTCAGGTCGCTGAGATCAATGGAATCATCTTCCCGCACCTTGTCGTAATCTTCCTCACGGGAAAACGTCAGCGCAAGCATACCCTGTTTTTTCAGGTTGGTTTCGTGAATGCGCGCAAATGATTTCACCAATATCACACGGATGCCAAGGTGCCGGGGCTGCATCGCTGCATGCTCGCGTGATGATCCTTCTCCGTAGTTGTGGTCACCGACAACGATGGTGGGGACTCCTGCTGCCTTGTAGGCGCGTTGCGTAGCCGGCACCGGCCCGTATTCGCCAGTGAGTTGATTCTTGACGCTGTCGGCCTTATCATTAAAATAGTTGATCGCGCCGGTAAGGGTATTGTTCGAGATATTGTCGAGGTGGCCCCGGAACCTCAGCCACGGGCCCGCCATCGAGATGTGGTCCGTCGTGCATTTCCCTTTAGCCTTGATGAGCAACTTCATGCCCGTCAGATTCTTGCCATCCCACGCTTTGAAAGGACTGAGAGCCTGTAATCTTTTTGAGTTGGGATCGATCCTGACTTGCACGCCACTTCCATCATCGGCAGGAGCGACGTAGCCTGGATCCTTTACATCAAATCCTCTTGGCGGGAATTCGACACCACTCGGCTCATCGAGTTTCACAGCCTGGCCTTCGTCGTTCATTAGCGTGTCAACCAGGGGATTGAAGGTGAGATCGCCGGCGATAGCAAACGCCGTCGTGATCTCCGGCGAAGCGACGAACGCGTGGGTATTGGGATTGCCGTCGTTGCGTTTTGCAAAGTTCCGGTTGAAGGATGTTACGATCGAGTTCTTTCGCTCGGGGTCATTCGTATGTCGGGCCCACTGTCCGATGCATGGTCCACAGGCATTCGCCAGCACGACTCCTCCCATTTTTTCAAATGTTCCGAGATAGCCATCGCGTTCAACGGTATAACGCACTTGTTCAGAACCCGGTGTGATCGTGAACTCGGCCCGAGCCCGTAGCTTTTTATCCACTGCCTGCTTCGCGAGCGAGGCTGATCTTGAAATATCCTCGTA
>CAZLWX010000175.1:0-4124 GCA_964563295.1 uncultured Roseivirgaceae bacterium | reverse complement strand
GCACCGATCTCCGCGCCCATGTTACAGATCGTACCTTTCCCGGTACACGACAGCGTCAGCGCTCCAGGACCAAAATATTCGACGATGGCACCAGTGCCGCCTTTTACGGTCAGGATGCCAGCAACTTTCAGAATAACATCCTTGGCCGACGTCCACCCATTGAGTTTGCCCGTCAATTTTACACCGATGAGTTTGGGCCACTTCAGTTCCCAGGGCATGCCCGCCATTACATCAACGGCGTCGGCGCCACCGACACCAATAGCAACCATTCCAAGACCGCCCGCATTGACGGTGTGGGAGTCCGTGCCGATCATCATACCCCCCGGGAATGCATAGTTTTCAAGTACAACCTGGTGTATGATGCCTGCACCCGGCTTCCAGAAGCCGATACCATATTTATTGGAGACGGACTCGAGGAAATTAAACACTTCACCGCTGGCGGTGAGCGAGTCGGCCAGGTCTTTCTTCGCTCCATCCTTTGCCAGGATAAGGTGATCGCAGTGTACAGTGGAAGGTACGCGGACTTTGGGAATTCCTGCTGACATGAACTGCAGCAGGGCCATCTGCGCCGTTGCATCCTGCATGGCCACGCGATCAGGCGAGAAGTTTACGTACGATTTGCCGCGGGTAAAAGTGCCCAGAGGTTGCTCTTCATGGAGGTGGGCATACAGAATTTTTTCGGAAAGGGTAAGGGGGCGGTTGACCACTTTTCTTGCACGGGCAATACGCTCGGGAAGCTGCCGGTACACAGCCGTGATCATGTCTAAATCGAATACCATAACATTAGCTTTTTAGCAGGGGCTAAAGTACTAAAATTTTATGGCTTCAAAGGGTTCTGCGGGTTCTACTGCAAGGCTTGAATTCTGGCTTCGGATCTTGTCGAGGAGGTTGTTCAGTTCACGCGCTTCTGCGATCGAAAGGCCATCAATTACACCCTCAAATTCCTCTACCGGCCTCCGCATCGTGCGGAGAAGTTCCAGTCCGGCGGGCGTGATCGTAATCTCAACGGAGCGCTTGTCGGTGGTGCCGTTACATCGATGAACGAGGCCTTTGATTCTCAGGCGCTCAACGATACGCGAGGTGTCCGACATCTTTTCCAGCATGCGCTCCTTGATCAGGTTGATGGTCGCAGGTTCGGGATATCGTCCGCGTAAAATGCGAAGGACGTTGTATTGCTGGCGGGTAATATCAAATTGCTTGAATACCGCGGCCATAGCGTTGATCAGGAAATTCTGAGTATGGAGGATATTGAGAATGGCTTTCTGGTATTCATTCCGAAATACCCTCTGATGGATATCTTGTTCGAGGGACATGAAGAAAAGGCTTAGTTTAGGGATCGTAAAATAGCCAATTTTCCCTAAATGCAAACGATTGTTTCCTCCTTTTTAGCACATCCTATTTGCTGTTGATGTAATTGAGGAATTCGCGCTTGATATTCTCATCCCTGAATTTTCCCGAGAAGTATGCGGTCCCGGTCTTGCTATTCGTATCGCCAACGCCGCGCGAGGCTACACACATGTGGTTAGCGTCGACTACCACACCTACATCGCCTGTATGCAGGACGCGTTCAATCTCCTTACCGATCTGTACGGTGAGCCGCTCCTGCACTTGTGGTCGTTTCGCGAAATATTGCACTATCCGGTTGATCTTGGAAAGACCGATCACTTTTCCCGAAGAAAAGTACGCCACGTGAGCTTTTCCGTAAATCGGCACAAAATGATGCTCGCAATGCGAATAAAAGGTGATGTCCTTCTCGACGAGCATTTGGTCGTAGTTGTATTTGTTTTCGAAAAGTCGCGTATGCGGGCGATTTTTCGGGTTGAGCCCGCTGAAGACCTCTTTGACGTACATCTTGGCTACGCGCCTGGGTGTGCCATTCAGGCTGTCATCTTCGAGGTCCAACCCCAGGATGTTCATGATCTCCCGGAAATGTTTTTCAATCCTGAGGATCTTTTCGTCGTCGTCCATCACAAAGGCATCGGGACGGAGGGGGGTATCGGCGGCGCCTCCAAAATGGTCATCGCCTAACTCGTCCTCGAGAGACTTAAGTGGCCGGATATTCAACGAAATTTCTTTCTGTCTCATACAAGGTAATTTTCAGTTCTATATTCGGGTCGATCTTCTGCCTCAAGATTCTCCAGATAACGATAGCGATGTTCTCGGCCGTCGGATTGAGGTTCCTGAAGTATTCGGTATCGAGGTTTAGATTCTTATGGTCAAATTTGAGCAGTACGTTCTCGCGGATTATGTCGCTTAAGGCCTTGAGATCATACACGTAGCCCGTCGACGGATCGGGTTCACCCGTTAAACTTACCACAATTTCATAATTATGCCCATGATAATTCGGGTTGCTGCACTTTCCGAACACCTTCAAATTCTGCTCATCAGACCACTCGGGATTAAAGAGCCGGTGTGCCGCATTAAAGTGTTCTTTTCGCGAGACTTTTACTTTCATTATGTAAAGCTAACAGGATCGTCTGGAAAAGGTTCCTGGCCGCCCGTTCCGATGGCGCCCGCTTCCGTAAAACACCTGTTTAGTGTTAGATTCAAATTGTGTCCAATGGTTACAACTCGATAAACCGGACCAGGGAGAATGCCTGCGTCCTTTCGGCAAACAAGGTCTTGACACGACCCCACACGGCCCCAAAAAGGTCCGATTTCCGGTAGGCCTCCAGGCTCTCGAAGCTATCCCAATGGCTGAGCGTGGTATAGGTAAAGGCGTCGTCTGCATCTTTCAGCAGCTGCAGGTGTGAACACCCGGGAAAATTGCGGATCGCCACTTTGTTACGGTTGAAGATCTCCAGGAACTCGTCAACGCCGGCTTCGGTGAAATGCATCCTTACAATCCTGATAATCATAGCTCGTGTGATGGTTACTCGTCAAAGACAATGTTCACAACGCTGTCGTAGTCCAGGCCCAACAGTTCCGACGCGTTGCCCTTGAGTATGCCGATCTCCAGAAGTCCCAAACTGTTGAAGATCAGGAAACATTCCCCGGCCTCCGCCTGATCGTAATGTGCGTGAATACGGCGGAACTTTTCGCCTCCGAACTGCACAGTGTAAGGTCGGTCTTTGCTCAGCGCGGCGAATGCCTCCCGTGGGATGTTGGTGATGAGGTTGCCGGTGCTGTCGACGCGAATGACCTGACCGGTGATTTGCTTCTTTGTGGCCTTCACCTGCCGGTCGATCATCCGGTTAATGGCCGTCAACGGCTTGCCGAGATCCGTTATGGATACGCCGCTGGCCAGTCGCGCAGCTGCCGGCGCGAAAAGGTCACGTTCAGGAAAGGTGGAGGCATCCCGACCTTCGGACAATTGGACGATTTGCTGCGGCGGTTTGTCGGATATCAGACCGAATAACCCATTGTCAGCTCCGACAAAGAAATGGTCCTCCAGCTTCAATGCGACATACGGATTTGCCCGATTTCCGGCGGAATCAACCCCCGCGAGGTGCACGGTACCTTCCGGAAATTCACGGAATACCGACCTCAGGACAAACGCGCCATGGGCAATGTCGCAGGACCTGACTGCATGGGTGATGTCGACGATCCTGATACCCGGGTTTGTCGCGATAATCTTTGCATGAATGGATGCCACATAATGATCACTCCCCCCTGAATCTGTCAACAGTGTTACAATGGGCATTGCCGGTTAGCGGTTTAAGGGACTGGATTGGAACCTTTTGCCTGGTGGCGTGCTTTTTATTTGAGTATTTTTGCACTGCCAAATTAAAGATTTTACGGTCATTTAAACAGCCTGACATCGTTGATAGAAAAAGTCGTTACACTCGACAACATTTCGCTGATCGATTTTCTGGGAGTAGAAAATAAAAACATCGACTCGCTCGCCGCGGCCTTTCCAAAGAGCCGGATCGTGTCCCGCGGAAACAAGATCGTCCTTAAAGGAAGCACCGCTGAGATCGTTCAGATCGATGATATACTGAATGCCTTGATCGACCACTATCATAAATACGGAAGAGTGACCGAGGAGAACGTCCAGAACTATATCGCTCGTGAATCCGACATCAAGCTGCCGGAGCCGGCGGACGGACCGTCGTCGGAAGACATAATCCTGTACGGCACCAAAGGCACGTCCATACGCGCCAAAACTATCAATCAACAGAAGC
>CAZLWX010000174.1:0-5809 GCA_964563295.1 uncultured Roseivirgaceae bacterium | reverse complement strand
GGATCAGGCGAGAACAAATCGCGCCGCAGCCTCCGCGCATTTTTCACCATCCATGGCAGCGGAGACAATCCCTCCAGCGAAACCAGCCCCTTCCCCACAGGGAAACAATCCCTGGACATCAGGATGCTGAAGCGTCTCCCTGTCACGCGGAATCTTCACGGGCGAAGACGTTCTGCTTTCTACGCCGACGATCTGCGCGTCGTTGGTCAGATAACCATTCATCTTCTTCCCGAAAGCGCGAAAACCCTGACGCAAAGCATCACAAATAAATGAAGGCAACACGGCAGCCAGGTCTACCGACGTGAGGCCGGGTTGATAAGAGGTTTCCAGCAGTGACGACGACACCCTTCCTTCAATGAAATCAAGGAGACGCTGCGCCGGCGCATGCTGTGAGTTGCCCGCCAACGAGCACGCTTTCTTCTCGACATCCGATTGAAAATACATTCCGGCCAACGGGCCGTGGCGCTCATAGCCTTTGAAATCGTTGGCGTCGACAGCCGCCACGATCCCCGAATTTGCAAAACGGGAATCACGGCGCGATGGACTCATGCCGTTCACAACCACTTCACCCGGCGCTGTTGCCGCGGGAACGATGAATCCACCGGGGCACATACAAAAAGAAAAGACACCCCGCTGGTTGCCGTGAACAGTTGCCTGGTGCACCAGCGCGTATGACGACGCCGGCAACCAGGGTCCACGATCGGTCTCGCAGTGATACTGGATCCGATCGATCAGTTCCTGCTGATGTTCGACGCGCACGCCGAGAGCAAAAGGTTTTGATTCAATGCGAACTTCCCTGCGATGCAAGAGCTCATACATGTCGCGCGCTGAATGTCCGGTGGCGAGGATGACGGCCTGTCCCCTTATCGTTTCGCCATCAACGGTAGTTAATCCGTCAACACGTCCATGGTTGATGACCAGGTCGGCAACGCGGCAGTTAAACCTCACCTCGCCGCCGAAGTTCTCTATGGTTTCCCGAAGAGCAGTCACCAGCTTCGGAAGTTTATTTGTACCGATGTGGGGATGAGCGTCAAAGCGGATTTCCTCTTTTGCTCCATGCGCTACCAGGATATCGAGTATGCGGTTGATGTCGCCGCGCTTTGTCGACCGGGTGTACAGCTTGCCATCGGAATACGTTCCGGCGCCGCCCTCGCCAAAGCAATAGTTGGACTCCGGGTTGACGATCTGTTCTTTATTGATGAGCGCGAGATCACGACGCCGTGACTGGACGTCTTTTCCACGCTCGAGGATTATCGGCCGGACGCCCAGCTCGATGAGTCGCAGTGCCGCAAACAGGCCTGCCGGTCCTGCGCCGACGATCAACGCCGGGCGTTTGCCGGTAACAGACTCATAGACTTGACCAGGCGTCCTGGTGAATGCACTGCGAGGTCCTATCTCACACAGCATCCGAACCACCACCTTGCCGCGCCGGGCATCAATAGAGCGGCGCACCGGCAGCACGTACGTGTCGCTATCCTGGCCGATGTCGAGCTTCTGGTAAAGGATCGCAGGGAACGCGTCACCATATGCCTCTTCCGGCGAAAGCGTTAATTCAACTGTGCGCATGCCTGTAGTAGCGAATTGCTTGTTTCCGTGGCTTTTTGAACACGGTCAATAGCGGAATGAAAAAACTCTGCCGAAGTTGAGTCCCAGGTGAAAACTCGCCATTAACCTGGACTGGTTCAGATTGCTGAAGTGCGACGCAAATTGAGGGTCGACGTCGAAGCCACGATATCCCGCATTAGCAGAAGCAAAAGCGTCGATGGTAAAGCCACGGGTATTTCGGTGCTGCATGATGCGGTAGCCGGCCAGAAGTCCCCATTCAATGCGTTGTTCAATGGCGGTGGCTGTAAAAATACTTTCCGGGGATTGCGCATCGGCTATATTGACAAAATGACCCACGTTGGTGAACCGGATCTCATGGCCGAAATACCACATACCCGCGCGCATCTGATTGTACAGTTTTTGTTTTACGGTGACGGAGTATCCACGGTCATACACTTTACCTATCGGGATGGCCAGATCTGATTTAAAGAAAGGATCGCGGAAGCCGATAAACTCGAACTCGTGTCCGAGACGTTCCTGCAGATAAAATTCAAATGCAACGGGAAGCCTACCCGCAAAAACCATTACCGGATTTCCCTCGAGGATCAGTCCCCTGAACTCATTGAAGCGCGCATCGAAATGGGTGAGCTTCCGGTTGCTGGGTGCTCCCGGCGCCGCCCGCCCGGCCCGTACCAGCGCAGCAATCTCTTTGGATATCTTTTTGTCATCATAAAACGGCCGGTAGTAGCCGGAAAGGCTGCCATCGTTTTCATACAATTCCCATGTACCCGTCTTCCGGTCGCCCTCCATCTGCCCTTTCGTCCGGAGGTTGCCGTTCGGAAAATAGCCATGGTAGGTGCCCTTGTTGTTCGTGTACTCGCAAATGCCCTCACGGGTGCCATCTTCGTAAAAGTATTCCCACGTGCCCTCTTTCTTCCCGTTTATGATGTGGCCCTTCGCTTTCAATTTGCCACCGGGATAATACTCGCGGTAGTCGCCCGACCCGTTCACGTAAGTAGCCTCACTTTTCAGACTTCCGTCGGAATTGAGTGTTTGCCAACTGCCGCTTTTCACGCCGCCGAGAAACGCGCCCTTCGAGCTGATTTTCCCATCCTCGAAATAATATTCCCAATCCCCAACGGGCTCATCATGTTCAAAGCGGCCCCGTGATGCGACTTTGCTGCTCGGGTAGTAGTTCGTCCATTCTCCGTGTTTCTTGCCATTGAGATAGTCACCTTCCGACTGCAGCGTGCCGTCCTCGGCGAAAATTCTCCAATGTCCCGCATTGCGCGGCCCCACCTTGGGACCTTGGGCCAACACCTTGCCGGAATGATAATACTCCGTATAGGTCCCATGATCTTCGGTGTAGTCAATCTCCCCTCTCAGTAGCCCGTCTTCAAAATACGACTTCCATAACCCAACGCGCTTGTTTTCCCGATATTCACCGATCTCTTTGATCTGCCCATTTTCATAATACATTTTCCACTCCCCTTCGCGATCACGACCGTTGATCGATCCCTCCATGCTCTTCTGTCCACTTTCATAAAAGTATTCCCACAAACCATAGTTGGTATTCTGCTTCAGGATTCCGCGCATTTTCAGATTGCCCGTCTCATAAAAGAATTCCCAGACACCGGTAGTTTCGTTGTTGGTGAACTGGCCTCTCGATTCTACGTTGCCATTGACGTAATATGAAATGTAGCGGCCGTTGGGGATGTTGTGGATGGTGTCGTTGACCTCGTAGACTTCTTTGAGGTACCGCTTTTCCTCGTCGTGATAGGTCTTTCGGGTGTACCGCTGGCCTGAGGCTGGCACAACAACGCAAGAAAGGAGCGCGCCCGTGACGGCTAATAACACAGCTCCAAACCTGCAGGTACTCATGCAGCAAATTTAATACTTCACGGCGACAAAAGCGCTAGACGTTAGTTTGAGGCTGTAATAGTCTTTTTACTGCGGAGCTTCCCCATTCCGCTTTCTCTTTTTCATCCCAGAGTTCCGGGAAAAACATTCTCTTTTGAAACCGCGGCGGCAAGTACTTCGTCCAGTTGGTGCCTCCCGTTGCCTTGAGATCTTCCGGGTCTTTTTTGAGGTAATTGGCGGCAGATTTCATGTGCGCGAGGGGCCAGAGCACGTTAGCGTAGTCGTCATATGCGCGCAGTTTCTCTACGATGCGCGCCTTCTCCGGCGAATCCTGGAAGTTGCGGATAAACACCTGGTGAATGTTGTTGTCCTTATAGCGAATACCCGCTTCACGAAAATCCGCCATGTACTTATTTTCGAATTGTTGAAGCGTCAGCGTTTTTTTGCCGGTTGCAAAATCTGTGGCTCCGCTTTTCCAGTACAAGTGCTCGACCATTTCGTCGATCTGCGCGCCTCGAAGCTTCTCCCGCTCCGTTGACGACACGAGATTGATCATGTCGGTCGACCCAATTTCGATAAAGCGGTACTGAGCCGATTGAAACCCGCTTGCCGGCAGCAACGCCATACGGAATTTCAGGAACTGGTCTTTCTCCATTCCGATAACCATGATCTCAAAGGAGTTCTCCAGGTTCTTGAAGTACCGGATAATCCGGTCGATGCGCTCGATGAAAAACCCTGCATCGATCGGCATGCGATTGGCGATCTGCTCGATCTCCAGGAGGATCATCCGGAAGTAGAGTTCTGTAATCTGGTGGTAGAGAATAAACACTTTTTCGTCGGGCAGGCTGGTTTTCGGATTCTGTAGGCTCAGCAATGTGTCGAGATGGATATAATCCCAGTACGTGAGGTAATCGGAATACAACAGACCATCCAGGTAGGAAGATAAGTCCTGCCCCATGTAATCGTATTTTGCCTGGAGTTTTTTCAGCTGCTCGGTGAGGTCGTTATTTCCCGGTTTATCCATCGCGCTCCGAAAATAAATGTGAATTACTTGTGTAAATTTGGCCCGAAGTTAATGGAATCAATCAAAATACCCATGCCGAATCAGACGACGACCAGAGCAAAGAAATCGCTAAAGCAGGACCCTTATGAACATCCCGATTTCTATGCGCTGGATGAAATCTTGTCGGAAGAGCAGAAGCTTATCCGCAGCTCGATGCGCGATTTCGTCAAGCGGGAGATATCACCCTACATCGAGGATTGGGCGCAGCGCGCACATTTTCCATATGAAATCGTGAAGAAATTCGGCGAGATCGGCGCTTTCGGTCCCACGATTCCACAACAATACGGTGGCGGGGGATTGGACTACATTTCTTATGGGATCATTATGCAGGAGATCGAACGCGGCGATTCCGGAATGCGGTCGACAGCCTCGGTACAAGGGTCGTTGGTCATGTACCCCATCTACAAATTCGGCACTGAGCAGCAGCGAAAGAAGTACTTGCCCAAGCTCGCTTCGGGGGAATGGTTGGGATGTTTCGGACTTACAGAACCCGATCACGGTTCAAACCCTGGCGGCATGGTCACGAACTTCAAGGATGCCGGCGATCACTATCTCCTGAACGGCGCCAAGATGTGGATCTCGAATTCACCAAAAGCCGATGTCGCTGTGGTGTGGGCTAAGAATGAGGCTGGAAGAATTCACGGATTGATCGTTGAGCGAGGTATGGAAGGTTTTTCCACTCCCGAAACACACGGCAAATGGTCATTGCGCGCGAGCACGACCGGCGAACTCGTTTTCGATAATGTGAAAGTTCCGAAGGAGAATCTACTTCCCAACAAGAGTGGTCTGGGCGCTCCGCTGATGTGCCTTGACTCCGCCCGCTACGGCATCGCCTGGGGGGCGCTCGGTGCAGCGATGGATTGCTATGAGTCTGCAAGGCGTTACGCGATGGAGCGGATACAGTTCGGCAAGCCGATAGCCTCTTTTCAACTCGTTCAGAAGAAACTTGCCGAGATGCTCACCGAGATCACCAAAGGACAACTCCTCGCCTGGCGTTTGGGCACGTTGATGAACGAAGGAAAGGCCGACAGCTCTCAGATCTCGATGGCCAAACGAAACAATGTTCAGATCGCGCTCGAGATCGCACGTGAAGCCCGCCAGATCCACGGCGGCATGGGCATCACCGGCGAGTACCCGATCATGCGTCACATGATGAACCTCGAATCGGTAGTCACCTACGAGGGAACGCATGATATACATTTGTTGATTCTGGGGAGTAAGATTACGGGGATTTCTGCCTTTGAGTGATTAGTCCATGGTCCATAGTCCATAGTCCATAGTCCATGGTCCATGGTAGAGTCGAGTTGCGAGGAGAGTCATTGCTGCGAGGAAATGGGGTAT
>CAZLWX010000173.1:0-5947 GCA_964563295.1 uncultured Roseivirgaceae bacterium | reverse complement strand
CATTGTCATGAATTTCCTGGCCGATTTTTTTGAGCGACGATGGGGATCAGTACATATTAATTTTGCTGGACTCGTCTTTTCTGAACTGGATATCATCCACCGTGCGCAGTTGCAAATAGGAGCCGTTAGTCATCGAGCCTTTCAGCACGCTGACAGCCGGTGTCACATACAACTGCGATCGATCGAGATCGGAAGTCAGCGTGTCCAATTCTACGTCGGTATACTCCAGGATGGATCCTTCCGCTGCAGTAACATGCATGCTGGCTATGCGGCTGCTTCCAATCCACACCCGGCCGTCATTTTGAGTGATGTGCACGCTGGCGGCCTGCAGCCCACCAATGATAGCGACGGCGGAGTCCACGCGGATCCCTTTGAGTCCCGCCTTAGGGATGTAGACACTGATTTGTATGTCCAGCCGCTCTGTGGCCTTCAGTCCCGACAGCGTTAGTGTGTCACCTGAGATCGAGTAGGTAAGCAGTTTTAGGTAATCGCCTGTAAAACTCCGAACCTCGAGGCGTGCCTGTTCTTCAGATCCGATGATGTTTACGCTTTCGTCGAGGTCTCTCAACACGAGGAAGGTAATTCCAGGAGCATCGATAGTTTCAGCGATGCTGTTCGTTTCGTCAATCAGGGCAGGGGTGCCTCTCAACCTGATTTCGGCAAACACAGCAGTCAGGTAAAGAAATAGGAATCCGAAGAATCCGATCAGTATTTTATTGCTTAGTTTCATGTTGTTGGGTTCAACGTTTCCAAATGCTTTCTCAATTCGGCGGCGGTAATTCCCAGTAATGCGGCCTGCCTGAGGAATTCCGGCAGGACTTTGTCGAAGAATTCTTCCTTCTTGCCTTTCAGGATAATCTTTTGGGCGTCTGCGTTGACGAAGTATCCAATACCCCGTTGGTTTTCAATGATATTCATCGCTTGTAACTCGCTATAAGTTCGCATGATGGTGTTGGGATTCACGCCCATGGCCGCGGCCAGTTCTCTTACAGATGGTATCTTTCCACCAGGAGGAAATTCTCCGCTCACCACCTTTTCGGTGATGGTGTCTGCGATTTGCAGGAAAATGCTTTTACCGTTCTCAAACTGCATATTACACCTCCCGTTCCTTTAGTTTCCGATAGGCGACCACCAACATCACCACTGTTGAGACGATCAGCGAAAACGCCAGCATGTTGAAGGCGCCAGTCTCATTCAGGGGTAGCAGAATCATCTCTTTCGGAGGATGGTACTCTTCCAGTCCGAAAGTTTTCGTCATGAAATAGCTGTAAGCGAGGAAGAAGGCGACGATTACCGCCAGGGCGAAGAGCGTCTTTATGAGAGGCTGCTTACCAAACATCGATGCGCCGGTAAAAGCCAGAATCAACCCCAACATCACACCAGCTGTCAGGATCACGTAGAGTACGAACACAAATTGTTCGGGCACGTTCACTTTGACAAGATTCTCAATGCCGATTGGCTTAAAGGTTTGTTCACTGAAGAAGGCGAACGTATATCCCTGCAGATGGAAAGTGACCCAGTATAACAGGGGTAGTACTATAATGACGGCGACGACGCGATTGATAAGCTCAAATAAGAACTTTTCCAGCGATGATGCCGGCACCAACAAGTAGTGGATAGTGCTTTCTTTACCACGGAACGCTGGAAATGAATGCCCGGCATAGAGGATGCCAAAAATGATAAAGAACGTGACCATAAATGTCTGAAACTCATCGACGTCATGGGGATGGAAGTCATCGCCAGCCTGTCCAATAGCCAGGACGATGAAGATCGCTCCTACGTACGCTACCGTCGAGAAAAGCAGAACCTGGCCGTTGTGGATGAACTGCTGCTTCCAGAGGAGAAGGAATCTATTCAGGCTAAATGTATCATTCGACATATTTTCTGATTTTGTCGTTACCATTGGAAATAGCATTGAAGAGCAACTCAATGTCGACAGAGGAACTTCCGTCTTTTTGAGGTGTGATCACTTTGTAACCACCGGGTACAATCTCGTGGTAGAGAATGTCTTCGCCTTCGGCGGATGAGGTGGTTGCGAACCGCAGTGACGAAGAGATTTCAAAGATGTTTTTCTGCATGATGAATTTCCCGTTCTCCAGCATGAGCACCCGGTCGATGAGGTTCTCAACATCGCGAACCTGGTGAGTGGAGATAATCACGAGCTGATCCTCGTCGAGTGAACCCGCCATCACGCTTCTGAATATTGACTTGGAAGGTATATCCAGACCGTTGGTGGGCTCGTCAAATACGAGTAATCTGCATTTGGTGGACAACGCGAAAGAGATGAAGAATTTCTTCTTTTGTCCGTACGAGAGCTGATTCAACGTCTTTCCTTCCGGGAGCTCAAAATCCTTGAGCAGTCTAATGAGCATGTCTTCATCAAAGCGGGGATAGAATCCGGCATTGGCTCGGACATACCGGGCGATCGAAATGCTTGGGTGATGAAATTCCTCTGGCAGAAAATAAATGTCCCGCAACAGGGAGGGACGACGATCGCCGGGTTGCTGATCCATCACGCGTACATGGCCTTGGACTGGATTAAGCAAACCGATCATCAGTTTCAGCAGTGTGGTCTTGCCGGAGCCGTTCTTGCCCAACAAGCCGACAATGCTTCCCGGATGCATCTCGCAATCCAGATTTTGAAACAATGGAGGCAGTTTCCTGGAATACCCAAACTCTAAGTTGTTGATATTTACCATTTTATCTGTTTTACTGTATTACTTTACTAATACAGTACAATTGTGGTGATTAGACTCCGGATTTGCAACATTTGAACAAGTTTTTTTTTGAAATGGGGGAGGTTATTTGCGAAAGCACACTCTCAGGGTCGATACCGGAGTCCCTGCTGGCTTTTGTTGGAGGCGCATTATATCAGCCCCACTAATACATCGTGCACATCGTGGATCTTTGTGTCCATTGTGTTACGGCATTCGAGCGCCGCGGCGATTGGGAGTCTCTAAATGCATAGCACGAAGCGAACTATGCGCGAACGATGGGTACGATGTTTAATCATCGAAAGAATTCATCGAGATCGATCTTCCATTCAACACGGCCTGTCTCCACAAATCGCACGTGTACCTGGATGATGTTGCTGTGAACGAGCTTCAGCGAATAGCGGTCGAAGTCGCGGAAGAGGACGTAGGCGGCACCCCAACTCCAGGGGTGCTCTTCCGGAACATACACATATATATTATGAGTGCTGCCAACAGGACCGAGGGAAACGCCCGAAAGAACTCTCGCATTATTATCCCAACTCACGTCCTCCAACTCCAATGCCCCTTGCATGACGTGTCTGTCGGTCGAGATGACTTTCGGATGATTTGTTTTTTCATGCAGACTCAATAGTGTTACGGCACCGGGTTGAATTGTGAGGTCCAACCTGCCCGTGAATTCGCCGACGTACTGTTGTTTCCAGAAATCATATACCAGATAGGTCTTGTTTTGGTCTAGCCACAAACGGCTAATGGGATACGAGTGCTTTTTGGCTTCCTCTAAATCAGGATTGAAGAATGCAGCAACGGTCCATTCGCCAAACGGCCTACGGATTTTGACCGCGAAGGCAGTGTTTACATCTGCATCCAGCAGATCGACCGGCACCGCGGCCGCGCCATAGGAGGGGAGGACCTTTCTGAACACATCGAGTTTGTACGGGTCGAGTTGCGTGAGCCGGTCACCCGACATCGTGTTCCCACCACTCATGGCAATGATGGTTGCCGCGGCCTCGGCTTGCTGGGGAGTCAACAAATGAGAACAGAGGTGGTCAACGTCGTTTGTCCACAACCGGTTGTGGCAATAGTAGCGCTTCCCTGCGGCCGAAGCGCTGCAAGCCTGATCAACAAAATAGGTGTTCCAGGCGGTCTCCGCGAACCCGTAGTTGACGTCGAGCTCGATACGCATACTGTCGATCAGTCCCGCCGTAATATTACCCGGACCGCATTCGAGAATGTGACATTTCTCTCCAGCGGCACGTCGCATGATTTCCATTCCCTTTCGATAAACTGCGGCGGATGAAACCGTACGATCATAGTACTGTTTCGCGGCGAGGACCGACCACGCCACAAAATCGATCTTGATCATCTCATAACCCCATTGATTGGCGATCATGTCAAGCAGGTCGTGAAGCCATTGTGCCGCGCCGGGGTGGGTGATGTCGAGACAATAACGTTTTGGGTTCTCATCCTCCGGCGGCGTACTGCCTTCCGGCCAATTGCCCACCCGTTGTAGCGCTCCATCATCGTTCTTGAGAAGCCATTCTGGATGTTCTCTGAACACCGGTGATGGTTCCGAGATCACATACGGCGATATCCAGATACCGGCTTTGAATCCGTAACCTTTGATCTGGTCTGCGAGCCATTTCATTCCATGAGGGAAGCGATCGTTCCCTTCCCAGTCGCCATGCCATCGCTGATAGCCTTCGTCGATTTGGATATATTCCAGTCCGTAACTTTTGAGATGTTCAGCGGCAAACTTTGTATTCGCCAGCACTTCCTGTTCAGTCACCTGCGAAAGGGTGTAGAACCAGCTGCACCATCCATTTACGACCGAACCCACACGCGCGGCATTCGACTTGCCCACCGCATTGGCGTATTGTTCCACGGCGGCGTACGGTGATGGTCCAATGGTCGCCATGACTGGTCCCGAGCTGATTTCAGCACCCGGCTTCAACAATACTTCTGGAGCAAAGACGGATTCGGCAATAAATGAGAGTGTGTTTGGTTCTGGTCGTGAGATCAGCACATTGCCCAGAGCCGTTCTGTTTGACAGGTAGCCAAGACCAAGTGCCTCATTCTCATAATCACTGAAGACACAGGCGTTCCACCAGCTGTGAATGGTTTCTGCCTGTCCTGGAAGTGGGCCATTTACAAGATTGACCCCCTTCTGGTCACCGGAAGTGATTCCATGAGAGCGGTCGCCGAAGCGGTGGACTACTCCGTCATCGAAATACATCTCTCCGTTGGTGATACAGCCTGAGACGTTCTTCAGGTGAAGTCCGGTCTCGTCGGAACTAACTACGCGCACTGGTTCGATGCTGCGAATGCTTAGATCAGCGCCGGAAACGTTTTTCGTGTTGACTTCTACGGTGAACGCTTTAAGATTATCGTAGAGTGAGAGACGAAGTTCAATATCGCATTGCTGGCCGGTGTGTTTTGCAGACACTATGAGCTGTTGGCCGGGACCGAGTGCGTCATTGGTTCGCGCGGACCGAACCTGAAAGCGATAGTCAGCGGAAGCGAGTTGCTCCCCGGTCAGGAGGTTTATTCTGGCGGTTCCGTTGGTGAGTAGCGGTAAGCCGTCGCGGTGGCGGGCGGAGAATGTACCGTTGGTGCGGTTGAAGGAGAGGGTGAGATACTGATTGCTGATCTCGTTGGAAGCAGCGCTGTGGATCATTTCTCCTGACAACTGGCCGGGAAGCGCCATGGATACGCCAGCCAATGAGATGGAACGGATAAATTCGCGGCGTTTCAGGGGAGCAGGCATGTGTTGTTTAGGCTTCTTTTGCGCAAGAACACCTAAAGTTATTCAGTGGTTTTGTTTATGCAATCGGCTGGTGGGGAGATTGCGGGGAGAGGGCGGTTTTAGCGTCCCACGAAGAATGCGGTTAAGTTCTATCTTTGCACACCCTTTAAGATTCAACCAGACATCATGAAGAAAATCGGATTTTTATCATTCGGCCATTGGGCAAACCGCGCGGGCTACCAAACGCGTACGGCTAGCGACACACTGCTTCAATCCATTGAACTTGCTGTTGCTTGCGAAGAGATGGGTTTGGATGGCGCTTATTTTCGCGTGCACCATTTCGCCGCTCAACTCGGGTCTCCGTTTCCGTTGCTGGCCGCCATAGGCGCGCGAACAAAAAAAATGGAGATCGGAACTGCCGTGATCGACATGCGGTACGAAAATCCGCTGTACATGGTCGAGGATGCCGGTGCAGCTGACATCATATCAG
>CAZLWX010000172.1:0-6027 GCA_964563295.1 uncultured Roseivirgaceae bacterium | reverse complement strand
TCTCGCATGAACGAACAGGTAGACGCCGCCGGCCGTTACGTCTCTGGCAGTGACAATGGCCTCCAGACCTTGTCTATCCTCTCGTAAGCAGAACGAGTATCCCGATGAACGGATCTGAGGGAAGGGAAACGTGCTCACCTTCTTCGCATCATTGATCACCTGCACAGTATAGGCCCTTGAAGCATCGGGTGTTATGCTGAATTGCCCCATTCCTGAATATATCGGGGCGAAGCGGACCACGGTGTCCCTTCCTGCGAGCACCCATCCGCTGTATGAAAGTCCTTTGCCTTCCCGATCATTGATTTTGAAAGCGACTCTTGTTTCCACTCCATCGATGAGGTAGCCGCCTTCCGGGAAAAGCTGGAAGTCGAATGATTGCTCAGTGGAACCGGCCGACGGTGGATCGAGCTTTTTAAACGTATTGATGACGGTGACCGCCTTATGGAAATAGAACTCCGGAGAGAAATTCTTCATCCAATTTGTATAAGCGCGCAAAACATATTTGCCCGAATTTATAGTAGCTGGCAGGTAGACAGCCGTCTCACCTGTTGGAGGATTGACCGGCAATTTCGCTTGCAGCACTGGGGTGTCGGTGTTGTCGACCAGTTCAACGTAGAGCACCTGGCTGAAGTCCAGTGGTCGGTGCATGGAGGCATCGACAACCCATGCCTTTAGCCACATGTACTCACCGGTAACATAGGTGTCGTTGTCGGTGAGGAGATACACTTTCTCCTGGAGCGTGCTATTCCGGTAGTCATCAAACTTCGATCGTAACGAGTCGGTTGATTGACTACGCCCCACTCCGATGATAAGCGCGCAGAACAAGAAGCAAATTGCTTTTTTTATCCCTTCCATGTCAATGCCAGAAATCCGGTGGTTCGGTTATGCCCCCCTTGACACGGCAGTCCACGCATTCAGTGTTGGCGGAGACAAAGCCAACAGGTGCGGGAACCCCACTCTCGTAGACCGGCTCGATCACATTCTCCGATGATCCGTAAAATATGTCAGGCTCAAAGTAAGTCGTATCGGCATAGCAAGGAATCGGTCGGAAGCCCGGGTAGGACTCGGGCAACTGATCTGGCGTCAGGAATATTCGCGTCTCCTCAACGCTGCATGCGATGAAGAATCCGATCGCAATTTCGTCGGGATGGGAGATGCATTGAATATTGCCGCGCACCTGGGTTGGGAGGGGGTCGAACAGGCCGCCGATGTGTTCCGTATTGTCGCGGAGTTGTTCCATGTACTGAAACGCCTGCTCGGTCAAGGCATATTGCTTTACCAGAATGCTGTATCGACGTGAGATCATGTCAGAGCGCGGCGGGATAGTTGTCAACGTGAAGTTGGCTACCCGGTCTTCCTTGAATCGTACCGTTGATTCAACTGTGATTCCATCATTAGGAACAGTCTTGTAACAAATGTGGTGGTAATCGGCCTTATCGAGAGGAATGAGTAGTCCATCAACCAGGTGGTATGTGGAGCGGAAATAGGAGTTATATTCCCAGGTTTGCACAAAATTCCACTTGTAATATTTGGTTTTGCCACTTGAGTCGTGAGCATTGATATTGATGTCTAGTCCATCCGCGCTTCCCCTCAAAGTAATGCTGTCGATTGGAGGGGTTTTCTTCATCATGACAAAATCCGACAAGTATTCCTTGCCATCGTCACTGACAATATGGAGTCGGTACATTCTCGAAGTTGAGAGAGTCAGATTCCTGGCGGAATAGATTCCCGGCTCGTTTTCGAATAATCCAAAGATGACACCTTCGTTATCCTCGATTTCAACCAGGGCATTGGTCACTGCGGGAGGTTGTTCTTCAGAACTGATGGTAGTGGTACGTGTGAGCGAAATGGTTGCCGATCCAGTCAGGTCCAGCAGTCCGTTCACCACGAGGTAGTTGGGGTTGTCACCAACAACTTGCGGCTCGAAAGGCTCGACACATGCCGCTGCCAGCACGATCACACCCGGGATTATTCGTTTCAACAGGTTCATTCAGAATCTGAAGTTATAGGTGATTGTCGGAATCGGCCGGGCGAAAACCGAAAGCTTATAGCCCGCGACCTTGCCCCCATCCGACACAAAAAATACCGAGAACGGATTTTTCCGGCCAGTAACGTTGTAAATCGCAAATGTCCAGGAACTGTGAGCGAGTTTCTTCACTTTATGATTCCCCTCCACATTGATCGAAATGTCGCTTCGGAAATAGTCCGGAATTCGATATTGGTTGCGGTCTGAGTAGTAAATTCGTTCAGTTCCTTCATTGTCGAATTTGGCAATAGGAAGCGTGACTGGACGTCCGGTGCTGTAGATAAGGTTTAACGAAAAATTAAACCGTCGGCTGAACTTGTAGTTTCCGATGAAGTTGACAGCGTGCGGCTTGTCATAAGGTGCCGGATAATATTCTCCTCGATTGACCGATTCGTAGGGTAATTGTGCTCGCGTCCTCAGGAATGTACGCGACCAGGAGTAGCTGATCCAGCCATTGAGTTTTCCGGTAGATTTTTTTACGAGAAATTCAGCCCCATACGCCTTTCCTTCCGCGTCCAGGACTGCCGTTTCCATCTGATGATTCAATATCAGACGCGCGCCGTTTCGGAAGTCTACGGCGTCGTGGATGGTTTTATAGTAGCCTTCTACCGAAAGCTCAATGATATTGTCATTAAGATATTGATAGAAACCCACAGAATATTGATCTCCAAACTGGGGCCGAATGTATGTGTCAGCAAGTTTCCAAACGTCTGTAGGAGTCATCGAAGCTGTATTGGTCAGCATCTGGATATACTGGCGCATGCGGTTATAGCTCACTTTTACCGCACCCTTTTTTCCTACGCCGTACCGCAATGATAGGCGCGGCTCGATACCGCCGTATCTCGCCACTGACTTCCCAGCCCCGTACGCGATGGTATCCACGATATTCGCGGTTTGCCGGGATGATCCCTCTCCATAAACGTACACGTCTCTTGGGCCCAGGTAATCGTAAAACGAGTACCTCAAGCCCCCGTACAACGTCAACCGTCGAGACAGCTCGAATTGATCACTGATATAGAAAGCGCTTTCGAGGGCCTGCTCTCTGGCAATAATGTCTTTGGCGATAATCGACTCACCTCCGACAGGCTGCAATGAACCCGGCAACAGGCTATACCGTATCGTGCTGCCTCCGGCCATTATCGTGTGTCTGGGGTTTGGAAAATAGCTCAGGTCGAATTTCCCATTGAGCTGTTGGATGGAGAAATCCATCGCAAACGCGTTGGCGGGATTTTCGGTGCTGGTAATATCGTAAGCATACTCGCTTGTGGCGGCCGTGAATGCTCCCGACAACTTCGGATTAAAGATGTGTTTCCACTTGACCACAGCATTCCGATCGTGATATCCGTAGACGGTGTCGGAAGCGAGATTGAATTGGTCGTTGCTGAGATAGCCTGAGATGTTGATGGTATTGTTGTCATTGATCTGATGGGTGACGGCACCAGTCACATCGTAGAAAGAAGCGCTGCTTTTATTGAGTGCCGGATCATCGAGTTTGCGGAGAAGCCAGCTTGAGTATGTAGACCTGGCGCCGACGATAAACGTCGTTTTTTCGTTCCTGATCGGTCCTTCGACGGTAAGTCTTCCTGTAATCGGACTGATCCCGCCGGACCCGGATATCTTTTTCTGGTTCCCTTCACGGGTGTGTACATCCAACACTGATGAAAGCCTTCCGCCAAAGTCGGCGTTGATGCCACTTTTGTATAACTCCACATTCTTTAGCACATCGGGATTGAACGTCGAAAAAAAACCAAACAAGTGGCTTGGATTATATACTACGGCGTCATTGAGAAGGATCAGATTTTGGTTGGTGGCACCGCCGCGGACGTTTAGCCCAACCGTCCCTTCGCCGGCGCTTTGAACGCCGGGCAGCGTAAGAATGACTTTCAGGATATCGGTTTCACCCAAGGCCAGCGGTATTTGCTTCATCGTCTTAATGTCGAGGCGGGTTATTCCCATTTGCACATCGCGAACCAGAGCATCCCGATCGGATTCGATTACGACCTCCCGAAGCGGAGTGATGTCCTCTTCCATCTCTATGTCGAGCCGACCGTCCGACAACAGTTGAATCTGTCGAACCGTATTCTTCATGCCGATGCTCTGAATGTGCAGGGCGTGCTTTCCTTTTGGGAGGCTGAGGGAATAGTATCCCGACTGGTCAGTCGTCGAACCAGTGAACGGTTCCATAATAAGCACCGCCGCGCCGGCGAGCGGTTCTCCGCTTTTGAAGTCGCGCACAATTCCGGTGATCGTAGCTGTGGGGCCTGGTGTCGCATCGGTCCGTCCAATATTGAAAACCTTTTCCTGGATAGCTTTCTCCCGCGCTTCCCGTCCTTCGTAATCAGTGAAGTCAAAATCAAGCTGGGTTGAATGACCCCTACCCTCGTCCGGGAAAAACCCTGGCGGGAGTTCCACCTGAATGGCCTGATCATGTGTTATGAAGATTGTGTTGTCGCCGATAGAAAAATGGAGTTCGGTGTTGGCCAATGCATGGTCCAACAATGCCGTGATGGTGTAGCTGCCTGCGGGTATATCTACCCGGATCGTGTCGATCCATGACGGCCTATAGTAAAAAAAGAAATCGCTCTCAGCCTCGACCCGGGCGGCAAAATCGCGGAATGAAAGATTCTCGTAGGAATTTCGAAAGACTGGCGAAGTCTGAGCGGCACTTCCCAAGGGGAGAATCGCACAAACTACAAACAATATGCGCCTATCCAGAATCATGGGTTAACGACAATCTCTTTATATCGTTTAACAACTTTCACCAATGCCGTATCAGGATCGCGTTTAAAGGAGATACGGTCCCTTTTGATGTAGTGTCTTAATGCTGACTTCTCGTCAATAAAAAGTTTCAGCAATGACCGCTTTGATCGTACGGGATAATACACTCCATCGCGCCGAACAAAATATGCTGTCTTGTCTCTGTACGTGATCTCAACCGTCATATCCTCGATACTTTGAACAGCCTCCTTGGAACGGCGGGCGAGGCATTGAAATTCTCCGTCGAGGAGCACTTCGTAAAATCCAGCCCAGGGGAGGGTCGGATCCCGGTCAACCCCGAAGTTCCGGTAGACACGGCTGCCAATGGTAAACCCCTTAACCTTATCACGGATCAACTCGACCATATTGCCGTTGAAGTATTCGATCACCAGCTTGTCAGTGTGTACATCGTAGAGAACATCGACATCCTTAAACACCAACCCGTCATATTCGATATCCGCCCGTTGCCAATCGTCATGAGGAAAAAAGGGATGTGTGTCGTTAGTCTGAACGGGCTCTCTATACTGGCTCCCGTTATAAAGTCGCGACTGATTTTCAAAATAGGTGTCGTATTGTTCCAGCGCGTGCTGGCGGCTGGCATCAACGAAAGATGAATCGACCTGAGCCCGAACGAAATTCCAGGGGAGTAAAGACAACAAGATTAAAAGCCGAACCATCAAATTATCCCAATCCAGAAAAGTAATTATAAATTTTCTAATACCCACTAGCCTTCTGTCTGCCGAGAATTTTCCGTTAGGAATGGCTTGGAGGGAGTTCCGCGCAAGACAATTATTTTTTAGCACGCATAACGCCGCCCATGACTCACGATCCACCAATCCGGCGGATGAGCCGCCTGTCTGGCGCATTTGCCCACCAAATATGGCGCACCGGGCCACGCAAGAATTGGATTGGCGGGGCTATGTTTGTATCAGGTAACACTAACAGCAAAGAGTTATGAAAACCAGCGAAAAAACGAAAGTCACCGTAGAAGCGGTGGTCGAAGCGCCCGTTGAGAAAGTATGGAATCGGTGGAACGCGCCTGAGCATATTACCAAGTGGTGTTATGCGGACGACAGTTGGCATGCTCCCCTGGCACAGAACGATTTGCGGACAGGCGGCACATTTAAGACGCGCATGGAGGCGAAGGACGGCAGCACCGGTTTTGATTTTTCCGGGAAATATTCACGCGTTGAAACCAACAAGGTCATCGAATACAGCATGGACGACGGGAGGCAAGTGAAAGT
>CAZLWX010000171.1:0-6145 GCA_964563295.1 uncultured Roseivirgaceae bacterium | reverse complement strand
ACCATCGACGCATTTTTTCAGAAGGTGATCCGTTCGTTCACATGCGAAGCCGGCCTCGTCGGCGATTATCGGCTTGAAGTTGATCATGACCTCATCCTGGAACAAGTAATAGACAACCTGATCGACGAACTGGGTACCAACAAAGAATTGACCGATTGGGTGGTCGAATTTGCGAGAGACAATCTCGAAAACGACAAGGCGTGGGATGTGCGGTTTAATCTTATTGAATTTGCCAGGGAAATATTTCGCGAGGAGTTCAAGGTGATCGAAGACGACGTGCTTGCGCAGACACGAACGCCAGGCTTCTTTAAGCAACTCATGAACACCCTTCGCACGCGCAAATACGGATATGTTGAAGCGATTTCGCGAATGGGTCGCGAAGGAGTCGACATCATCCAGGCAAATAAGCTTGCGCCAGAGGATTTTAAATATGCCGGCGGTGGTGCTTACTATTTTTTTATTAAAGCGTCGGCCATACAGAACGTCCGCGACTTTGGCGAGGCGGCCATTGGCAAACGACCCCTGGCGGAGTACCAGGATCCGGCGAACTGGCCCGCAAAGAACACGCCGCACAGTAAGCTCATACTGGACCTGGCCCGCAACAGGCTGGTGCCATTGATGAATAGAATGCTCGATTATTGGAAAAAGGACTTCCAGGAATGTCTCGCCGCGGAGCTGGTGCTGGGCAACTTCTATTCGTTCGGATTGGTTACCGATGTCGCCAGAAAATTGAAGGAGTTCAAGGACGAGAATAATATCATGCTGCTGGCTGATGCCCCCAAGTTCCTCAACGGCGTTATCAGCGACAGTGACACTCCCTTCATTTACGAAAAGGTCGGATCCTTTTACAGGAACTATCTGATCGATGAGTTCCAGGATACGTCTGGAATGCAGTGGAAGAATTTCCAGCCCCTTATCACCAATGGTCTTGATCAGGGACACGCGTCGATGGTCGTTGGCGATGTCAAGCAAGCTATCTACCGGTGGAGGGGAGGAGATTTGAGCCTGCTGCAGCGAAAAATCATTGCCGAAGTCGGCGCTCATCGTACTGAGGTCAGGGAGTTATCGAACAATTACCGCAGCTCCCGCGAACTGGTGCGGTTTAATAATGCACTTTTCAGACAGGCATCGGCAGCGATGGCATTTCAAACGGGCACATCTCTGCCGACAGAAGCTTACACCGATGTTGAACAGCAGCATGCTAAGGCGACTAATGGGCTGGTTCAGATTACGTTCATTGAAGAACCCAATCACAACGAAGAGCATGGGGTCAATCACCGGCTTACATGGCAGGACATGGCCCTCGATCGGTTGCCAGTTACACTTGAGAAACTTCAGGAGCACGGTGTGCTTCTCAAAGATATCGCTATCCTGGTGCGAAAGAATGAAGAGGGTCAACGAGTGGCAGCGCACTTGTTGAATTACAAGGGGTCCGATAAAGCCCGGCCTGGCATGCACTACGATGTCGTTTCAAACGAGTCGCTTCGAATCGATGGCGCTTCAACGGTGAACCTCTTGCTCGCGGCCATGCGATACCTGGTCAACGCCGAAGATGCTATTGCACGGGCACAGCTTGCCTTTGAGTATTCACGGCTTCAGGGTTACACCCGCGACCTTGCGGAAGTGTTCTCCGTTAGCAACCAACTTACGTTTGAAAATAATTTGCCCCTCTCTTTCAGTTCTCAAAAAGCATTATTGAAAAGACTTCCCCTGATCGAGCTCACCGAAACACTGATCAATATCTTTCATCTTGGTAATCATACAGGCGAGCTCGTTTATCTGCTCGCATTCCAGGATCTGGTGCTGGAATTCTCCAGTCGCGAACGCAACGACCTGGCGGCATTTCTCCAATGGTGGGAAGAAAACCGCACGCGCAGGTCCGTGCAAATCGCCGGTGAGATCGATGCCGTGCAAATCCTGACTATTCACAAGTCAAAGGGATTGCAGTTCAAGTACGTGATTATCCCTTTTTGTGCCTGGAATCTTGATCATGAACCGTGGCAAGCACCGAATCTTTGGGTACGATCAGGCATTGGAGTATTTGCTGATGCGGGATATTTGCCTGTGCGCTATGCGAAGACGCTCGAACAGACTTGCTTCGGGGCTGACTATCACGAAGAACGCACGCGAAGCTTCGTGGACAACCTCAACCTCCTGTACGTGGCAATGACTCGGGCTGAACAGGGATTGTTTGTGACAGCGCCTCACCCGTCCGTGCGCTTTGTCAAAAACACGATCGCAGGACTTCTGCATGAATGCCTGGACCGTTCGCCTGAACTGAAACCAGGATGGAAGTCGGATACAGAGTGGTTTACGGGTAAGTGGGCGCCGGCTGAAATCGGAGAAGGGTCTCATCCTGAAGCGCTCAGCTTGCAAGAATATTGTTCTTCGCCGTGGCGGGAAAAATTGGTCATTCGCCAAACGTCCAGGACGTTTTTTGACGATGCACCGCAGGAGAGGAGAGAGAGGATCAACTATGGCATCCACATGCACGCTGTGCTTTCGCGCATGAAGTATGCGGATGAGGTCGAATCGATGCTTGAAACGCTGGTCTTCGAAGGGTTTATCACAAGCTTCGAAAAGGCTGATGTGAAACGAAACCTTGAAGAGTTGTTTGCCTTGACGGAAGTGAGGTCGTGGTTTTCCCACGACTGGACCGTGCTGACCGAAGTCCCCCTGCTTCTTCCGGGAGGCGCACAAAGCCGGCTGGACAGACTAATTTATCGCGATAAAACAGCGATTGTCATTGATTTCAAGACAGGTGAGAAGAAGAAGCAAGACAACCACCAAGTCTTGCAATACATCCAAAGTCTCAGACAAATGAATTTTGTGGATGTAAGAGGTTTCCTGCTTTACCTGCGCGAAGGTGAAGTAGTGGAAGTGAAATTGGAAGGACGGCCCAAAGTCCTGAACAAAAGGAAGGATCGCGACCAGTTGTCTCTTGGATTTTGATTTTTATGCAATCACGGCGAACATTTTTGCAGGAGCTTGCAGCTGACATTCATCAAAACCACCCGCACCTTGCTGAGGTAACCCTGGTGTTTCCCAATCGTCGTGCGATCCTTTACTTCAGGCAGTATCTGAGTGAGTTGCTGGATCGGCCAGTGTTCCCGCCGCGGATGATCACGATTGAAGATTATGTTGCCGGGTTTTCAGACCTGCGGATACCGGATAGACTTGAACAGGTGTATCAGCTTCACTCCGTTTATCAGCGTATCGTGCAGAGCGATGCCGAACCCCAGGACGGATTCGGCGGACTTGATCAATTCTATTTCTGGGGCGATATGCTGCTTCGCGACTTTGACGAAATAGATAAACACCTGGTTAACGTAGATCTCCTGTTTAAGGACCTTAGTCATCAAAAGGAACTCGACGCCAATTTTGATTACCTGACACAAGAGCAACGCGAGTTCCTGAAAGGCTTTTGGAGCAACTTTGATGTAGATCAGTCAGCAAACAAGAGAAGGTTTCTGTACCTGTGGCGGAAGCTGGCCGACGTTTACCATGGATTCACCCAAGTGCTTCGGGAGCAGAAGCTGGCGTATGAGGGCATGCTCTACCGCGACGCTGCTGTCATGGCGGAGCAAGACCAGCTTCCAATGTCAAAAGGATCGCTGCATTTTGCAGGCTTCAATGCGCTGACAACTGCGGAGGAGAAAATCATTGCGCGGGCAGTGCTTCACGGCGCAACCCTTCACTGGGATATCGACGCCTATTATGTCAACAACGTGCGCCAGGAAGCAGGGCGGTTTTTCCGCGAATATCAGGAGCACCCGGTGTTTCGGAAGACTTTTCCGCATGACATTCCTTCTCACGGCCTTTTAAAGGGAGCTGACGATGGCAAGAAGAAGTACCCTCAGATAACATTGTTCGGCGCTCCACAGCCGATCGGTCAGGCCAAATTGTTCGCTCAGGTGTTGACGGCAAGACTTGCGGAAGGGATGAAACCCGAGGAGACGCTTATTGTACTGCCCGATGAAAAGCTACTCCTACCGGTTTTGCACGGCATCGCCGGAAGAGTCGAAAGCATGAATGTCACCATGGGCTTTCCGCTCAGCAGCACGCCGGTGTTCAACTTTATTGAAATGTTGGTCGATCTGCAGATTGCCAGGAAGGACGTGTACTTCAATCATAAGCAGGTACTGGCGTTGCTTGGGCATCCATACGTCGTTGCGGCGGATGCGGCCTCCGCGAGCGCAAAGCGAAAAGAAATAGTTCATCGCGACTGGGTCTCCGTGCCAGAGAGCTTTCTCGCAACAGAGGTTGCCATGCACCGGGAAATATTTCGCCCGTTCCGGCAGGGTGACGGGCCGATGCTATCTGCCCTGATCGCGTACTTCCAAAGGGTGCTGCGCGAATTGGGTCAACTTCGTCACCTCGGCGACCTGGATAGAGAATACGCTGCGCATTTCGCAAAATTCTTCAACCGGTTGGAGGAAGTACTGTCGCGAAATCGCAGGACAGACACGGAAGATCGCGACACCGTATATCAGCTGAAGTCTTTCCTGCGACTCTTCCGGCAATTGGTGCGTTCCGAGAAATTGCCTTTTATCGGTGAGCCGCTGCAAGGGCTCCAGGTCATGGGCGTGCTCGAAACACGCAATCTCGACTTTCGCAACGTATTCATTCTGTCCATGAATGAGGGGGCTTTTCCGGCATTTGCTTCTCCGGGCTCTTACATCCCGTACTCTATCCGAAAAGCCTATCGACTTCCTACGCCCGAGCATCACGACGCCATTTATGCCTATTTATTTTACCGCGTGATGCAGCGGGCGGAGCATGTATCACTATTTTACAATTCCGAGACCGATGTGCTCGGTCAGGGCGAGATGAGCCGCTACCTTCAACAGTTGTTGTTTGAGTCGGGTATCCCGGTTGAAAAAAAGCTGTTGTACAATCCCATCTCGCCGCAACAGATACAACCGATCACGGTAAGTAAAGGGCCATCTGTTAAAGAAAGCCTGCTTCGGTTGAATGACGGTTATCGCAAATTCAGGGGAATTTCACCGTCGGCACTAAATACGTATCTCGAGTGCAGGCTAAAATTTTATTTTAGGCATATTGCGCGGATCAAGGAAGCCGCGGAAGTCGAGGAAGAGCTTGATGCGCGCGTGTTGGGAAATTTTGTCCACCAGGTGATGGAGCTTTTTTACAAAGATCTCGCGGCCAGGAAGGGATCGCGTGAAATCAACAAGTCCGACTACGCTGGTCACGAGAAAACAATCGATCGGTTGATCGACGATGTTTTTAAGAAGGCATATTACCTTGATCCTGATAAGCCAGTGGAGTATAACGGGCAGCGATTGGTGGTGCGCGAGATCGTCAGAAGGTTTGCGCACCGCGTAATCGAGGTCGATCAGGACTACGCGCCATTCACGATAGAAGGCCTTGAACAGGAGGACTTGGTACTTAACCTGACTATAAGCAAACCGCCCTTCCAGGCTGTGATCGGCGGGAAAATCGACCGGGTCGACCGCAAGAACGATCTTGTCAGGGTGATTGACTACAAGACCGGCAAGGATAAGATGAACTTTGAAAGCGTAGCCTCTCTCTTTGTCCGGGATGCCGGCCGTAACAAGGCAGCCTTCCAGACGATATTGTATGCGCTGCTGTATTCCGAAAATTCTTCGGGCAGTCCGGACTTGCGGGTAGTGCCCGGCCTTTTCAATCGCGTGAATCTTTTCGACGACTTTACGTTCGGACTTAAATTGGGAAGGGATGAGGTCGAGGATATTCGTCCGTTGCTCTCCGAGTTCAAGGCAAAATTGATTGCGTTGCTGGAGGAGTTGTATGATCCTGACATTTCATTTGATCAGACTGGCGACCTTGAGAATTGCCGGGTTTGTCCCTACAGCCAAATCTGCTATCGATAAGCTATCGCGTAAAGTAGGCGACATATTTATTTTCGCGAACAGCCTTGCCGAATGCGCTGGATGGTTTCTCCTCGGCTAATTCAAAGCCATACTTCTTGTACAAATATGCGGCGGTGTAAAGCTCTTCGGTAGTCCAGAGGTAACTCGACTCGTAGCGACAGTGGTGGAGAAATTCCATATAGAGTTCCATTAATTTTTTACCGAGTCCAATCCCGCGATATTCTGGAACGATCAGGAAATAGCGAAGTTGCGCCGCCTTTCCACGGGCGACC
>CAZLWX010000170.1:0-6153 GCA_964563295.1 uncultured Roseivirgaceae bacterium | reverse complement strand
TTATCTTGATGTCATGCAACCGATCCCAATCCGAACGACGGTCATAGGCAGTTATCCGTTCCCCGGCTGGCTTGAGTTTGGCGCAAGGAATCTCCATGAGTTCGGCAATGCCGATAAGGAGGAGATGATCGAAGACGCCGTCATCGCCGCAATCCACGATCAGGTAACAGCTGGACTCGATGTGATTACTGACGGAGAGCAAACCCGCCTCGACTTCAACCTTTCATTTTATGGATTTATCAACGGCATCCGTGAGAATACCGATCAGCTTCGCAAGTGGGGCCCTCCTGCCCATGACCAGCGTGGCAAGCATTCAATTGTTAGTGAGATAAGAGCTCCGAACGGACTGGGAGTAATCAAAGAATATGAACGACTCAAACGACTCGCGCCTCCGGGACCAACACTTAAAGCCAGTATCCCGGGACCGTATACGCTAAGTGGTCGTTTGTTGCCTAACAAGCAATACCCCGATCGTTATGCGATCACAGAAGCTTTGTTGCCAATTGTAAGGAAAGAATTGGAAGATTTGATCGCCGCAGGCTGTCGCGAAATCACGGTCGATGAGCCATCAATGAGCTGCTACGCTTACAAGGAGGATACCAGGCGGTTTGTGGATATCTTCAACCGAACGGTTGGAACAGTGTACGGTAAATGCAGGCTCTCGACTCATTTGTGTTTTGGAAACTTCAAGGGAAGGCCTGTCGGATTTCGCAGCATCAAGCCTATGTTGCCCGATTTTCTTGATCTTAAGGTCGATGAAGTGCATGTGGAGATGGCCAATCGTGAGTTTGCCGAGATCGAGCTGCTCAGTGCATTCGCAGAGAAGATGGATGTAGCCGTCGGGGTCGTCGATGTGAAGAACTATTATATTGAAACCGTTGACGATGTCGCAGGTCGCATAAGAAGCTGCATGGCTTACGTGCCTGCCAATAAGCTTGCCGTAGCGCCTGACTGCGGACTGAGTCAGACGGCGCGGTGGGCATCCCGGCAAAAGTTGGCCAATATGGTGAAGGGCGCACACAAGGTTCGCGAATCTTTATGACAAAACGCTATGAGCGGGTTAATCAAGCCCTTTTGTCAGGGGGAAGAATTACAACAACAGATCCATGAAGCAAAGACAAATGGAGCGCCGGATGCTTTTGATGTCTGGTGGCTCGGTCAAAGCGGATTTCTTATCCAGTGGAATAGGTCCTGCCTTTTGCTTGACCCCTACCTCTCCGACTCTCTTACAAAAAAATATGCCGGCACTGACAAACCCCATGTCAGAGTCAGCGAACTGGTGATCGAGCCATCGTTGCTGGATTGCATCGATGTAGTCACCTCAAGTCACAATCACACTGACCACCTCGATGCCGAAACATTAATCCCGTTGATGAGGGCCAATCCCGACATTGCTTTCGTCATTCCTGAGGCCAACAGGAATTTTGTCGCAGAACGCGTGCGTTGTCAGCTGGATTTTCCGATCGGGCTTAGCGATGGCGAAAAGGCGGAGGTCAGAAATTTTGTCTTTCATGGGATTGCCTCAGCACACAACGCCATTGACCGCGATGAAGACGGCAAATCGCGATACATGGGGTATATAGTGACGTTTGGTCGATGGGCTATTTATCACAGTGGCGATACGCTTCTTTACGACGGACTCGCCAACCTGTTAAGGCCATTTGCCGTTGATGTGGCGTTTCTTCCTATCAATGGGAATGATCCATCGAGAGGCGTTGCCGGCAACATGAACGGCGAAGAAGCCGCGCGGTTAGGCCGCGACATACTCGCGCAATGGGTGATCCCCCATCATTTCGATCTTTTTGCATTCAACACAGCGGATCCATCGGTGTTCGCTGCTGCCGCCAGGAAATGCAACCAGCAATATGCCGTTCTCCACCTGGGAGAAAAATGGAGCGTGTCAAGGCCATTGGGAACGATACGTCAGAAAAACCACGGCGTTTCGCGGCCCTGAAAAAATGTTATAGTGATTTTACAATTCCCAATTCCAATCCGCGCAGTTCGGCAAGGCCGCGCAACCTTCCAATTGCCGAGTAGCCCGGGTAAGTTGATTTTCTGAGATCGTCCAGCATCTGATGTCCGTGGTCGGGTCGCATCGGGATCGAAACGCGGCGACGTCTCATCAGCAAAACAATTTCCTTAACAACTTCATACATATCCGTATCGCCGGCGAGGTGGTCGGCCTCATAGAAATTCCCGTCGTTGTCGCGTCGGGTATTTCTCAGGTGCAGAAAATGAATGTGGTCCCCCAACCTTCTGATCATGCCGGCCAGGTCATTATCGGGACGAACTCCGTAGGAGCCCGTACAAAAACACAGACCGTTTGCTGATGAAGGTGCGGCAGCGAGTAATTCAGTAGCATCCCGTTCAGTACTGACGACCCTCGGCAACCCGAGGATGGGATAAGGCGGATCGTCGGGATGAATCGCCATTTTGAGATTGACCTCTTCTGCAACGGGCACTACCTGTTGGAGGAAGTGGAACAGGTGCTGTTTTAGTTTGGCAGCATCGATGTGCGCGTATTGTTGCAACGCCTCCAGGATTTGATCCTGCGTGAAGCGTTCCTCGCTGCCGGGCAATCCCAACAGCGCATTGCGAAACAGGATGTCCTTTTCCTGTTGCGTCATCGTCGAAAGCCGGCGTCGGGCTTGCTCAACCTGCTCACTGCTATAATCCCGTTCGGCACCGGGACGTTTCAAAAGGAAAATGTCAAACGCGACAAAGGCAGCCCACTCAAAAAACAATGCCCGGCTTCCATCAGGCATCACATATGAAATGTCCGTGCGCATCCAGTCAAGGATAGGCATAAAGTTGTAGGTAACAACTTTCAACCCGCATCGGGCCACATTGCGCAGACTCTGCTTGTAGACTTCGATGTAGTGTTGATAAGACCCTGACTGTTTCTTGATGTCTTCATGAACGGGCAAGCTTTCGATTACCGTCCAGGTCATTCCGGCGGCTTCAACCTCAGACTTTCGCTTCATGATCTCCTCGACCGTCCAAAGTTCCCCCACCGGAACATGATGAAGCGCGGTGACGACGCCTGCGCAACCGGCTTGCCGAATATCCGACAGGCTTACAGGATCGTTTGGCCCGTACCAACGCATGGTCTGTTCCATTACCATTTCATCTCAGATTTAAGTCCGGCGTTCAGTATCCGCTAAATTTTATGCATAATCGGGAAAGATCAAAATAGCGCGTTGACATATTCCAAAATTCTTTAAAATGTATTCGGCGAATTCAAGAGCGAGCTTGCGAAGCAAAGGGCGCCAGAGAAATGCCGAGCCCGGCGTTCTTGAATGCGGACCGGAGCATCAGTCCTGCAAGAAATTGCTGACGACGTAAGGCAACAGGAAATCAGCGTTCAGTTGTGTCCACTTCCCGACGCTATCCCGTTCCAAGGGCAAGGGCTAATGTTCTGAGGCGTGGATTGTGATCAGCGATCAGTTTTAGAATTCCGATGAACGGAACGAACAAAATCATCCCCGCAACACCCCAAAGGATTCCCCCGGTGAAGATCGCGATAAGCATGACCAATGTGTTGACGTTGAGCCGG
The DNA here is from genome assembly GCA_964563295.1 of uncultured Roseivirgaceae bacterium. GTDB lineage: Bacteria > Bacteroidota > Bacteroidia > Cytophagales > Cyclobacteriaceae > Chryseosolibacter. The sequence goes on along the minus strand of CAZLWX010000170.1, from coordinate 2,597 downwards.
TTGCTCACAGCTACCGGAAAGATTACGTTGGCCTCCAGGTATTGCACGAATGCGAAGATGGCCACGATGCCTACGGGGTACCATACCGAATCATAGGTCAGCCAGGCCATCGTAATCGGCAACAAAGAGCCGATCACGATCCCAATGTAAGGGACGAAGGTCAGGATTGACGCCACAAAACCAAACAGGATCGCATGCGGAACACCCAGCAGCAGAAGTCCGACACTGTTGAGCGTTCCGACGATCAGGTAGACCAACGCCATCCCTTTGATGAAATTGTAGTACGCCCGAATGGTAAGCATGAGCATCGCGAGAATGTTTTCGCGTCGCTCCGCCGGAAACAAGCGATACAGCACTCGCAGCCATAATCCGCGGTAGTAGAGAATCAATACCGAGTAAACGGGGACCAACACGAGCATGAGCACCGAGAACGTTGATACGGTGACCATGTTTCGGACAATCCTCCAGACGCTCGAAGCAGATTCGTTTGCCATCCCGTCAACCAGGCGGTTTTGTTGCGCTTTCGATATACCGATGACATCGGTGAAGAACCTGCTCAACGATGTCACCGCGTCTGTCAGCTTGACTTTCAATGCCGGCCATTCATGTATGAACGAAGCGACTTGTTGCGAAAGCAGGAACAGCATCCCAAGCAATAATAGTCCCAACACGCTCACATTGATTAATATGGCAGTCATCCTTCCGATGCCCTTCTTCTCCATCCACTTACACCACGGGTAGAGTACAAAGCTGATCAGCGCGGCGAAGCTGAGCGGGATCAAGATATCCCTGCCAAAGTACAAGACTAACGAAGTAAGAATTATGCCCTGCAGAATTCTCAAATGCCGGGCGTCAGCGACCTGAGGCAGGACTTTCATAGGGAGAATTCAATAATCGTGCGCTGAGAAAACAGCGTCGCGCCTCGTCGTCAGTGATCTTTCGCAAGTCCTCGTAGATGGAGTCCGGTCTGTCATGGCGATCGATCAATTCGATATAAATGATATCGTCGACCACGGACGCGAGCTCAATGGCCGCATCCGTGGTCATAACTGGCGTAGCAATAATTATTTCGCGGGGGTTCTGTGCCCGGATCGCGTTCAGGCACGCCACCATGGTGTCTCCGCTGATAATGAAATCATCGACGACGATCACGGTCCTATCCGTCAACGGTGCAGGTTGGGAATCACCGTAATAGAATCGCCGTTCATTTTTGATCGCGGATTGAAGCATGCAGATCTGGTGCTGAATATAATTCTGCGGGATGTCGTGATCAGCCTGGTGGATAATTGCTTGCTCGGACGACACCGAGCCGATGCTCTTGTCTGAATCCGCAGGATTGGCGATACGGCGGCAGGGGATAATTTCCAGCGGGAGACCTAGCGTGGCACTAAGTTCAGCACCGGTGATCACGCCGCCGCGGGGTATTGCCATCAACACCGCGTCTCTGTCGCGAAATTCCGACAACCGCTCGCTCAGCACCTGGGCGCCATGGCGACGGTCGTGAAAAAGCGTTTTAATGGTAGGCGCGATCATCACACTGATTTCTTCGTCAAACCTAAGAACGAGCCGACAAGCATCCCATGACACGGGTCAGCGAGGATCATGACTTAGATCAGAACTCTGAAAAATGACAAAAATCAGGAAGACCGGGAATACGGGTCATTCCGTGCTGGTGGTTTCCATCCCACCTTTGCCTTGTGAAAAATGATTCGATCATGAAACGAATACTCTGTCCAACGGACTTTTCAGATGTCGCTCAGAACGGAGTTGATTATGCCGCGCGGTTTGCTCAACTCACTGGTGCCGAGTTGGTGTTGTTCGTCGTGCATGAACTATCGGTGTTTGCTCCCGCGGTCACTACTGGCAACGACTCATTGCACGACACAACAGAGCAGCTTCAAAGTAACGCTCGTGACCTTTCCATCCGGTTTGGAATTGAATGCAGGCCGAAGATTCAGCGATCGTCCTATTCGCTGGCGCGGACTATCGCGGCCAACGCGGCCGATTTCGACGTAATTATTATGGGGACAAATGGTCCTGACGACGTTTACCAGTTCCTCACCGGCAGCAATGCCTACAAAGCTGCAGTCAACAGTTCTATCCCGGTGTTGCTCATACCTCCGGATTGTCAATTTCATCCCGTCAGGAAGCTGGTCTACGCATTTGATTACCTTCGCGAACGCAAGCTGCCCCTTGATCAACTGAAGCCTTTTCTCAAGATCTGGAATTGTGAACTCTCCGTGCTCCAGGTGATGGAAGAAGCTTACAGTGCCGAAGCCGAAGATGAGCTTCATGAGCTCCAGTTTATTTCGCGTCAACTGTACGCGGAGGATATTCTGCTAAATTTTGACACTATCCGATCGTATGAAATCGCAGAGAGCATCCATAGCTACGTGCTCCGGACAGCTCCCGACATGCTTGCGCTGTGCACGATACACCGTAACCTACTCGAGCGTTTGTTCCATAACAGCTTGATCCGGAAACTGAGTGGTCGCGCCAGTTACCCTGTTATCGTTTTCCACCATTAAAGTAAATTTCGTAAAGTAAATTTCGCATCATAGCCAGCCACCAGGTCCATAAAAAAAATCTATGGCCAG
>CAZLWX010000169.1:3535-6311 GCA_964563295.1 uncultured Roseivirgaceae bacterium | reverse complement strand
CACCCCAACACCTGAACACTTTTGGATGATTCGAAAAAGAATTTCATTTTTAGGTACATTTAGCCAATCCCGACCAACCACCAAACCACCATGCAAAAACTCGCGACCTCCGATTACATTGTCTTTCTTGTCTATTTCCTCATCGTAGCCTTTTACGGTTACTGGATTTACACGCGCAAAAAGAGGGCAGAAGTTGACTCCAAGGATTTCTTCCTGGCCGAGGGGTCTTTGACATGGTGGGCTATAGGAGCTTCGTTGATCGCCTCCAATATTTCTGCGGAACAATTTATCGGAATGTCCGGCTCCGGGTTTGCCATGGGACTGGCGATCGCGTCCTATGAATGGATGGCTGCTGCCACACTGATTATTGTCGCAGTCTTCTTTCTCCCCATTTACCTTCGGAACAAGATCTACACCATGCCGCAGTTCCTCGCTCAGCGGTACAATCCAATGGTTGCGACGATCATGGCGGTGTTCTGGTTACTGGTTTATGTGTTCGTCAACCTGACATCGATCCTGTACCTGGGTGCGCTCGCTGTGGACACGATCAGCGGACTAGGCTTCACCGCCTGCCTCATTGGGCTGGCCATTTTTGCGATCTTCATCACCCTTGGCGGGATGAAAGTGATCGGCTACACCGATGTTATCCAGGTTGTCGTGCTCACGCTCGGAGGACTGGCTACCACCTATCTGGCGCTCGAGCTTGTGTCAGATAAGATCCTGCAGGGCGGAGGAGTATGGGAGGCGCTGGGCTTTGTGCGGGCCAACGCCGGAGATCATTTCTCGATGATTCTTCAGCAAGGCGAGATGATGATCCCGGACGGGCAAGGTGGTACCGCGGATGCGTACCAGTTGCTGCCCGGACTGGCAGTGATCGTGGGTGCCATGTGGATTGCCAACCTGAATTATTGGGGATGCAACCAGTACATCACGCAGCGTGCTTTGGGTGCCAATCTGAACACGGCGCGTTCCGGTTTGCTTTTCGCTGGGTTCCTTAAGCTGCTCATGCCGGTGATTGTGGTGCTGCCCGGGATCGCCGCATTCGTCCTGTACAAGAACGGCTTTTTCCAGACCGAGATGATGGAGCCGGTGCTGCTTGCCGATGGATCGATCAAGGAAGTTCTGAAATCGGACAAGGCCTACCCCGTGTTGCTTAACCTGTTGCCCATTGGCTTGAAAGGACTGTCGTTTGCGGCGCTTACCGCCGCCATTGTCGCATCGCTGGCGGGAAAAGCAAACAGTATTTCGACGATTTTTGTACTGGACCTGTACAAGAAATATTTCAACAAGGGTGCGACCGAGGCGAACATGGTGAGTGTGGGCAAGGTGGTAATTATCGTGGCTATGATCATTGCTATCATCATGGCTCCCCAACTGCGGCGTTTTGATCAGGCATTCCAGTTTATCCAGGATTTTACGGGATTGATCTCACCCGGGGTGGTGGCCATCTTCCTACTCGGCATGTTTTGGAAACGCACGAGTGGTCTGGCTGCCCTGGTCGCCGCTCTCGCCACGCTGCCGCTGGGAATTGCCTTCAACGAGTGGGCTCCATCGATACCTTTCCTCCATAGAATGGGCTACGTGTTCCTTATTCTCGTTGCGGTAATGGTCGTCATCAGCCTCATCAAGCCCCGGCAGCCCGGTGAAAGCGAAGTGGAGGTAAACACCGACATGTTCCGCGTTTCAAAAGGCTTCGCCGTCGGTGCCCTGTTGTTGATCGGAATCCTCTCTGCCTTATATATCGCTTTCTGGTAGTGTCCTTTGGCTTTCCTATTTTTAGGATATGAATAGGATAGACCGGCTCACTGCGATTCTCATTCAGCTTCAGTCGAAAAGGGTGGTGAAAGCTGAAGAGATCGCTGACCGTTTTGAGATCAGCCTGCGCACGGTTTACCGCGATGTGAAGGCATTGATGGAAGCGGGAGTTCCTATCGGTTCCGAGGCGGGAAAGGGATATTTCGTCGTTGACGGCTACCACCTTCCGCCGGTGATGTTCAGCCAGGAAGAAGCGAGTGCGATGCTGACCGCCGGAAAGCTGGTCGAAAAATTAACCGACGACTCCATCCGGAAAGCGTACGAATCAGCACTTCTTAAGATCAAGTCCGTGTTGAACGATCCTGCCAAGGACTATCTTGAAAATCTGCAGACGTCGATCCAGGTGTTTCGGATGCCGGATCAGCAATCCAACTCGGGCAACGAGTACATGGCCGACATTACGAAAGCGGTATCGTACAAGCAGGTGCTGGCCATCGATTACGCGTCTGCTAATACCCAGGAGGAAACTTCCCGTGAAGTGGAACCCATTGGAATAGTCTTCTACAGCGGACGCTGGCACCTTATCGCCTGGTGCCGGCTGCGCAACGGCTACCGCGATTTCAGGGTGGACATGATCAAGACGCTCACCAACACCGGTGTGACGTTCGATGGCCGCAGCCTCATGACGTTAAAACAATATTTTGACAGCCTCGCTCAGGCGCATGAAGACATGCAAAAAGTGGTTGTGCTCTTCGAGACAAAGGTTTCAAAGTATGTGCGGAATGTCAAATACTATTATGGGTTCGTCTCCGACGAAGAACTGGAGGATCAGATCCGAATGACATTCCTTGTGCCAAACCTACCCGGCTTCTGCCGGTGGCTGATGATGTATGGGAGCGCTGTAGAGATTGAAAGTCCGGACAGTTTGCGCGAAACGATGGCCCAACTCATCGAGGAGCTGAGCCTGCATTATAAAACACCGGCGTAAAAAAGACCAAAGGTCAAAGGCTAAAGGCCAAAG
>CAZLWX010000169.1:0-3435 GCA_964563295.1 uncultured Roseivirgaceae bacterium | reverse complement strand
CCATGCAGCCCAACGAACAACTTCTCCATCAATTCTATTCTGCATTTCAGAATAAGTCCAAGGCAATAATGCAGGGCTGTTACCACGATGAGGCCGCGTTTCATGATCCGGTCTTCGGCAACCTGAATAGCAAAGAAGTCCAAGCGATGTGGGATATGTTACTTAGGTCGGGCAAGGACCTGCGCGTTGCGTACCATGATGTTACTGCAAACAGCGAGGTTGGGAGTTGCATATGGGAAGCCTGGTACACATTTTCGATGACCGGAAGGAAAGTGCACAATATCATCCAGGCCAACTTCGAGTTCAGGGATGGAAAGATCTACCGACACCGGGACATATTCGACTTTTGGCGCTGGTCGCAGATGGCACTCGGGATGCCTGGTCTACTCTTCGGATGGACACCGATGTTGAGAAAGAATGTAAGCAACGCGGCAAGGAACAACCTGGCGAAATTTATGGGGCGGAAGTGACTGCTGGCGACAAACCTCCATCGTAACACGTTTCTGCCATGGACAATGGACTTTCAGATAAGCTTAACAATAGTCGCCGGAAACAGTCCGAGCAGGATACTCAACACGGCAGCCACCACCATCAGGACGCGATGCATCAATGGAACATTAAACTGCGTTGCATCGTCAGCCGCTTTGAGGTACATGGCGATGATAATCCTTAAATAATAGTAAATACCGATCAGCGATGTCACCACGGCAACCAGCACCAGCGTGACGTATCCGCTCTCGAACGCGACAGAAAAGATGTAGTACTTGGCAAAGAATCCTGCGAGTGGTGGAATTCCAGCCAGCGACAACAACGCGATTGTCATGATCAGCGCCATAAACGGACTGCGCTTGCCCAGCCCGTTGAACGATTCGGTCGTGGCGTTCTCGTTCTCGAAGGCGACGTTGTGCAGCACGGCGAACGCGCAAAGTGACGCCACTCCATATGCACCAGCATAGTAGAGGATGGCGCTAGCCGAGGTGGTGTTAAGAGACACAAGTGCAATCAGCATATATCCCGCGTGGGCAATGCTTGAATACGCAAGCATGCGCTTGACGCCGTTCTGGTATACAGCCGTGACATTGCTGACCAATAATGTGAGCACCGCGACCACCTGGAGCACATCGACCCAGAGCTCTGTGACCGTGGCAAAGCAGATCGCGAACAATCGGAAAAAAGCGGCAAAGGCCGCGATCTTCACAATGGTAGACATAAACGCTGTCACCACCGTTGGCGCGCCATCGTAAACATCCGGAGCCCAAAAATGGAATGGCACCGCGGAAATTTTGAAGGCCAATCCAACCATGATCAATAATACCCCCGCATAGAGCAGGACAGGGAAGTCGCCGCCGCCAGTGCCGATCGTGATGGCGATGGATGAAAGGTCGAATGAACCTGTGACGCCATAAATAAGGGCAATGCCGAAAAGCAAGAATCCCGTTGCAAACGAGCCCATCAGGAAATACTTGAACGACGCTTCATTGGAGAAGATATCGTTCATCTTGCTGCCTGCCAATACGTACATAGAAATTGAAAGAATCTCGATCCCCAGGAAAAGCATGGCCAGGTTGCTGTACGAGACCATGAACACAGCTCCTACCAATGAAAATAATACGAGAGCAAAGTGATCGGTGACATGCGTATTGTTTTCGAAGTAGTCCGTTGACATCATGAACCACATGAGCGCGATGATGGCAATGACCACGCTGAATGAGACGGCGTAGTTGTCGAACGTCAGCATATTGCTGAAGTACGACTCGGCGGTATTCCATTCCATCATCAGCACAATCGCCGAGGCTGCCAGTCCAGCGAGCACGACTGGAAACAGGAGTTTTCTAAAATTGAAAATCTCGGATATCAGGGAAAAGATGCCTAAGCCGGAAAGTATGTAGACAGCGTTCATCTTAACGGTTTATAGCTTGAAATTGAACGATCACGGTCCAAAGGTTTTCGATGGCCGCCTCCGAGATCTTCATCAACGGGGCGGGGTAGATCCCGATTAATATGACGAGGATCGCGATGGGATAAAGTACAATTTTCTCATGGGTGCTGAGGTCGGTGAAATTCGCAGTGCGCGTGTTAGCCTCGCCTAGCATAGTCAACTGGAAGCTGCGGAACATGTAGACAGCTCCCAGGATCATGGTCAGGGCCGCCGCGGCGCCAATGATTCGGTTGAATTGGAAGACTGAATTAATCAGCAGGAATTCACCGACAAATCCGCTGGTCAGGGGTAATGCCACGCTTCCAAGCATAATGATGACGAAAGCGGTCGCAAACTTCGGTGCCGAGTTGCGAATGCCGCCGAGTGTAGCGATCTCCTGCGTGGTGGTACGGGAGAAAATGATATCGATCACGCAGAACAATCCGACGATCACCAGGCCATGGCTGATCATCTGGATCATGGCTCCCTGCATCCCGATACGGTTGAGTGTAAACAATCCGGCGGCAATCAGTCCCACGTGCGCGATCGAAGAATAAGCAACCAGTCTCTTCAAGTCCTTCTGAACGATCGCCAGACAGGAGGCGTAAACAATACCGATCACTGCGAGCAGAATGGCTGTCGGTGCCCATTGCAAGACACCCATCGGCACGACAGGGAGGAGCCAACGGATTACGCCGTAGATTCCCATCTTCAGCATTATCCCCGACAATAGCATCGTTCCTTGAGTGGGCGCGGTGTGATAGGTGTCGGGTTGCCAGGTATGAAAAGGGAACACCGGCATTTTGATCGCGAAAGCAACAAAAATGGACCAGAATATTAGACCTTGTGTTTGGGCTGGCAGCTGGCGACCGGCGGCATAGAGGGCGTCGATCGAAAACGAATGAGGAACGGGCGTCTGATAATATAAGTACAAGAATGCCACCAGCATGATCAGGCTGCCCGCGAGTGTGTATACAAAGAACTTGAGTGTAACGGCGCCGCGGTTGACACCACCCCATCGCAGACAAATGAAATAGATGGGTATGAGCGCCATTTCCCAGAAAATGTAGAACAGGAAGGCGTCGAGAGAGACAAACACACCGACGAGTGCCGTTTCCATGAGCATGATCAGGCTGTAGAAGGAGACGGGTTTTTCATACGTATTGCGAAACGATGATAGGATGATTAGCGGGGTAAGCAAAGTGGTAAGGATGACGAGCAGCATGCTGATGCCATCGATCCCCGCATTAAAGCGAATCCCAAGGGTGTCCACCCAGGGAACGTTGACAAGAAATTGCGTGTGCGCTCCCGTTTCAAAGAGTATGACCGCAGTGAAGGTGAGGAGCAGCTCCACCAGGGAACCACCAAGAGCTATCACCCGGGCGTGATCCGGTCGTAAAGCCATCATGACCGGAACGGCTATCAGTGGAGTGAATATTAATAAAGCTGTTAACATCTAACGTAATGTTGCCCTAAATCAGGATCTTGACGACCAGCACGATAATCACACCGATGAC
>CAZLWX010000168.1:0-6326 GCA_964563295.1 uncultured Roseivirgaceae bacterium | reverse complement strand
CTCACGCGATCACGTCCTCTCTGTCTTTGGCCTTGCGGCGCTCGGCGAGCTCGTCTTGGGCGAGCCATTCCTCGACGGCAAAGAGGAGGGCAGAGTTCAGGGAGATCCTTCTTGCCCTGGCTGCCGTGGCGAGCGCTTCATGAAGATCGCGGGGAAGCCGGAAGGTGAAGCGATGCTCTGCCGGGGCCGGATTCGTGCGTGGCTGCATTGACATTGACAGGAATCTATCATGACGTTATGGTCCCGTCAAGTACGACATTTGTTTAGGAAGAAGATTTCGGGGAAGGACCGTGTCATGACTGTCTCATTCACAAAGCGCGCGGCGGCCATTACGTTCCGCCACCGCGATCTCATGAACCAGCAGCAGAAACTCGAGATCGGGCAGCGGATCAAGGAACTCCGCGACAACAGCCCGGAAACGAACCGATCCATCGCTGACTACTGCGAGGTAGCCGAGCGCTCGGTCGCGCACTGGATAGCCGGCGACGGCATCACCTACGACAACGCCGAGAAGGTGGCCGAGCTATTCCAGACGACGATCGACTACATCTGGCGGGGCCGCGAGAAGCCCGAGACCCCGGACGTGATGGGCCTGCTTACAGCGGGATCTGGTGAAGCAGGAGGAGAAGACCTAGAAAAGCTCCGTAGCCAGATTGACCTGATCCTCGATCGGCAATCCTCAATACTCGCGCAGTTGGCAGATGATCGGGTTCAGCTTGAGCGGGCTCTGGCGATCCAGGCGGAGCAGTCGTCAAGGATCTCTCAGGCCCTACTTGTTCTAGGAGAGATACGGACGCGCTTAGAGCGGATCGAACGTGGTCAGGAAGGCACTGGCAGTTAGCCGCCTTCCGCAGGGCCACGACGGCCATCCCCAGCGCTTGCATCTCCTCTGCGTTCGGCGGTCGCAACGACCCGCTCTCCTTCCGCTTCAACTCTCCCTTGCGGGACTCCCCTGCGGCTCCCCCTGCGAAGTCGCGGGCTTGCATCATCTCATGCAAGCGTCGGCAACCTAGCACGAAGACTTGAACGACGAAGCCCCCATCCTCGGAAGGACAGGGGCTTCATGCTCTCGTCATGAGAGCGGAGTGGCTCTAGATGTGGGCGCGGCGCTCTGCCGCGGTCGGCTTGTCCGCGAGTCGCTCGCAGAGGCTCTGAGCGGCCTTCTGAGCGGCGTCGAGTTCGCTGGACGACTGTCGTATAGAGAGAAGCAGGTCGCGGGCTTGGCGGGCCTTGTTGAGCTCGCGCTTGAGGTTGCGGTTCATGGTGCCCCCCGGTGCTTGCGCCTCAGTGTCGGGAGGTAGCGCTGGGCGGTGAGGATGGCGTCGGCGATCTGCAGGACGACGTCCCATTCGGGGTCGGTGCCGTTCTTGCGGTCCTTGAGGGTCTCGAGGTAGAGGTACATCAGCGCGTCGGCCAACTCCTCCTCGAGCTCGGCGAGGTTGTCGCGGGTGAGGTAGGCATCCCCGAACTCCTCCCGGCCCTGGCCCTCACGGAACTTGGTCAGCGCACGAAGGCGGACCTGCTCGTTGGGGGTCTTGTACCACTGCTTGACCCAGCCGCCATAGGAGCGTTCGATCCGATCCCAGAACCCGTCGAAGTTCTCGTCGGTGGTCTCCCAGGTCACGCCGAGTACCGCTTCCCGCTCGGAGCGACCAGACGCCCGGGCAGATAGGGCACGGGGAGGAGCGTGAAGTCCCCGTCGTCCCAGACGTGGGCCATGAGAAAGCCCTGCTGCCAGTCTTCCTCGTCGCCGTACCCCAATGAGTCCTTGATCTCCGCCATGCAGCCGGCCTCGGCAGCGATGCGAGTGCTGGTCGGCTGCTCCTCGTCGTGCTCGTCGTGCTCGGTCTTGTAGATGAACCGCATCCGGTGGGTGTGGCCCTGGACGGTCGAGCGGGTGATCTTCTTGAGCATGTTGTCTGAGGCGTTCTTTCCTGAGAGGTAGCCGTGGCGGAGGGTGAGCTTGCGCCCGAGGAGGTGCTTGGCCCGGTTGAAGTCCTCGAAGACGTAGTCGATGCCAAGCTCGTCGAGGTAGAGGAGGCGGACCATCGACAGGGCGGGGGTCTCGTCTTCCTCGCCGTCGATCGTCAGGCCCCCACCGGGAACTACTCCGTAGATGGAGGGCGCGTTGTCGATCTGCTGGTGGTCGATCCGATCATCGTGGTTGCCGGGGAGCAGGGTCCAGTGGGTGTCCGGGGAGGCGTCCCGGTAGTCGCGCAGGACCTTGAACGCAGCCCTGAGCTCCTCGTTGACGGATGCCGGTGCCGACTTCTTCCCGCGGCGGTGCCTGCTCGCCCCGCTGAGGTCGAGGAGGTCACCGAGGATTACACCTTCGTCGGGTGTCTCATCGCGGAGGAACTCGAGGAACAGCCCGTGAAGGGTCCAGTCCACATAGGGGCAGTGATGGTCCCCGCAGATGACGACCTTCTTCGGGCCCTTCGCCTTCTTCCGCGCCTTCGGCTTCGGGGGCGGAGTCCAGTCACCCGGATCGACCGGGCGAATGATCGAGTCCTTCGGAACCGCATCGAACCGGAGTTGGTGCATCGGCTCCTCGGGTGGCCCCCAGCGGTTGAACCGCTCGCGGAGGATGAGGTAGTTGTCGGGGTCGCGCCCGTGCGCCCGCATCACTTCCTCTGGCTTCCACGGGGGAGCGGGTGAACCAGCGGGATCGGTGGTGAAGACCTCCACCCCGCCCTTGTTGGTGACGCCTAGCTTCTCGCGGACCTTGCGAGCGTGGTGCTGAACCGCAGAGCGGGTGACACCGAGCTTGTTGGCGACCTTCGTGGGTCCGAGCCCATCGACTTGCCGAATGAACGACTCGTCGCTGGGCCAGGGGATCGTCGCTTTACCGGCCATCTTGGCTATCAAGCAACCTTTCCAGCGCAATGATCTGCTGCGCTTCTCGTTTCCCGAGGGTCTCTGGTGCCAGATGGCCCTCAGCCATACGACGCTCCTCCCGTCTTCCGTAGAAGCGGTAGAACGTCGCTTCGTGGGCGTGAAACTTGGTCTTGGTCGGTTCGGTTCCGATCGAGATGGAGGTCGGCCCCTCGCAGGCAGGGCAGCGGGCGAAGCCGAGCGGCCAGCGCACGTTGCACTTAGCGCAGTGGCGTGAGCCCTGACCCATCAGCCACGGGTTCCCTTCCAGGGATTGCTCAGATACTCGGTGAGCCACTTGCTGTGACGGCAAGCGGCGATCACCCATTTCATCGGGACAGGAATCTTGAGCATCGGTGTTTGACCTCCGCCCGAATCCGGGCATGAAGGGGAAGCGGCTCGAAGCGGCAGACCAACTCAGGGCGCAGCGCAATCGCAAGCGCCGCAAGAGCACCGAGGGCGATAACCCCCAGAGCAACGAGACTCGGCTCATCCTGCATGGGCGATGGTCCGAAGCAGTTCGAGGGCGACTTCCTGTTGGGCCTCGAAGCGCTTGACGGCCTCCGGGGCTGCGTAGCGTTCGAGGCGGGTGTAGTCGGCGCGGAGCTTCTCGTTCTCCGCCTTGAGCGTGGCGAGCTCGCGGTTGAACTCGGCTACCTTTCGCTCAAGGGTTTCGATCCGCTCCTCGTTGGCGGAGTGGGACTTCTCCCAGGTCTCGATCACCGCATCCTTGGCGGCGAGTTGGGCTGCCGTTCCCTGCGCCCGCAGCAGGCGGACGAGGTAATACAGCGCCCCTACGCCACCAAGGATTGCGAGGATCGTCCCCGCGTCGACGTCGGAGGACAGGGCCGCGAACATGGCCGAGTCCTAGACGGGAGAGACCTTCGACCGGACGGCTTCCGTGCCGGTTACGAGGGCGATCAGGCCGACGATGTTGCCGGCGAGAGTGACGTCGATGACGTTGAGTACCTGCAGTAGGCCGACGACCGCGATGACCACGGTGGCGGCGGCGCGGACGGGCTCGCTCTGTAGAAACGACATGGGAACTCCTAGTAGTTGGGCCGCGCCACGCAGGCGACCTGCGAGGTGGGGCGTTGGCGATGGGCGACGGTCCCCCCGTTGTCCTGGGAGCCGCCAGAGGCGGAAGATGTGTTGCCTTCGATGCAGTCGGTGAGGCCGTTCGAGAACGGGCCGACCGCAATGCCGACGTGATCGGGGACTCCACCGTCGAAGTTGAAGACCACGAAGTCGCCAGCACGGACGTCGTTGAACGAGACCCGCTTGAGGCCGTTGGCCCCGGCTCCCGCGTCCGCGCAGATGTAGGGCGTGTAGGCGAGGCGGGCCTTGTTCGGGAAGCTGGCCCCACCCTTGCTCGCGGCGAGGGACACGAAGCAGCCGCACCACGGGACGCCGTCGTAGCCGATGGTGAACTCCTGGCAGGCAGAGACCGGGTACGGGCCCTTGTTGGAGCCGTAGGGGGACTCGGAGTGCCCGACCTGATCCTTGGCCCACTTGACGGCCTTGGCCCCTCCACCCTTGCGCTTCGACTTGAGGCGCTTGCGGAGAACGGGGATGCGCTCGGCCATTCGCTTCGCTAGGGAGCGAAGGCGGGAGAGCAGGTTCACGCGGGCCTTCTTCGCCTGCTTGGGGACGTGAAGGTCGACGAGCTTCTTGATCGCCTGGTCAGCCGCGTTCTTGGACTTGCGGGCTGCAGCGATCTGCTTGCGGAGTTCATCTTTCGACGCCATCGGTTCCTTTCGTGTACCGTGTGACAACCATGAGGAGGGGCTTCTTGCTTGTGTCCGTGGTGATGGCGCTACTGCCGGCGACAGCGCAGGCGACGGTCATCACGGGGCCGACGCAGAGGACGACGCAGATCGAGCGCTGGCTGACCCATAGCCACCTGCCTACGCCCGATGTGGAGGTCAGCGTTGAGGACCGGGACTGCTACGAGTACGGGGGCTCATCCTGCGCGTGGCGGGACAGCGACACGATCTACCTGAGCCCGGAGGATGGGCGCAAGGAGTTCTTCCACGAACTCGGGCACTTCTTCGACTACACCGTCCTGAGCGATGCGAGCCGAGCGCGGTTCCTGCGGATCATGGGCGACGACCGGGAGTGGATCTCACCGCCGAACTCGCCCCATGAGCAGTTCGCGGTGGTGTATCGCTACCTGGCATTGAGGGGGAAGCGCCATGCCCGTCAAGCGCACCTCGCCTACCTGACCGTTGTCAGGGACCCCCTCGCCCTTCGCCGCCTGATCCGCGGCGCGTGGGCTAATCGCCGATAGACGAAGACCCGATCGACGAGGAGCCGATCTTCGACTCGCCGATCGAGGACGAGCCGATGCCCGAGGAACTCGAGGAGGAGCTCAAGGACGGGAGATGCTTGCGAAGCTGCGGGTACTTCTGGGCGATCTGGCGGTCGGTCATGCCCTGCTTGCGGAGCCGCTCGATCAGGATGGAGTAGGACGAGGGCAGACCCGGGAACTGCTGCTCGATCTGCTTGCCCGTCAGCCCCCTCGACTTCTTGAGGAAGCGGACCCGCTGCGCCTCGGTGCGCCTGTCGGTCGCCTTCTGGGTGAAACGACGGGGATCGATCAGGCCCATGATGTTGGAGAAGTTGCGGTCCACCTCGGGGTCGGAGCTCAGGCCCTTCGACTCGAGGATCTTCGTCCAGGTGTTCCCCCACTTCTCCGCTGACCGAGCGCGGCGGATCAGCGACTTCATCTCGGGCAACTGAGCAAGCTGGCTCGAGTTCAGGCCGGGGTTGTCCTGGGCGATCTGCTCGGCGATGGAGCCGACCTCCTCGGGGGTCGGGGCGTTGCCGGCCTTGTCGAGGATCTCCGAGGACTGCTGCTTGGCCCGCTCGATCGACTTGTTCACCTTGAGCGCGTTGAACGGGTTGAACGCCTTGTCCACCGGGCCACGCCCCTCTAGCTGGCGGAAGAACTCCGCGGTCGGGGAGGGCTTGAGGAACTCGGAGGAGTCCTCGAGCGCGGGGATGCCGAACGCCCTGCCGATCGGGTTCAGCCCGAGGATCTGCTTGCTGAACAGCATGAAGTTGTCGGATACGTTCTTCGTCACCTTCTCCCCGGTCCAGGGGTCCAGCCCGAAGGCACCCTGCAGGACCGCGGCTGAGAGGGCGGGGTTGAAGATCCGGCCCAGCGTCACGGGGGACAACTGCTCACCGGAGCCGATCCCTTCGACGAGGGCGTTGGAGCCGGGGGCGGCGCGGGCGAGATTGACACCCTGCAGTTCCCCGTTGCCGTCCCGGTAGGTGACGATGCCGAAGGACTGGTAGAAGGACGGCGTCCCCCCGAGCAGCTTCTCGACGTCCTGCGAGTTCTGCTGGGCGAGGTTGAGCAGGATCGCCGCCTTGATCGGGTTCTCCTTCGGGAAGGTGTGGAAGACCCACTTGAGGGAGAAGCGTAGAAAGGGATAGAAAATGAA
>CAZLWX010000167.1:0-6333 GCA_964563295.1 uncultured Roseivirgaceae bacterium | reverse complement strand
GCTTGGACTATTTTTGACAAGGTAGGAGGGATGGGAGCCCGAATTATCGCAAATGAAGTCTGCAACATTAATTAAGTCTGTACTCACTTTTCATATTATTGTAGCAGTTAGTCTTTTAGGCGATTCTGCAGGATATCTCGCAATAGCGATTCACGGTGCGCGGCTCGATGACCCTGTCGCAGCCACAGCCTCCTACGAGATATTGCAAATGCTGGCTTTCGTGTTTGGCATACCCTTAAGCTTTCTGGCACTGCTTTCCGGGTTGTGGTTGACGTATTTGACCAAATGGAAACTGTTGAAGTATCCCTGGGTGATCGCGAAATTTCTGTTGATTGTTTCTGTAATTTTGGTCGGCGCCCTGGTGCTCAAGGGCGGCATGGAAGCAATGGTGCTGGGAGCAGGAGGAGCGGAAGCCAGGTTAATAGGAGGCGCGGCCTATGATGTTGTGGCACTAATAGCGGCGGCCATCCTAAGTGTGTTCAAGCCCGGGAAGGCGTTGCGTTAGGGGCCAGGCTCCGATTCTTGCGGCGAAGAATTGGTTCGCGACTGCGACCAGTTTGGTATGGAAGGTCTTCACCCCGAATGGGGTGCAAGGTTTATAGGGGACGCGTCGCGTTAGAACCATCGATGCCGGAGGCATCGCAGCTTTTGTAGTCCGCATGTTGTTGCTACGCGGGCGGGTTTTTCTTCGACTCCTTTGGAGTCGAGGGGGTTAGGTGCAGCGGATTCTATAAACCTTGGATGCCTCCGGCATCGGAGGATTGGAAAATGTGTCCGGTAATCCTTGATCAGATATAATCGCACCAGATGATAACTAACTCAGAACTCCACTACCAGATAATCAAGGCCATTATTGATAACGGTTTCGCACCCACCGTAGACGACCTTGCCGGTATGCTGAAAGCCGATAGGGAAGACGTGATAAAACAATTATACGACCTTCAGGATTATCACGGCGTCGTTTTACACCCGGATCAGCCCAAGGTTTGGGTGATTCATCCTTTTTCGTTAGCTCCAACCAACTTTTATGTGACCTCAAAAAGAGGAAGCTGGTGGGGAAATTGTGCCTGGTGCTCATTGGGAGTTGCCGCACTCCTTAACGAAGATGTAAAAATTACCACCAGGATAGGCGCGGAGACTAAA
Source organism: uncultured Roseivirgaceae bacterium (assembly GCA_964563295.1). Classification (GTDB taxonomy): domain Bacteria; phylum Bacteroidota; class Bacteroidia; order Cytophagales; family Cyclobacteriaceae; genus Chryseosolibacter. The sequence continues at coordinate 5,190 of CAZLWX010000167.1, read as the reverse complement.
CAGGTCGAGATCACCATCGTGAACGGAGAAATTCAGGAAAAGAACTACTTCGTTCATTTTCCGATACCGATGAAACATGCATGGGACAACGTGATGTACACGTGCAGTAACATGCTCGTTTTTGAGAACGAAGCGCAAGTGGACCGCTGGACAAAACAGCATAACATTCCAAAGGGCGACATCCAACCGATCGGGAAGATCTGGGGGTTCTCGAAAAAATGGTATGGAAATCATCTAAACCCGCAATGGACGAAGTGGACTATTGACGAAGCAAAACAGATTTTTAGAGAATTTGACCTTAGTGGTAAGATTTGGAGTTTGGACGACTCGAAGGAACGATTTTAGGCGGTAGTTCATCCCGTCATTTACAACCCACGCGCCAGACAAAGTGTCAAATCAATACAAAGGCAGATCATGAAAACGGGAATCCTGGTAATCGGACTTTTTTTAATTAGTGTCCTGAGGTGCACGGAGGAGGAATTTGACAATTCATTGAACGGCTCATGGACAGTCTTTTCATTTGAGAATTTAGTGACTGGAACAACTGAATTCAGGAATCAGGAAAATTCCTGGGGTAAAGAAATTAGGGTCACGTTTGACGATACCGTGGACCCGAAAACTATTTCAGGGATAAATACCACGAATCAGATTTTTGGAGAATTTACGCTCGTCGGGAATAGTCGATTCGCAGTTTCGAACTTAGGGTCGACCTACGCCAATCAACCAAGATGGTCCGATCAATTTCTGAAAGCAATTCTCGACCCCAACCTGACTTTCCGAATCTCGAAAGACAGACTGATTATTTCTTATGATAACCGGACAAAGCGTGTAACTTTGATGAGAAACTAATTGGCGCCGGTCGCATAAGCCCCACGCTGTGGCCAATGCCACCCGATTATTCTGATCCATAAGACGACAGTGAAAATTATTCAGTCAATATCCATTCTCATTGTGGTGATATTGTGTTGTCGCTGCTCAGGTAGTAACATTGAAAGTTTGATCTACCAAAAACTGGGCGCATGCAATTCCGAGGACCTCGATTCAACCATTTTGTGTGGGACATTTTCCGTTTTCGAAAATAGGCAGACCAACGCTGGACGAAAAATTGATTTGAATGTCATTGTGATTCCGGCGATCAATAAAAGGCGTTCAAAAGCACCCATTTTCTATCTCGAGGGAGGCCCCGGGGTTGCAGGAACCAGCTCAGCGCCATTCTATGCCGACACCGCTAATTACTATCGACTGGAACATGACATAGTCTTAATTGATGTCAGGGGGACTGGCGATTCAAATCCACTGCATTGCCGGCAGTTGCAGTATAAGGCGAATCTTGAGGAACAGTTTTCAGAAATGTATCCGGTAGAAGCCGTGAAGGAGTGCTATGATTCCCTTTCTAAATTGGCCGACCTGACACAGTACACAACCACCAACATGGCAATTGACATTGACGAGGTCAGGAAGTGGCTAGGGTACGACAAGATAAACTTATTCGGCCTGTCATTCGGAGGTCGGTTGGCTCAGGTGTACATGAAAATGTTCCCAAGCGCTGTGGAAAGTTGTGTTCTCTGGTCTCCCGCGACTACCTATTCAAAAATGCCACTTTATTTTGCTCAGGATGCGGATGCAAGTCTGAAGCGTTTATTTGAAGATTGTAGGAATGATTCCTCGTGCAACCTGGCTTTCCCTAATCTGGCGAAGGAATTCGATGATCTGAAGGAAAGGGGGAAGGCAAAGAACTTTGTGTACAAATTTAAAGGCCAGAATGGCGACGTCAAAGAACTCTCTTTCCCCTGGTATTCCTTTCACACAAAGATTCGGTCCCTTATGTATGCTCCCGTGGGATTGAGAGAAGTCCCATTCCTTATACACCAATCATACCTTGGCAACTGGACACCCTTCATTTCTCTTTTCCCAAATGAGAGTTCATTTGCCGGCATGATTGCGGAAGGACTTTACCTATGTGTAACCTGCACGGAAGACGTACCCTATATTACGCAGGAAGCAGCGGACTCGGTAACCGCCGGCACTTTTATGGGTGACTATAGAATCCAACAGCAAAGGAATGCTTGTAGCCATTGGGCGAAAGGATATGTCCCCGATAAATTCTTTGAGCCCGTGAGATCTGACATTCCAACCATGGTCGTGGCTGGATATTTTGATCCCGTCACCCCACCTTACATGGCAGAAAAAATTGTGCAGACATTGACCAATGGTTATCTTGTTACCATACCCACGATGTCTCACTTGTTTGACGGACTAAGCAGTCCTGAGTGTTTTGATAAAATGGTTGTTGAATTCTTTAACACACCCCACACACGACCCAATAGTGAATGTATTCAGCAAATGTTGCCGGGTCAGTTTAGGATAAAGGAATAGGTTGATGGCGGCCATGCTCAGGAACCCGGAACGCGGAACATGGAACCTGATGTGACGGGAGCAGATGCTATTGAGCGGGACTTTCCATTGTAAAGATACTCATATGCGATCCGGGATTTTGGTTCACCATAATATTGTTTCGTCATCCTATGGATTTTCGTGAGGTGTACGGACAGGAGTTTGCCTTTCTCAAACACGAGAAACCCAGGTCGGTATTTTTGGCGGAGGGATCGGAGATTAGGGTGATGGAAGGGCGAAGAATTTAAGCACTATTCCCAGGAGATTGAGGTTGACCGGAACTTTGCGCAATTGGATTTTCCAGATGTGGACGACAAAAGAAGAAACCTGAGCATCAGCGACCATTTATAACAAATTCAAGACTCTCATGACAAAAAGAATTGCACTTGTCGCTATCGTGATTGCAATTTCAATTCCGGCGATTGGACAAAATCAAATTATCTGTCGGGTTATAGATCAGGAGACAAAAAAGCCTGTGAAGGAAGCAACGGTACTTATTCAGAACAAAAATATAGAAACTACAACCAATTTTTTGGGCTACTTTCAAATTGTGGCTGACAGTTCCGACTACCTGGTAATTGAGAAATCATTCTATGAACCCGGGGTTGTTAAGGCCCCGTCCCAGGGAGTTCAAATTCAGATTACTAAAAGAAAGCATAGTGATTACGAGGGGGGCTTGGAGGAGTTTGTCGGCTTCATGCAAAGGAATATCAGGTACCCGAAACCAGCCCGGATGATGGGAACCGAGGGCACATTCTATGTCTCCTTCACTATTGATAGCCTGGGACAATTGGCTAACATCAATACAATAATGGATATCGGAAGTGATTGTGGATTGGAAGTTGTGGAACTATTAAAAAGGGTTCCGCATCAATGGATTCCGGCGGAAACAACTACAACGTTTATTTTACCGGTAACCTTTAAGTTGAGCGACCCCAGAATAAAGCCAAAGGAAATTGAGTTGCCTGAGGGCGTGTTGCTAAAGGAACTGGTAGTTACTGCTATCCCCGTAGAAAGGATAGTGAGATGAAACGCAACAGATGCAAACAAGAATTACGAATTTATGAATTTGCATCGCTTGGAACCTGAACCCGGAACCAGGAACCCGGAACTGGGAGCCGATCGTCCCACCCGCGCCCTTGCGTCCCTAAAGGGAGCCACCGCGCTTGATCTCGAATTACGAATCAGGAATTTAGGAATTGACAACTGTAGACTATTGCCAACTGGAACCAGGAACCCGGAACTGGGAACCTATTGTCCCACGCTCTTGCGTCCCTAAAGGGAGCCAACGCGCTTAGTCACTAATTACGAATTAATGAATTTGCATTGCTTGGAACCTGAACCCGGAACCAGGAACCAGGAACTGGGAACTCCACGAACCCGAAACTTTTTACTCTTGACGATGAACAATAAAAACATTCTAATCTCCGGCGCAGGAATCGCCGGCACCGCTCTTGCTTATTGGCTGAAAAAATTTGGATTTAGCCCGACTATCGTTGAAAGTGCTCCCGGGCTACGCGAAGGTGGTTACGCCATCGACTTTATGGGAGCTGGCTATGACGTCGCCGAAAAAATGGGAATCGTACCAGCGCTTGAGGAGGCCGACATCAATTTTTCAAAACTCGCCTTTGTTGACAGTAACGATCAGGAAAAGGGGAGCATGGATTATCAGAAGATCAAGGATTTTCTCAACGGGAGGGCGCTGACCCTGCTTCGAAGCGATCTGGCACGGATCATTTACCAAAGCCTCGCCGATGATGTTGAGATCATCTTTGGAGACAGCATTGCTAAATTCGACCAGGACGAAAAGGGAGTCACCGTGAACTTTCAAAGTGGTAAGGCCAGGAACTTTGATCTGGTCGTTGGGGCGGACGGTTTGCACTCCAATGTCCGCGGCCTTGTCTTTGGCGATGAGGCGCAGTTTGAGAAATTCTACGGCTATTACACTTCATCATTTACCATACACAATTTTTCGCTGGAGAACAATGCGTTCGCCATGTACAATGTCCCGGGTAAGCAGGTCGCCGTGTATTCCAATGGTGAAAACCAGTCCACGACCTTTTTTATTTTCGCCTCTCCGGAAAAAATCTCCTTTGACAACCGCGACATCGGGCAACAGAAAAAGATTCTGAAAGCGGAATTTGAAAACAGCGGGTGGAAGTGTTTCCAACTGCTTTCTCAGATGGACACGGCGAATGACTTCTATTTTGATTCTGTCAGCCAGGTCAAGATGGACCGCTGGTATAAGGGAAGAATTGCGCTGGTGGGCGATGCTGGCTATTGTCCGTCATTGCTATCCGGCAAGGGTTCCACGCTCGCCATGGTGGGGGCATATATTCTGGCGGGGGAATTAAAGCAAGCGAATGGAGATTTTGAGACGGCTTTTAAGCAATACGAGATCCTGTTCAAGCCATTCATGGAGAAGAAGCAAAAGGCGGCGAGGGCTTTTGCAAAATCGTTTGTTCCCAAAAGCGGCTTAGGCATCTGGGTGAGGAATAAGGTGTTCAAGCTGATGTCCTTGTCGTTTGTTTCAAAGCTGTTTTTGAGCGAATTTAAGGATGCTGAGTTGAGGTTGAAGGAGTATTAGGGGGGAGGGTCTATGGTCCATGGCAGGGTCGAGTTGCGAAGAGAGTAATTGCGGGAAAGTCCACAGTCGACAGTCGACGGACCACGGCAGAGTCGTGTTACGAGAAGAGTCATTGCTGCGAGGGAATATTTTGCAGCAAGGTCGGCGGCCGACTCCCGATACTGACTATCCGGACCACAGATGAAAGATTAAGCCGATGGGCCTCGGAA
>CAZLWX010000166.1:0-6364 GCA_964563295.1 uncultured Roseivirgaceae bacterium | reverse complement strand
GATATTAGCGTTGACCGTTTGTAATATCATGGCCATAGAAAAGAATAAAGGTTGCTTCTTTCCGAAAAACTGTGGCCGCTCGTCACAACGGTATGGCTATACTACTTTCATTTTTTGCTTCGCTGACACGCACCACAACAGCTCATTGACAAAGTTGGCAGCTCGCTTGACCATTCCAGCGTCGAGCAGGCGGCCACCCTCATCGAATTTATCCTGCACCGTGGGAACAGGAAACATCGCCGGTACCGTCCAGGCTCTGATCTTCCAGAGTGTAAATTGAAGTGATACGATTACCTGGGTGCCGCCGAAAGAACCATCGGAAACAGTGGAAATGGCAACTGGCTTCCGATGCCATTCCTCATAAAGCAGGTCGATCGCGTTCTTGACACTGGCAGGATAACCGCCATTGTACTCGGGTGTAACCAGAATGACCCCATCGGCACCCTTCACCCGCGACGCAAAATCGAGCGCCTCCGGCGAAGGATTGGCCTGATACTTCAGCCGCTCCTCGAACAACGGAAACCCGAACGACTGAAGATCGATGATCTCGGTCGTGGCCAGCTTCTGCTCCTGGAGATAATTGCGGAAGAATAAAGCGACACGATGACTCATGCGGCCCGTCCTGACACTCGCTGAGAGGATGGCAATGTGCGGCATAACAAACATTGAATTAGCAACGGCTAATATATAAATTACCCGTTTACTATCCCTCGCCCAATGCCGTCAAATGTCTCCGCAGGGTTGCTCATGTGTCGATTCAACGACAACCAGCTGCAATTCTTTCTCGTTCACCCCGGTGGACCGTTCTTTCAAAACAAGAACAAGGGTGTGTGGAGTATTCCGAAAGGAATTCCTGAAGAAGGCGAAGATCTTTTCGTCACCGCGCAACGCGAGTTTCGCGAAGAAACCGGCCTCCACCCGGCTCCACCGTTCCATCCACTCGGTCAGATCAAACAAAAGTCAGGCAAGATCGTCCACGCCTGGGCTTTCATCGGCGGATGGAATCCACAGGATGGCACAACGTCCAACTATTTCGAGATTGAATGGCCACCCCGGTCCGGCAAACGTCAACGGTTCCCCGAACAAGACAAGGCCGAGTGGATGACCCTTGAGAAAGCAAAGGTATATATCAACCCTCAACAGGCTCCATTCCTGGAGCGGGCTTTGGAAATCTTCGATGGGAAGACGGACAATTAGGAGACAGGAATGGAGAGGGCCCGCAGCTATATTTTGCCCGGGATTTGGTGCTTGCTCCGCCTATCTCACTCTGACACTTAACCCAAGCTCGCTGTCCGTCCCCGGAATACTCCCGATCCTCGGTAGCCTGTAGATGCTCGTGCTTCCATCCTTCACATTAAGCAGCATCATATCCGAATGAGTAGCCCCCCGGTCATCGGTTACCGTCAGGCGGAAATAGTAAGAGCCAATCTCGAGATCGCGAACCTGGAGCGTGGGTGTGTTCTCTCCGATAAGCGTAGCCGAGCCTCCCTTAGCTTTCATCCATGAATAGGAGACGATCGTTCCGTCGGCATCCTGGCCGCTGCCGTAGATCGTTACCGAGTTCGTCGGCCACTCAATGGTCATGTTGGGTCCGGCACTGGCAACAGGAAAAATATTCTCCAAAGTTTTTGCAGCATGGACAGTCACCTGAACATCGTCTGACGAGCTGGCACCCCTGTTATCGGTCGCGGTGAAGCGAAATACATATGTTCCCTCAGTCAAACTCGCAACGTTCAGCGTCGTCGTCGCAGCTCCGGTCATGGTAAGCGTTCCGCCCGAAACCATGGTCCATGCATATGATGCAATAAATCCATCAGGATCAGATGCCTGCCCGTTCAGTTCCACAGCACTCACCGGCAGGTCTATGACGACATCCGCACCCGCATCCACGATCGGAAAAATATTGGCAGGGCGAACGGTCACCTGCATGTCGTCCGATGCCGATGCTCCTTTGTCATCAGTGGCGGTTAACCGGAAAACGTAGATCCCCTCCAGCATATCATATACTTTCATTGTCTTCGTCGTCGTTCCAGTCAACGTGGCCGCAGGCCCTGATAACTGCGTCCACTGGTATTTTACTACAGTTCCATCACTGTCAGTCGCTGAACCCGATAATGAAATCGAATTGGTGGGCAGCGTAATTGTCCGGTTGTTCCCGGCGTCAACAACCGGAGCTTTGTTTTGGATGAAGGATGCCGACACTCGTACTCGTACGTAGTCGGAATCCGTATTCCCGCTGTTGTCGCGCACCGTCAGCCGGAAGAAATAATCGCCGGGCAATAGATCCAGAAAGGATACTGTCCGGGAGTACCTGTTTTGAAGGACAGCTTGCGAAGGCCCGCCGATCTGGTCCCACACAAAGGATGCGATCGATCCGTCAGCATCGCGACCATCGCCGGTCAATGTGGCCGATGTGCCTGAAATTTGCTGGTCGGCACCCGCGTCAGCGGTTGGGATCGCATTACCACCGTTGAGGGAATTGGTGTACGAAAGCATCCACTCATAAACATTGGGGTTGTGCATGCTGTGGTCGGTGCGATAAGCGTATTTCCAGGCGTCATGTCCCACGCCAGTGTAGATCGTCAACTTCGCCAGGGGATCGGGTTTAGGCGAGCAGTTGTTGATCGCGTTTACCATATTAGTCGATCGCGATAGAGGCACAACGGTGTCTGCATCACCGTGAAAGGCCCAGACCGGCAAATTCTCCGAGGCAATGTTGCACGCTTTTGACGGCGTATTGTATCCACCACAGACGGGAGCGATAGCGGCAAATAAAGACGCATGATCCTGTGCCGACACCCACGTACCACCACCCCCCAGGCTGAGGCCAGTCAGGTAAATTCGCTTCTCGTCGACTCGCAAATATGTCTTTACATAATTGATCACTTCCATCACGTAACTGACGGTCCATGTGCCAAAACTGCTCTTGAGTTGTGGCGATACCAGTATAAAAGGAAATTGAGTGCCGCTTTTTACATACGCCGGAGGGCCGAGTTTTTCGACCTTTGCGATACTGGTCATCAGCACGGCCGGGTCTGTCGAGTCGACGCCACGCTCGCCAATTCCGTGAAGAAATATGACCAGTGGGTATTTGTCCGACGTCGAATCGTATCCCGGCGGGACATACTCAAGATATCCGATCACCGATCCTGACGTTGTCTTGAAAACATTTTGTGCTTGCAAGGAAGACACAACAAAAATCAAAGCTAACACATAGTGTACTTTGGAATACAGTCTCCTCATTCTTCTTACTGGGGTTGTGAAAGGTTGGGAGCCTTCCGGGTTAAACTTCTTGTCATCAGCAACTGTCGATCACAAAAATTCAAAATGGATTACTGGATTTCCCGGGAAATATCAAGCATTGATCGCGCGCGTAAGTAATGCCGCTCAGCTTGTCCAACTATTCAGAAGGAGATGGAGTAACTTGTATTGATAATGAATTGCCCCCTGGCCGCTATCGGCATTAGCGCCAGTTGTCCGGTGACGACGAACCGACAGTATCACCGACCGACGGTTGAATTAATGACGCCCGTACGCTTCGGGTAAAGATTCAGGAAAGTAAACGAGTCATGAGTTAAGCGGCTGGTCGGCCGTGATTCTGTCGTGTAATTTTTTTTCCAATCCTGCTGCTTCGACGTGGTAAATCTTAAAAAAACGGCTGGTTCTTAGCTGTGCCTGTTTCTTTTGCCTGTCGGTCTTCGGAACAGTTTTGACTTGATCCATTCACTGACTTTTGAAGAGTCCTTTTCCTGATCGCCAACAAGGAAACCAATGGCCTTCAACGGTTCGACATGGTCGCAGATAATCTTCGCAATGCCCACCATGGGAAGGAAGAGTATCATACCAGCCACTCCCCACAGCATTCCGCCCGCGATAATACTCAGTATAGAAACCAGGGCGCTGAGATTGACTTCGCCGCCAACGACGTGCGGTTCAATGAAATAATTGTCAGCCGTTTGAATCAGAAACATGACCAGGGCCGCGAGCAGGGCCGGCTGATAAGAGTCTTCCGTCACCAACGCCATCATCACCGGAATCATCCCGCCCAGCACCGTACCCACATAGGGTACCACGGTAAGCAACGCCGCAATGCCAGCCAGTAGAATGGCGTTCTTGATGTCCACAATGGAGAGCCCGATGGCATACATGACTGCGATAATCGTTACCGAGATTGCCCGCCCCGTCAGGTACTGCTGGGCGACGTGGGTTATCTGGCCTACCACCTTTCGGACGCGTTCTTTATCTTTTTCGCTATAGAGCCTAAGGAAGAATTGTTCATATTTCTCCTTGCCGAAGAAGAAAAGGAAAGTAAAAACGAGTGTAAGGGCCATTCCGGCAATCGCGGATGAGATGCTCGCCAAAAGTCCGGCGCCGGCGCCACCGGCGGCCCTCTGTGCACTCTCCGCCTGCTTTCTCACAACCGACTTCTGTTCCTCGGGAGAGACGCCAGCCTTATCTTCAACGTAATCTTGAACGTGCGCGAGCATCTCTTTGCCCTTTGTTTTGATCTGGTCGATATCTTCCGCAAATGCTGAAAACTGCGCGCCGACTATTGCGCCGATGCCAACGACGACGCCGGCCAGAATAAGAATACACGTCAGCGATGAGAGCGCGCGGTGAAAACCCCATTGGTCAAGCTTCCGGCATATCGGGGCCATCAGCATCGCCAGCATTCCCCCAAATGCGATCGGAATGAGAAACGTACGACCGAAGTACAGGATGACCGTGAGAAGAATGACAAAGAGTAGATATTGGTTGGCGCGCCCGAAGATCTCTTTCATGAAAGACTTCTTTCTGGCAACCATAAAAAATTCAATCCTTGGTTGAGCAAGCCTGCAGTAGGAAGACGATGAAATGTGCCTGGGGACAATTATCCCCTCTATTCAAAGAGATCGGAGCTGAGATACCGGTCACCTCGATCGCAGATGATAAAAACGATTATGCCGGAATCGAGTTCGTCCGCGATCCGTATGGCTGTACTTAACGCACCGCCGCTGCTCATGCCCGCCAGTATCCCCTCTTCTTTCGCCAGTCTTTTGGCAAATGTTCGGGCGTCCTGTTCGTCAACATCGATTACACGGTTCGCGAGTGCGCATATTCTGTAATAACCCGGGGTATCTCACGAACTCCGAGCACGTAAAGTTCGTGCGCGATGCGATACGCCGCAATCGCCACGAATCCCGGATACGTACGAACTACTTCGCGACGGCTCCGCGCCGCAGGATCTCCTTGATACATGGCATCGACATCCTTTTCAATCATGCCATGCAAGTCTGACACGCGGTCGAAGAAACGAGTCGCTGTATGTTCCGGCGCTAAACTGGTCTCGGCATTGAATTGCAATATCCGATGAAGCTCACGCTGCAGGTTTTCCATATGCGACGCGAGCGCTTGTTCCGAAGGGAATGAATGTTATCCGAAGTCAGCAAACAGGGCAGCCACGAGCTTGTTGAAAAAGTACGCAACCTCAGCCGGTGATGGGCAGCTGGGACAGGCTTGATGTGCCCGGAAAAGCTTTTGTATGAAGGCCCTGTCCATGGGTACTAGTTAGATGTTTTGCGATGATGGTTCAAGAGATTATCGAGTTTTCAAATCACCCGTCTTTGGGTATGGTTGCTTCATCTAACACGAATCTCCGACGTAAAAAGTTTTCAGATTTCCATAACGGGCACAATATTAATAACAACACCATTGTCACAGGTTGACATGGGTTGTTAGGATTTTTCGACAATGGAAATCAGGACGGCAAAAAAGCAGTTGACAAACGAACAGGCACTCGACCTGGTGCGGGACACCAGGAACGACCTCGTCAAAGACTTCCTTGACGACCGTCACCTGAAGGCGTATGTGGCCGACCATTATGGTGTAAGGGATTTGTCATCTACCCAGGTGGGGATGATCCGAAACGAATTAAAAGAACTGCTGATTTCCCCGGTGAACGAGAATCATTATGCACCATTGATCAATCAGATGCTGGTTGAAGAAACCATCGCTCTCACAGGGGTAGACGATCGGCTTTTCTATAAAGAACTCGAGCCGATCCTCAAGCGGCATATGTATGAATAATCAGCTGCCGACCTGCTCGGTTGAAAACTGCTTGATTATGGATTCCAGTCGATGTTTTGGCAAAACGCCCGCCTGCATCCACTTAAGTTCGCCGTTTCTGAAGATTGCCAGCGTCGGAATGCCGCGTATGCCGAATAGTTTTACCAATTCGGGATTACGGTCGACATCGATCTTGATAATGCGAATTTTATCCCCTATTTCATTCTTCAACTCTTCCAGTACCGGTTTTTGCATCTGGCATGGACCACACCAGTCTGCATAGAAATCTACCAGTGTCGGTGTATCGCTTTTCACCAGT
>CAZLWX010000165.1:0-6405 GCA_964563295.1 uncultured Roseivirgaceae bacterium | reverse complement strand
GGGGCTACTGCCGTGCCCGCGACACCGCCGCCGATGGCACCGGCGACCGACAGGGGAATGTCCGCGACGACGCCAGCGGCACCGGCTGTAACACGCTGATACCACGGCGCTTTCGGGTCAAGCTGCATGTCCGGGAGTTCCCCGCGCAGCGCCAGACCCGTCGCGCTGTTTTGCAGCCCGGCGATGATCGCGTCTCCAATATCCTTGGCGCGGCGCGGGCCGACAGGTTCACCGCCGACCGGCCACTGGCCGAACTGATCCGGCGTGGCGCCTTGCATCGTGACGATCGGTGCATCTTCCCAGACGGGCATCTATTAACCTTTCGGTGGTGTTACTTGCTCGCCCTGCTGCGCGAACGGGGACTTTCCGGCGTGTATCCGCGCAAGAGCGTGTTCCGCGGCCTTGTTGACGATGGCCGGGGTCGGAGAGCCTCCGGCCAAGAGATAGTCGATCTCTTTGCGCGTCAGCCCCGGCACGAGCAGCGGTATCTGAGTCTCTTTCCCGTCGATCTTCACGCCGACGCTGATTTCAGTCGATACGCGGCCATCCGGGTCCTGCAACTCCCCGAAGAATCCGGGCCCTTTCTGGGTGCCGTCCGCGCGCTTGCCATACCCGAGGTCCTTCCCGCCACGGCTGGCCTTCCACTCGTTGAACGCTTCAAGCTGGTTCTGGCCGGGCTTCAACACGCCGCCTGTGTCCAGCATCCACTGCTTGAACAGGTCCTCGTCGCTCGGCGTATTCGCCTTCGTGATCGCGTCCTGCATGGCCTGCGTCTTATATCGCATGACGCCGTTCGGGTCGATGAACACGCCACCGACCGGGATGGCCAGAAGGTCCGCGTCGCTGCTCACCTGCGGCGGCTTCGGAATCTGCGAGTTCCGCGCGGACTGAACGTCGTGCTGCACGGTCTTGAGCAGGTCCGGCGTGAACAGGTAGTCTTTCGAGTTCGGGTCCAACAGCGATGCCGGGTCCTTGTTGTCTTTGCGCAGTTCGGCCGCGCGCTGCTCGGCGCGGTTCACGATCTCGATTTGCATAGCCGCGGCGAGTTCGGGCTGCGCCGCGAACTGCGGGCTGGCGCGCATGCTCTGGATCACCGACTGCAACCGGAGGTTCAAGCGCGAGCCAAACGTGCGATTGTTCTCGTCGCGCTGGTTAGCGATGAGCGTGTTGAGCCTGTTCGCGTCCGTCGTGTTGAGCGTGCCAGCGGCAACTGCTTCCACGATGGCCGTGCTGTTGAAAATCTTGGTCGGGTCGCCGTCCTGTGCGTTCACGCGCAGCCAGAGATCGCGGTAAACCTGCGGGTCCGATTTCCCCTCCGTGCCGCGCGCCATGCCTTTCGCCCGCGCTTCCATGAGCAGGATAAGATGCTCGCGCGTCTCCGGGCGCAGGTTGTCGTCGGCCATGATGCCCCCGCGCGTGGCGCTGCCCTCGATGATCGACTTGAAGTGTTCATCGCGCGCTTTGTCGTCCCGCTGGCGGATGTCGAACTCTTTCTGCGCGCGCTCGTAGGATTCCTCGGCGCGCCGGGCGCGCACAGCCGTGTTCGCCTCACCGATAAGCTGCTCGCGCTGCTTCGGCGTGATCGTGTATTTGCCGCTTTCGAGCGCGGACTTCGTGCCGTCCGGATCGGCCCGCAGGTTTGCCATAGCCGCGGCCACGTTCAGGTTCTCTTTCAGCGATTGCGCGATCTCCGCGCGCTGTCCCGGCGGTATCTTCGATAGCGTCGTGACGAAATCATCGACGTCCTTCTCCGCTTGCGGGAGATACGCCGGGTTCGTTGAGACGAGTTCCCCGGTGCTGGTCAAGAAGTTCGCACCGGCCAGTCGGGCAGCGGAAGCCGCGCGCCGCACGGCGATCTGGTTTGCGGCCGTGTCGAAGATCGCGCCGGTGTTTGCAGCGTGCAAAGTGGCCGTCTCAAGGCCCTTTTTCGTCTGCAAGTTCTCGGACACTCCCGCGAGGTCGTTGTCCAAATCCTCGCGGATTTTTTCGAGGTCCTCGCCGTTCGTCGCCGCTTCGTCCAGCCGCTTCGCATACTTGGCGCGAATCTGTGCCTGTTGCACCAGCACCGTGCGCGATTCCTCGTCCTCGACAGACGACAGATACGACATAGCCGCCTTCTGGACGGTTTTCGCGCCAGAGGATAAGTCAGTGCCGCCGAAGTCGGCAGCCGTAGCGCGGCGTCCGCCGAACGTGATCGGCCCGCCGAGGTTAGCTGTGTAGGTCGGTAAACGCGCCATTATGTGGTCCTGTTAAGCTTCGTGTAGGCGCCGTAGGCGTTCACGCCGCCGCTGAGTAGATCGGTCCCCGCCTTGAGGTAGCCCGCCGTCTTGGCCGCTTTCCCCTGCGCGATGTCGAGCGTGGCGTCGTTCGTGAAGCCGCGGGCGCGTAGTTCCCCGCGGTAGATTATGTCCTGCTTCTCTAGCTCGCCCTGCGCCGCGGTGTCCCCGAGAATGTCCAGCACGCTACCCTCGCCAGCCGCGCCGCCGCTCTTGCCCTGCGCGGCACGGATGGCGCCTAGCCTCAAATAGGTTTCGCGTTCCGATTGGCGTGCGTCCGCCTTCGCCTGCGTGCGAACGATCTGAGCGTTCTGCTGCGCAACGGTCGCGTTGAAGTTGGCAGCGGCCTCGGCGGCCTTGCCTTGCTGTATGGCGCCTACCGCGCTGACAACCGCGCTGGCGGCGATGATGAACGGAACTGCGGCAGCCATCTTAGTTAAACCTCACATAGCCTGTGTGATCTTCACCGGCTGGCCCGAAAGCGCGCAACACCGGCGTCTCGATCTCGAATCCCAACATGCGGGCCCATGCGTGCCCCTTTGCGAAGTCACAGCGCACCGTCACCTCAATGCGGCCCGGAACCTCCGCCAAGAGACGCCGGACTCCGCGCGTTATGTAGAGCATGTGCGGCGCGGCCAGTGTGCTAAGGTGGGCCCACGCCATGCTTCGGCCCGGCCATTGCGTTATTGTGCCGCCGCAGATAACCGGGTCCCCGTCTACAACCAGCGTCCAACTGTTCTGCTTCTCCAAGCAGATCATCGTATCCGTGTCGAACAGACTCAGCGCTTCCGCTGTGCCGTGTTCCATGAGCCAAGCCGCGTGCCAGCGGCGGAACGGGACGACTCTACGAATCATCGCTAACCGTCGCCTGCGGCATTACGGCCAAGACAGTCGCGGGCAGCGGACCGTCCGCGCGCCAGTAGATTTGGCCCAACTTGTCGTAGCCCCCCTCGAAGCGCTCGCGTATGACGCCGGTGAACAGCGGCGTGGCCGCTCCGGCCAAGTCGCCCCACTGGCGCACGAGTATCTCGGTCAGGTTATCCGCGTCCTTGCCGAACTTGAGCCCGAGTGTATCGACCAGACAGAACCCGACGCGCGCTATGCGGCGGACCTTCCCTTGGCTGGACCCGTCCTGCGAGCCGCCGTCGAACGGCATCGTCTGCCCGTCGCTGTTATAGGCGTAGCCGAGCGTTATCACGGTCGCCTTGTGCGTCAGCGTGATCTTCCCGTTCGTTACAGTCACGGCCGGGTGTGTCGCGCCGTCTGCGTAGGGGGTAATAGTCTCCCCCTCCAAGTGCCAGAGGCCGGTCACGGTGTCAGTCGCGGTGTCCGCTACTTGCGTGTAGCCACAATCAACATGAAAGGCGTCCTCCTGCTCGTCGTCCACTTCCCAAATCTTGCTCAAATACTCGACGTAGCGTTTCTCGCCGCCGTTTATGTATCGTTGCACGACCATGTAGAGTTCGTCGCGCGTTGCGTCCGGCGCCGGGACTACGGCCACGCTCTCGACGACCGGGATAAAATCCCCGTCCGCGTCGCTCTGCCCGCCGAGTTCATGGCGGTGCCACGCCGTGACGTCCTGATCGCGCTCGTAAGTGAAGCCTAGCAGCACGCCGTCGGAGCGCGTTGACCAGATGATCGTCTGCGGCTGCTCCTGATACGCCATTTCCGTGATGCTCGGGCGCGTTATGTGTTCCGCAAGGAGCGTCATGTCCGGCGCCCGGAACCCGTCAACCTCAAACACGTAGGCCAGTTCCCGCACCTTACGAGACGCGCGCTGCAAGAACAGCGTCGCCTTGCCGGAGGAGATCGGCGCAACGTCGGCGCTACCGTGGCGCGTTGACGGGCGCCCGGATATGTTCGTCGGCGTGATAGCTTCGTTCAGCGCCGCGGCCTTAACTTGCCACTCGCCGCGAGACGTTCCAGCAAGCAGGCCCTTCTCGTTCGGCACCAGCCACTTGATAGCATTTACGTCGTCAGCGTTCAGCGTGAAGGCCACGGCGTTGTCGTCCGCCACAGTGCCGTCGGTAGCCGACGGCGAAAAATTAGTGTAGAGGCCGGTCTTGGACCCGTCGAGCCGCTGCGGGAATAGCGCAGCCCCGGCGAGGTATAGCCGGTCCTCATAGAACGTGCCGCAGCGCGGCCAGCCGGTCGTGTCGGACCAGATGCCGAGCCGCCAGTCGGTCTTGGCCGTCGTGTCGGTGAGCGTAGAGAGCACGGATACCGTAACCACCTTCGTGCTGGTAAACCCGGTGATCTCGCAGTAACCCCATACGTCGCCCTGCTTGATGCGGATAAGCCGCCCGACGTCGGTTGACTTGAACCCGGCGTCACCGTTTATGCCTGTTACCGCGCTCGCCGTCAGCGTAACGCCGGTGCCCGTAGCCGCGCTCGGGGTCAGTGTCGTGCTGGTCGTGTTCATCGTGTCGTATGGCCCGTCCGTGAATTCCAAGTCGGATAGGGTCCACGAGAGCGCAGACGTCCGCACCAGCTTTTGAGGCTTGTGGTCAGGATGGAAGATGAACAGCGTGTCGGCGGATTGCGTGACGCGGACCTCGGGCAACTCCTCTTCGGTGATCGTCGTCTCGATCTCTAGGATTTTCGACATCTTCCCGGACGTAAACGTGTCGTAGTCCGTCGTGTCGATCGCGTTACCGTCGCTGTCGTAGAGTTCAAACGTGTTCGCGGTCTTGTTCGTGACGACGACCTCGCGGCCTGCTAGCTGCGTCATGCCAACGATGTCGGACAGGTAGAGACGGTCGCCGTCGCTGTATCCGTGCGCAGTTTTCGTCACGACGCCGGGACTGGCCTTCGTCACGGCCGTAAAGGTCTGCGACGCCTCGGCCAGAATGCCGTGTTCGGTGAAGAACCGTATGTATCCCTCGCCGAATTCCAGCACGTAGGTTTGCGTGACTGAGAACTGGAACGGGATAAGCCGCGAGTTCTTGTCGTGGTGCCGAGTCTGGTGCAGGTAAGCCGTGCCGGGGCGGCGCGTCCACGCGCCTTGAGACAGGCAGAGTGCGTTCAAGCAGACAAACAGGCCAGCGCCGTATTTGTCTACATCGGACCGGCCGAGCATAAGCGACGATAGCTCGCCAGCGTTGAAAGCGTTTTGGATTTGCGAGGCGCGGGCCACGGTGTTACCTCCGTGCCGCCAGCCAAGGGTCCTCGGGGGCTTCTAGCGCCGCCTTCTCGATCGCGCCCAAGCGCCGTGCTTCGGCGATGGCGTCGTCGTAGTCCTCTTTTACGCCCTGCTTCTTGGCCGTGCTGCCAGTGATCTCCTCGCAGGTCTGCAACGCGAGGCGGCAGGCGAAGGCGTCCACGAACAGCGAATCGAAGAAGTTCGGGTCACTGATGCGCGCGATGTAGCGGAACTGCAAGGGCGCCGCGTCCTTCGAGAGAATGTAAATCCCCTCGATCTTCCAATCGACGAACGACCCGGACTCGTCGTCGCGGATCAGGCGCAGGAAATCGTTCGGCAGGCTGTAGCGATTCCAGCCGCCCCACACGGGGCCACTCGGGTCTTTTGCGACTGACTTGCGCGCGATGGCGAAGGACCAGTCATAGCGCCGTAGCTCGGCGTCCCGCATAGCCTCGTAGCAGGCGTTCATGCTGCGCGCGTTCGGCGAGTCCTCGGTCAAGGACTCGATGCGGTCAGCGCCTAGCTTTTGCAAGGCGAGGTTGACAATCTTGACGTCAGAGGTTGCCATTAGGACGTTATCCCGCGCAGTTGCGCCAGCACGGAGTTGTAGATACGAACGTTTTTGATGGCGCCGAAGTCCACGTTGGTATCAAAGGCGATGCCGTCTTTCGTCTCTTTTGCGAGAGCGCAGGAGAGCAAAGCCTTTTGGGCGGTTGCCGAGTCGGGGAAGCGGAGGAAGGCTTGCCTCATCCCATAGCCTTCGCGTTCGGCGCAAAGCCCTCGTCGCCAATCTTGCTTCTGATGTGCTCCGCCAGATTCGCAATGACGATAGAATCATCGTTCTCGAAGAAGTATTCGATTGCTTCCTCTATGGCTTTCAACTTTTCCTCAGCAGTCATACTTTGCCTCCTAGGCTGTTAGCGCCCGAAGCTGCGCGTCGGAGAGGGCGCGGTTGAAAATCCTTACGTTCTTGATGGTGCCGAACGC
>CAZLWX010000164.1:0-6424 GCA_964563295.1 uncultured Roseivirgaceae bacterium | reverse complement strand
CCTCCTGAAGTACACACGTTCTCCAATGCTGAGGAAGGCCGTAGGACTGCAGCAGAAGCCAGTTTTGACATGGCCTATATCGATATGCACTTCTGGCAGCGGTTCGGAGGAGAATCGATTTTGAAGCGACTTCGCAAGCTCTCGGGAGACAAATTGATCGGCGTGGCGATGAGTTCGCTCATACAGGCGGGTGATCTTGAACGTATGATCCTTGCAGGCTTTGATCTGTGTCTAGATAAGGCCGACTTTTTCAGAGGACTCGACCTTTTGCAATTCTCGTAATTAGTTTTTCATGGTTGGTTAGGTTAGGTGCCGGGTAAAAGAAAAGGGTTCGGTAGTCCGAACCCCTTTTCCCGGCTAAGTTGAAATCGCGCTTAGCGATTATCGTCGTCGACCGGCTTATTTTTCATTTCCAACTTCGTGATATACTTCTTGTCGCCATCACGGTCGATGTAATAGTACTTCGAGTGCTCGTCGATGTAGATGGTCTCGCCGTTGGGTCCGACTTTGTCGGCAAAAACCTTATCTTTTATTTCGGCACCTATCACGGCCGTGGAGCGATTGAAACCGTCTTTGAGCTTCTCGCCGGTGCTGCCGGTAGTGTCGGCATCGTCACGCATATCGCGCTTGAGCTCATCTGATTCCCGTTCGATTTTTTCCTCGGCCTTTTCGGCTGACTCGTCGATGTCGCGTTGCGCTTTGTCTATCTTTTCCTCCAGGTTGCCGTCATTGCGATACTGATCAGATTCACCGCTCTTATAGCCATACAACTCCACATGCGCACGGTCGCCTCCCGTATAGTTGGGAACGGTCTGATAGGTGAAACTCACTTTCTGAATATCGCGGTCACCATGCTCCAGTGCGATGCTCCGTGTTTCGGCGCCAGCCTGAAGGTTGTCAGCCAGGTCGACATCCTCGACTTCGCCTGACTCGTAGTGCACCTGAACTCGTTCGATATTGATCGGGGCATCCGTGACTTTCAACTTGATCGCCTGAAATTCATCAGCACCCAGCACAACGATCGATTCCGTATCCAGATCAAAGCTGGCCGTAATCTCGCCGATCTTGTGCCATCCCGGATCATCCGATGTAACGATAGCTGGTTTCTGACCGAATGCAACGGCTGTTAACAAGACCCCGATAACGAATAATAAAACTCTCAATCCCTTCATAACAAAATTCTTTTAGTTGTCCATCGTGTTATGAGAAAATGCGTGCCACTATTGCGGCTGGTCAGAGGGCGGGAAACGCGTCCGATAGGAGAGATACGGCCGTCAGGTCAGAGGCCGGGCTTGAGGATTTTTTCAACAGTGGGGATTCCTAATTCCATATTCCTAAGTCTTTGGCCACGCCGACCACTCAAAGACTATTCTAACAAGTGACAAAAGTCGCCTTTACACCAGAAGAGATTTTCCCTACATTGTTACTTTATCATCACAATCTTTGCCCGAACCAAAGCACAAGAAATGGCAAACTACAGACTGAAGATCAACGGTCGGACCTATGAGGCCGACGTCGACGCAGACACGCCGCTGTTGTGGGTGCTGCGCGACCACCTGGGATTATTGGGCACCAAATACGGGTGTGGAATCGCCCAGTGCGGTGCGTGTACGGTGCATCTCAACGGAACGGCAGTGCGCTCATGCTCATTGCCGGTCTCGCAGATTGGGACGAACGAAGTGACAACCATTGAAGGCCTCTCGGCAAACGGTGACCATCCCCTCCAACTCGCCTGGGATGAGGTCGACGTACCTCAGTGCGGATACTGCCAGGCCGGACAAATCATGCAGGCTGCTTCCTTGCTGAATAAGAATCCTCAACCGAGCGTGGCGGAAATCGAGACAGCCATGAACGGGAACCTGTGCCGATGCGGCACCTACCATCGCATTCGCGAAGCTATTGTAGTTGCATCAACCAAAATGAAATAGCCATGGCCACGCTATTGAAAACCAACAGGCGAAACTTCCTGAAAGTCGCCGTCACGGCTGGCGGCGGCCTTATGCTGGGCTTCCATTGGAGCGCCAGTGAAGCTTCTACAGTGGGCGTAGTCGACGGCACACTCGATGATGTGACCTTCAACAGCTACTTGTCAATATCTCCGGATGGCGTAATCACCTTGTTCTCGCCAAACCCCGAGCTTGGCCAGAACATCAAGACATCGTTTCCCATGATCGTCGCCGATGAACTGGATGCTGACTGGAAGAGCGTAAGAGTAGTACAGGCTCCTCTGGACAGCAGTCGGTTTGACCGGCAGCTTACTGGCGGGAGCGGTGCTGTTCCTCATTCATGGGAGCGCTTACGCAAAGCTGGAGCAACAGCGCGCCACATGCTGGTTGATGCTGCGGCCAAAAGGCTCGGTGTACCAGCTGAGTCGTTAAAGACAGAAAATAGCACGGTTATCCACGCCGCGTCGGGTAAGACCCTCACGTATGGAGAACTCGCAACGGAAGCTGCCGGTATGCAAGTGCCAACGGACGTAAAACTCAAGGATCCAAAAGAATTCCAGTTGATCGGGACATCCGTGCGCAATGTGGACACGCACGCAATGATCACCGGGAAACCCTTGTACGGCATTGATGTCTACAAGGAAGGTATGTTAGTCGCCATGGTTCAGCGTCCGCCAGCCTTTGGAACGAAAATCAAGTCCGTCAATGCGGCGGCGGCGAAAGCGATGCCAGGTATCGTCGACGTCGTGACTTTCAAGAATAATGTCGCCGTGGTGGGCAAATCGACATGGCAAGTGAACAAGGCACGCAAGGCCTTGAAGGTGGAGTACGAAAAAGATGGCAATATCGAAAGCACGGCTGATCACGACAAGTTGTTCATTGAACTCCTCGATCACGGTGAGGCTACCGTGAGGCGGAAAGACGGTGACGTCGACGCCGCGTTTCGGAATGCGGCAAAGATTCTCAGGAGCGAGTACCAATGCCCTTTCCTCGCGCACAATCCGCTGGAGCCGATGAATTTCTTTGCCCATGTCCGCGAGGATGGGGTGGAACTCATCGGACCCACTCAAACACCAGAACGAGCGAGAGGAGCTGTTGCCAGCCTTCTTGGTATCGCACCCGAAAAGATTACGCTTGAACTGACACGGCTAGGTGGCGGATTCGGAAGACGGCTTCAGGCAGACTATGTGCTCGATGCTGCCGAGATATCGAGCCTTGTCAAAGCGCCTGTGAAAGTGGTTTGGACCCGCGAGGATGACATGCGGGCTGGCATTTACCGGCCTGCGGTGCGTTACCGGTTCGAAGCGGCCCTGGATGCGAAAGGCAATATGATCGGATACAGGCTTCGCGGAGTAGGTATAAACGCGGGCAACTGCACGCGCGAGGACAATTTTCCTTCCGGAGCCGTTGACCACCTGTTGATCGAGTCGGTGGACCATGAATCACCGATTACCACTGGCGCATGGCGGGCGCCGATCACCAACTTCCTGGCTTTTGCTGAGCAATCGTTCTTCGATGAAGTGGCCCTTGCTGCGGGCAAAGATCCCGTTCAGTTCAGGCTTGAACTGCTCGACAGGGCCAGGCGCTCACCAGTGGGAGAGATCAAGTATGATATCGATCGTATGAAAGCGGTGATTGAACTGGCGGCCGAGAAATCCGGCTGGGGAAAGAAACAGAATCTTTCCCAGGGATTCAGCGTGTATTTCTCTCATCGTTCGTACGTCGCACAGGTTGCAGAGATCGGTATGAAGAATGGTAACCCGGTGCTGAACAAGATTTATGCAGCTGCTGACTGTGGTATTGTGGTCAACCCGAGTGGCGCTACGCAGCAGGTGCGGGGAGGTATCGTGGATGGGCTTGGCCATGCACTGTATAGCCGGATTACATTCAAGAATGGCGAGCCGGAGCAATCGAATTTTCACAATTACCGATTGATCCGGATGAAGGAGATTCCGGAGATCGATGTCGCTTTTGTCGACAATGGAATTTCGCCGACCGGTCTCGGCGAGCCGGCGCTGCCACCAACGGGTGCCGCCGTTGCCAACGCAATCTTCAAAGCGACGGGAAAGCGGTTGCGGAGCCAGCCGTTCATGCAACAAGAGGAGATGAAGGGAGTGAATCTGGGAGAGAGGCTGTAGGGGAAGTGCATGGCGGAGTCGAGTTTCGAGGAGAGTTATTGCTGCGAGGAAATGGGTTGTGAGGAAAGTCCATAGTCCATGCTGCGAGTTAATGACGGGTGACGAGGTCCACGGTAGAGTCGAGTTTCGAGGAGAGTTATTGCTGCGAGGTAATAGGCTGTGAGGAAAGTCCATAGTCCATCGTCGATAGTCCATGGCGGAGTCGTGTTTCGAAAAGAGTTATTGCTGCGAGTTAATGACGGGTGACGAGGTCCACGGTGGGGCAGTTTGTAGTTGCACAGAGCCAACCGACAATCCCGATAGCGATCGGGACCAACACCTAATAGCGAATCCTCATAGTCAATCACCAAGTTGCGCCATACATGAACACCTACCTAGATGCCTTAGTCAGACAAGGTAAACAAACTGGACTGCACAAAATACCTATAAGCCGCTGTCAGGGAAACGACCACCAATAATGCAACCCAGATGTAAGTCCACTTCCACTGATCGAAGAGCATGAAATAGTTGCCCAGCTGAGGTTCCCCGTCGTGTACAAAAAGTCCTCTTAGCAGGTGCAAAGGCATGTACACAAGGTTATACCCATACTTTTGTGCCACGAGGTAAATGGTACCCTCCAAGAGCTGCCAGGCGAAGAAGGCAACGAATGTCACGACGATACCTCTCATAATGAAGATCAACGAAACCAGGAACAGGGAAAGCGCTAAGAAGGTCAAAAGGCACTGGAAGAAATATTTGAAATAAAATATGAGCGGAATCTCCAAAAATGGGTAGGGCGAAAAAACATCGGCGCCCGCGAGTGTTACGACTCCGATTATCGAGAAGATAATCGAGGAGATAGTACAAAAGGCCATTTTAGAACGAAAGTAATGATCCCTTGAAGAAAGGAATACAACCCTGTGCACGTATCCATTCTTGAATTCTGATGCGACAAGTAGGATCACCCATAGGGGAAAGAAGAGGTAGAGCGACGAAAACGAGAGAAACGCAAGCGCCATCTCTTCCACATAAGTTCCTTCGGGGCCACTCCGTCCATAGTGCGCCCCAAGGTTTACCAGCAGGGGCAATGCAATGAAGTAGAAAATAAGTAAGGATTGACTCAGCCGTCGGTTTCGCAATTTTAACGCCTCAAGGGAATATAGTCGCAAGTCAACCAATTCTTGTATATGCATTTTCAAGAGTACCAAACGTGGAAAGGAATTCAGACACGCGACCAGATTTTACTACCCGTCCTTCCCTAAGAAAGTATATGCGGTCGCACACGAGCTCGAGATCTGTCAGGATGTGACTGGCGATTAGAAACGATGCGCGATCCTCCTTGCGCGTTTGTATCATTCTTCTGAGTTTGATGATGGCGTCAACATCAAGGTGCGTGAGTGGTTCATCCAAAAGGGTCAGCCTTGCGTTCGTCATGAATGCAAATGCCAGTGAAACTTTTTGCTGCATTCCTGCGGACAACCTTCCGAACAATTTATTGGGATAGTCGATTCCCAGTTCGTTAAACGCCTTTTCCATATGCGCGAGGGACGCTCCGGTTATCCGGTGATACATTTCAAGGTTTTTCTGGACAGTCATGTCTTTGAAGAACCCCTTCCGGGAAATGGCCATTGCCATATTGCCGCTTCCCAAATGAAGCCTGCCGGCATTGGGTTTGACAAACCCGCAAATAATATTCAATAAGGTCGTCTTTCCGGATCCATTTGGTCCGACAAGTCCGACGACCTCATCTGTTTCCACCGATAGGCTAACGGAATCGAGTACTCGCAGGCCTCTGAATTCCTTAGTTATGCCTTCGGCGTGTAGCACTACTCGCGGGTTTGAATTCATTCTTGGGGATGAAACATCGGGCAACCATCAACGAGACAAGATGCCACTTCGAAATACCAGCACAATGGCATGTCAATTATACACGCGGTGTACTCCAACCAATTCTTTTGGTCTATTCGAATCGCTGCGCATGACCCAGCCTCGACAATACCGCTACACCCTTGCGTCCTCTCTTTTGGCGATGACCCCCCGATAAAATCTGCATTTTCTAAACTGCCTTCTACAAAATGCAAAGACACCTTCGACGATGGATTTGCGATTGTGAAAGTGCCTGTAAAAGTTCCCGCCCGCAAGTCATCGCTAAGCTGCGTGGCGGAAACTTCAGTTTCGTATTCACCTGTAGTCACTGAGACGAACTCGACTTTGCCATCCTTCCAAGTGCCAAGGCCAGCTAGGTACTTGAACGGGTTATTCACAAAACGCAAACCAATTACAGGCCCCTCCTTCCGATTTCTGAATATAACAGCATTCTGCAAATCAAGCTCTTGCAAAGGAACCGACAATCGAATAAAT
>CAZLWX010000163.1:0-6429 GCA_964563295.1 uncultured Roseivirgaceae bacterium | reverse complement strand
AGCGAATAAAGTCCTTTATCGTGATGCCGCGCACGGCGCCGGAGGTGAAAAAACGCGGTGTACGGTATTACGGCGGTGAAATCTTTGAATGCGAGCCGACCCTCGAGTCGCGTGAAAACACACTTCGCGAAGTCCTGCAAAAAACCGGCGCAACCGAGATCCATCCGTTCAACAACTACGACGTGATCTGCGGACAAGCGACGGCAGCAAAAGAACTCCTGGAGGAGGTCGATCTCGACTTCATTCTGGTTCCGGTAGGAGGTGGAGGCCTGCTAAGTGGAACGGCCCTCACAGCGAGATATTTCTCCCCACGCACCGCCGTGATCGCCGGAGAACCGGAAGGGGCAGATGATGCCTATCGCTCCCTGCTAAGCGGAAAAATTGAACCCTCACAATCCGACACGATTGCCGATGGGCTGCTCACCTCCCTTGGCGACAAGACATTCCCCATCATCAGCGAAAATGTCAAGCGCATCATCACCATTAGCGATCAGGAAATCATCGAGGCCATGCGCCTGGTGTGGGAGCAACTGAAAGTCATCGCTGAGCCTTCAGGATGTGTACCATTGGCGGCATTGCTAAAAGAGCGAACCACGTTCAGCAATAAGAATGTCGGCGTAATTCTGTCAGGTGGAAACGTCGATTTGGAAAAGACGTTCAAGCTGCTGGCGCCCTAAGGCAACAATCACTGAACTTCGATCAATCGATTACCATATGGCGATCAATTCCTTCTCCGGAAGCGGTCAAAACGATTCTCGACAGGTCGCCGCGGGAACATGTTATTTTCGATGTCCACGTCTGCGAGATTGGCGCCTGGGTCGAAAACCAGGCCTACAACCTCCTTCTCCTTGACGAAGACTTTGGTGACTTCATGCTCATTCAGTCTCCAGATTTCGGCGGGGATCGTTTCAACCTCTTTGGTACCGTCCTTGTAGGTCCACTCAATGATGATCGGCGTAACTAGTCCACCGCGATTCTTGAAGGTGACCTCGTAGATGTTCTTACCACTTAATCGCTGGCGGATCTCATCGTCGTTTACGCGACTTCTGAATTCGCGGTAGATCTCGGGTGGTGTGTCAACAGCAGTAAGGAGCTGCGGGCCTTTTGAGAAGTCGCCCGCGCCGTTGTTTTCAGACGAGGCTGATGATGCCAGATCGCCGGGGGTTGTCCTCACATTTTTCCGTTCGGGATCCACTGTTTCTTCTCTCAACCTGAACCACTTCACACCCTCTACGGAAACGTCGACATTGTCGGTACCGTAAAACCATCCGCGCCAGAACCAGTCAAGGTCGACTGCCGATACGTCTTCCATGGTCCGGAAAAAGTCGGCTGGCTTAGGATGTTTGAACGCCCAACGACGCGCATACTCCTTCAACGCGGTGTCGAAGAGTTCCGGACCCATTACAGTTTCGCGCAGTATTGTCAGGGCGGCGGCGGGTTTCGAGTAGCCGTTGCCACCAAAGTAGCGGCCTTGGTTATCGGAGTTGGCCATGACCGGTCTCATCATGCTCTTATCTCCGCGCATAAACCAAACAATACCTTGTGGCGTGTTGCCGGAATGGTCAAGCTTCGGATATCGCTCGCGCATGGTTTCCTTTTCAAGAAAGGAGTTGAGTCCTTCGTCCATCCACGTCCACTGACGCTCATCGGAGTTGACGATCATCGGAAAATAATTATGACCGACTTCATGAATAATGACTGAAACCAGATAGGTCAACTTGCCTTCCGAAATCTTGCCCTGTGCATCGGGTCTGCCGGCATTGAAGGAGATCATCGGATACTCCATCCCACCACCGACCCAGTTTACCGAGTAGGCCGTCGGATAAGGATACTCAATCGTCCTGGACGTGTATACATCCAGGGCGTTCTTGATAGCACGGGTTGAAACTTCGGCCCATGTCGGATTTCCTTCTTTTGGATACAGCGACTGAGCCAGCGGGGTCTTCGTGCCATTCTTTACAGCCATTGCATCCCATATAAATTTCCGGGAAGAAGCGAAAGCAAAATCACGCACGTTTTCAGCGTGAAAAACCCAGGTATTTTTCTTTGTCGAATGTTGTGTCTCCTTTTTGCGCGCCTCCTGCTCGGTAACAATAAATACTGGCTGGTCGAACGTCACTCGCGCTTTCTCGAAGCGTTTTAGTTGCTCCGGTGTGAGGACTTCCTGGGGATTTTGCAGCCACCCCGTCGCACCGACGATGTGGTCAGAAGGTACCGTGATCCGTACGCGATAGTCGCCAAAGGTGAGTGCGAACTCACCATCGCCGAGGAACTGTTTGTTTTGCCAGCCTTCGTAGTCATCGAACACGCACATTCTGGGAAACCACTGCGCGACATGATAAATGTAATTGCCGTCTTCCGGGAAGTATTCGTAGCCTCCCCGCTCATTGTAGTTCATGCGGTCTTTTTCGTGATAGCGCCACTCCACCTGAAATACGAATTTTTGTCCTTTTGCCAGCGGCGAAGGCAGGTCCACGCGCATCATCGTATGATTAATCGTGTAGTCCAGCGATTTTCCAGACTGATCGCGCACCGCCAGAATGTTGAACCCCCCCTCATAAGGCGTAACGGCCTGCTTTACCGGAAATCGTTTCGCCGGTATAGAGTCCCTTATGCGATTGTTGTCAGTCAGATCGGTCATGTTACCAGGAGCCAGATTGTTTTGGTCAAGCTGAAGCCAAAGGTACCGCAGCGACTCAGGGGAATTGTTGTAATACGTGATCGTCTCTTTGCCGGTGATTTCCTGAGTGTTGTCGTTCAACTCGACATCGATGTCATAATCGGCACGCTGTTGCCAGTATTGGTGTCCGGGCGAGCCCGAGGCTGACCGATAGCTGTTGGGCGTTGGAAGCATGGAACCCAGTTGTTCGAATTTTCCCTGCCAGCCAGGCGTTTCCTGCGCAAAGATTGACGTGGTGACGAGCATCAACGATGCAAGAATGCTGGTTGTAAAATTCATAGGTGTTTTGCTGACGGTGAATCGTTTCATCGATTTAGTTATTACGGCTAATCAGTGGGATTTCTTGAACGCATCGAACTTCGACTCGCCTTCCGTGCGCGGAAAAATATTGTCCTCGACATTGATGTCCGCGGTTTCTGCGTTGGGGTCAAGCATGATGTTAACAACCTCCTTGTCCTTAACAAAGACCTTCGTAACTTCCTTTTCAT
This sequence comes from uncultured Roseivirgaceae bacterium, assembly GCA_964563295.1. GTDB lineage: Bacteria > Bacteroidota > Bacteroidia > Cytophagales > Cyclobacteriaceae > Chryseosolibacter. Next base: position 3,261 of record CAZLWX010000163.1, on the reverse strand, counting down.
TTAGTCTCCAGATCTCGGCCGGAATTTTCTCCAGCTCGCGGGTGCCGTCCTTGTAGGTCCATTCAATGATGACCGGCATCACCAGTCCACCCTTATTTGAAAACTTTACCTCATAAATATTTTTCCCCTGAAGCTTATTGATGATCGCTTTATCGTCAACCCGGCTGCGGAAGTCGCCGTACATCGAAGGGTCGGTTTCTACCACGGTAAATTCTTCGGGGCCGTTGCTAAAATCAGTGTAACGGTTTGACGATTGAGCCGCCAGGTCTCCCTTTTGTACGCGAACGTTGCCTTTTTCAGGATTCACTTTTGCGTCGCGCACCCGGTACCATTTCACCTGATCGATGCTCATGTCTGTTGCATCGGTGGTGTAAAACCAGCCTCTCCAAAACCAGTCGAGATCAACGGCCGAAGCATCTTCCAGCGTGCGAAAGAGATCCGCTGGCTCCGGATGTTTAAATGCCCATCGCCTCGCGTATTCCTTAAATGCCCTGTCAAACAATTCGGGGCCCATGACCGTTTCACGCAGGATATTCAGTGCAGTAGCGGTCTTGGCATACTGCTCGTTGCCGAAGTTCTTCCTGACAACCTGCTCCGAATTGACCATGAGCGGCCGCTGGAGATCTTTGCTGCTTTTCATGTAAGGGACAATAAGCGGGGCAGGGCCGCGACGCTCGGGCATGTCGGGGTAATTCTCCACCTGGGTCCGGTGCTGCACAAAGGTGTTCAATCCCTCATCCATCCAGGTCCATTGACGTTCGTCGCTGTTGATGATCATTGGAAAGAAATTATGACCGACCTCGTGGATAATAACACCAATCATTCCCCAACGTACACGGTCCGTGTACGAGCCGTCGGGTTCCGGGCGGCCAAAGTTGAAACAGATCATCGGATACTCCATTCCCAACGATGCGCCATGAACCGAAGACGCCTGCGGGTACGGATAGTCGATCGTGTATTTGGAGTAAGTCACCAGGGTATTCCGAACGGCCTTCGTCGACTCACGTTCCCACAATGGATTCCCCTCTTTCGGATAGTAACTCATCGCCATGGTTGTGTGGTCGCCGATACGAACGGCCTGCGCATCCCAAATGAACTTTCTCGATGTCGCAAACGCAAAGTCCCTTACGTTTTCAGCAGCGAATTTCCACGTTTTCTTGTCGCGAGACCTGGCCTTTTCCCGCTGCTCAGCTTCTTTCTGTGTGCAGATAATCACCGGTTTGTCGAACGATTGGCGCGCTGCTTCGAAACGCTGGTACTGAGCGGGGGTCAGCAATTCACGCAGATTCTGAACCATCCCTGTTCCCGCCATGATATGATCGGCCGGCACAGTCAGGTTGACCTCGAAATTACCAAACGTGAGAGCAAACTCGCCCTGACCCAGAAACTGTTTATTCTGCCAGCCATCCACATCGTCGTACACGCACATCCGTGGGTACCATTGAGCAATGATGTAGACATAATTGCCGTCGGCAGGAAAAAACTCCATACCGCTACGGCCATCGTTGAAGGTCGCATTCCGCACCCTGTCGTTGATGTTGTAATACCACTCAACCGAGAACGACATTTTCTCACCCGACTTAAGCGCTTGTGGCAGGTCGATGCGCATCATCGTCTGATTGATGGTGTAGGGAAGCGGGTTTCCGGAAGCATCTTTCACTGACTTGATTTTGAAACCACCATCGAAGTCATGCAGGCCCAATTCGGATGCAATAGTCCGGGTGTTCATGGAGTCAGCAATGGTGCTGGTAAAAATTTTTCGCGAGTCGCTGGTCTTCTTGTTAATGTTTTGGTCCAGCTGCATCCAGAGATAGTTCAGGTTATCGGGTGAATTATTATGGTACGTGATCGTTTCAGACCCTGTAATGCTCTGGTTCTCGTCATTCAACTCAGCGTTAATCACATAGTCCGCCTGCTGTTGCCAGTATTCGGCGCCGGGCGCCCCGGAGCCCGTGCGGTATTCATTCGGTGTGGGCAGGAGTTGCTCCAGCTGCTCAAATTTTCCCTGCCATTGCTGCTCCTGTGAGAATCCCACTGTCCACGCAAGCGCAAAAATCATTACAAGTATCCGTTTCATATCAGTGCTAAAGATTGACTTCAATTTTATCCTATCCAAAACGCCCTGTCTTTCATCAAGATCACAGCAATGCCTGCCACCGCCGACGAGATGACCATCTTCCAGTCTCTGCGCGCCACTCCAATGAGGTCGACCAACAGAAAACTGGCACCGAGAAAAAGCCCGACGATCAGCAGTTGACCAAATTCGATTCCCACATTAAACGCAAAAAGTTGCGGTATAATGCTTCTGTCACGACCCAATATCGCCTTAAAGTAATTCGAAAATCCCAATCCATGTATCAGGCCGAAGAACAATGCATATCCGTAATTCACTTGCATCTTCCGCTCATGTACGCTTTCCTCGCTCTTGAAGAGATTCGAAACCGCAGTGACAAAGATGGTGAGCGGAATCAAAAATTCGACCACTTTTTCCGAAACGCTGAACACATCAAGTGTTACCAGCGCAAGCGTAAGCGAGTGGGCAATAGTGAATGCCGTCACCAACACCAGAACTTTCTTCCATTCCCTTATCAAGTAAAGGGCACAAAGCGCAATCACAAAAAGAATGTGATCGTAACCAAATTGGTAGTCCAGAATATGATTCTTCCCTTCAATGAAGTAAAGCTGAAACTGAGACATAGGCCCGAAAACGGCGCAATATTAATGCATAATTCCCTAACGGGATTTACCGGTCGTACGATTTACACCACATTTCCTGACCCGGCCGCTTGTGAAAAAGACACTTCATGGGGATGACGCTTGTTCTATATTTGGAATCTAATTTGCATCAGGATCATGTCGATGACCACCATTTCAATATCCGGATTGCTTCAGATCTTGTTGCTTTGCCTGCATCCTATTCACATTTCTGTAACCGAAATTGAATTCGACCCGGAGGATAAGGCCCTCGAGATCATGATGCGCGTTTTTGTCGACGACCTGGAGCAAGCGGTCCGTAGTGAACTCAAACAACCACACCTGGACATCCTTGAACCTGACAACGGGCAGACCATTGATCAAATAGTTGAAAACTATTTATCGCGCCGGTTTGCGATATCCCTGGACGGCAAGCCACAAAAAGCAAAATACCTGGGGCATGAAGTTGAGTCCGGTGCCTTCATTTTTTATATAGAAGTAAGCGGAGTGAGAAAGTGGCAGACGATCCAAGTGAAAAATTCGATCATCACCGAGACGTACGAGGAT
>CAZLWX010000162.1:0-6490 GCA_964563295.1 uncultured Roseivirgaceae bacterium | reverse complement strand
AAGCTTCCCTTTGGCAAGAAAAATTATCAATGGATGATCGCTGGCATCATCACTTTGATTGTCGGATTTACGATCATGTCGCTCGATCAAAAGCAGCACGGGTTCGGGTTTCTCGGGTTGACACTCGGACCCATCATCGTCATGGCGGGCTTTATTGTAGAGATTTTCTCGATCCTTCAAAAGCCTACGAAATAGACGGACCCGGCTGATTCAGAACCGGCCCCCAAGCGTGTTTCACTCTTCCAGCATGTCAGTACTTGAATCCATTATCCTTGCGATCATCGAAGGAATAACTGAATTCCTGCCGGTTTCCTCGACTGGACATATGATCATCGGATCGTCGCTGATGGGTATCGCCGAGGATCCTTTCACCAAGATGTTTACCGTAGCCATTCAGCTCGGCGCCATCCTTTCCGTTGTGGTGTTGTACTGGAAGCGATTCTTTCAATCGTTTAATTTCTATTTCAAGATCCTGGTGGGGTTTATTCCAGCGGTCGTATTTGGCCTGCTTTTCAAGGACGAGATCGATGCCCTGCTCGACCGGGTCGACGTGGTCGGGTATATGTTGCTGGCAGGAGGACTATTCTTTTTGTTTGTTGACAGAATATTCCCGCCGGACAAGCTGTCTGGTGAAGAGGTCACCTATCCGAAAGCGCTGAAAATCGGACTTTTCCAGGTGATGGCGATGGTTCCGGGGGTGTCGCGTTCGGCAGCCACTATCATTGGTGGGCTTTCACAAAAGCTCACCCGGAAAACAGCGGCGGAATTCTCCTTTTTCCTTGCCGTACCCACCATGTTTGGTGCCACGGTGCTGTCGATCGCGGACTTCTATCGCAGCGGGGCTTCATTTGGCGCAAACGAAGTCAACCTGCTGATCATTGGAAATGTGGTAGCCTTTGTCGTTGCTATGCTGGCGATCCGGTCCTTTATCTCCTTTCTTACCCGCCATGGTTTTGCATTATTCGGGTATTACCGCATCGCCGTGGGTATTACTATTCTCGTGCTGTATTACCTGGGGATCGAACTTTCCATAGTATAAAATGAGCGAGGCGCATCCGGAAGAAGGGCGTTTGTTGTTGATCGATAAACCGCTGGAGTGGACTTCATTCGACGTCGTCAACAAACTGCGCTACAAGCTGAAGATCAAAAAGATCGGACATGCCGGTACGCTGGACCCCTTGGCGACGGGCCTGCTGATCATCTGCACAGGTAAGATGACCAAGCGTATTGAAGAGTTTATGGGCCTGGAAAAAGAGTACCGCGGCACGTTTATCATTGGCCAGTCGACGCCGTCTCACGACCTCGAGACTGAAGTCGATGCGCGACACGATATTTCCTCCATCACAGAAGAAATGATCCACCGCGCCGCAGCCGGGTTCAGGGGCACGATTCAGCAGCTTCCGCCGATGCACTCGGCGATCAAGATCGGTGGGAAACGCGCCTACCAGTTCGCCCGAAAGGGAAAAGAGGTCGCGCTGGAACCCCGTACTGTTGAGATAAACTCCTTCGACATCACAAAGATCGACCTTCCATCTGTCGAATTTCGAATTTTGTGCTCGAAGGGCACCTACATCCGCAGTATTGCGCGCGACTTCGGCAAAGCTCTTGGAGTGGGCGCATATCTTTCGCAACTTTGCCGCACGCGGATCGGGCCTTATCGGCTTGAAGACGCCGTAAAAATCGACGAGGTCACCTCATGAAAATATATCACGGCATTGATGATTTCACGAAGCTGGATAACGCCGTGGTCACGAGTGGAACGTTTGACGGAGTCCACGTAGGTCACCAGCGCATCTTGTCGCGCGTATGCGAATTGGCCAGACGGCGATCAGGCGAAAGCGTGGTTATTACCTTCTGGCCACACCCCAGGCTGGTTTTGCATCCCGAGCAGAGCGACCTTAAGTTGTTGAACACGTTCGAGGAGAAAGCGATCCTCCTCAAAGAACAGGGCATCGGACACCTGATCCGCATACCCTTCACCAAAGAATTCTCGCAGCTTTCATCTGAGCAGTTTATTCGCCAGGTGCTGGTCGAAACGATTGGCACCAGGGTTTTGGTGATCGGATACGACCACCATTTTGGCAAGAATCGCGAAGGCAGTTTTGACCAACTGAAGGCCAATGCGCCACGATACGGTTTTGAAGTGGAGGAAATTCCCAGACAGGAAGTTGACCAGATCGGTGTCAGCTCAACGCGAATTCGCCATGCCCTCGAAAGCGGCGACATCGAGACAGCCAAACACTTCCTCGGCAGGCCTTACTCCTTGTCCGGACGTGTTGTCGCGGGCGATAAACTCGGCAGGTTGATGGGATATCCAACCGCGAATATCGAGATCGACACGCGGCATAAGCTGGTGCCGATGGACGGCATCTACGCTGCAACGGTTCAACGCGGTAGCTGCACGTATGGCGGCATGCTGTACATTGGGAACAGACCAACCATTAACGGAACTAAAAAGAATATTGAAGTCAATATTTTCGATTTTGATCAGGACATCTATGGCGAGGAGCTTACCGTCCACATTCAGCAGTTTATACGTTCGGATGAAAAATTCAGTGATTTGGATGCGCTGAAGACCCAACTGGGCAAGGATAAGCAAGATGCCGAAAAGGCCCTGCGAAATTCGAGTCTGATACCCTAATTTGCGGAGCATGGATTCACCGCGATTGCTCTGGACACCCGACGAGGAGACCGTACGCCAATCCAATCTTCGCCGCTTCATGAGCTGGCTGCGCAAAAACCGCGGCCTGGATTTTTCGAATTATCGCGATCTCTGGAATTGGTCCGTAAACGACATCCCTGGATTCTGGTCTAGCCTGTGGTCCTATTTTGATATTCAGCATGATGGAGCGTATACAACGGTTGAGGAAGGTGACATGCCTCGCGCCAAATGGTTTGAGGGAACCTCGCTGAATTATGCCGAGCATATCTTTCGATGTGCTCATCCCTCTCAACCGGCGATCATCTCACGGTCGGAGCAATCAGCCCCCACGGAAACATCGTGGGAAACGTTGCGGCAACAGACTGGCGCCCTGCAACATTTTCTTCGTGAACGCGGAGTCGTGGCCGGCGATCGCGTTGTAGCCTACCTGCCCTGCGCTCCGGAAGCGACGGTGGCACTACTCGCAACGGTGTCGATAGGTGCAATCTGGTCGAGCTGCTCGCCGGACTTTGGCACGAACGCAGTCATCGATCGCTTCTCCCAAATTCAACCGCGCGTACTCATCGCGGTCGACACCTACAGCTACAATGGAAAAGAATTCGATAAGGCTGACGTAATTCGCGACGTCGTCAGGGCTATCCCATCAATTGAAACCGTCATCGTGATCGGAAAGGAGGGCATTGTTCCCTCCTTTTCCTGGAACGCGATTGTGTCGGTAAAAGGGCATGCGCCCAGCTTTACCCGCGTACCCTTTCAACACCCGATATGGATCCTTTACTCTTCGGGAACGACGGGGCTGCCCAAGCCAATCGTGCACTCTCATGGCGGCATCCTGCTAGAGCAGTATAAGTATGGCGCATTCCATAACGACTTCAAGCCAGGCGAACATTGCTTCTGGTATACAACCACAGGCTGGATGATGTGGAACTACATTCATGGAAGCTTGCTGGCGGGCGCAACCATGGTGCTTTACGACGGCAGTCCTGGCTTCCCGGACCTGAATGTACTCTGGAAGTTCGCGGCAGATGCCCGCATTCACCACTTCGGAACGAGCGCCGCGTTTATCCTGGCAAACATCAAAGCGGGAACAGATCCCGGGGCAACTTTTGACTTAAGCCATCTTCGCTCGATCGGCTCGACCGGGAGCACCCTGCCGCCGGAGGGATTTGACTGGGTGTACCAGCATGTAAAGGAGAATATTTGGCTCGCCTCCATGAGCGGCGGCACCGACGTCTGCAGTGCGTTTGTTGGAGGCAACCCGATGTGGCCCGTGTACTCGGGTGAGATTCAGTGCCGCGCCCTGGGCTGCAAGCTTGAAGCCTTTGACGAGGAAGGCAAGTCGGTGATTGACGAAGTCGGCGAAATGGTGATTACGGAGCCCATGCCGTCGATGCCCATCACATTCTGGAACGATCCGGAATACAAACGCTATAGTGAAAGCTATTTCGAGATGTATCCGGGTGTATGGCGACATGGTGATTGGACTCAAATAACAAGCCGTGATGGAGTAATCATCTATGGGCGATCGGATGCAACGCTCAATCGCGGAGGTGTTCGGATCGGGACCAGTGAAATATATCGCGCGGTCGATAAGGTTCCCGAAGTAAAGGATAGTCTGATCATTTGCATCGAGCGGACCGGGGGAACGTTTTGGATGCCGTTGTTCGTCGTCATGCAGTCGGGCCTGCCGCTGACCGATGAAATGAAACAAAAGATCAATCAAACGATTCGCAGGGAATACAGTCCCCGGCATGTTCCCGATGAAATCATTGCAGTACCTGACATTCCCTACACCATCAGCGGAAAGAAAACCGAGACGCCGGTGAAAAAAGTTTTGATGGGTAAGGATCCGCGGCAAGTCGTCAATGCCGGAGCGCTGCGCAATCCGGGGTCGATGGATTTTTTTATTAAACTGGCCGGCAATTCCGTGCCCAAATCGTAACCAATTTTCATGAAAACATCTACCATCACGTTCACTGTTCAGCTGGATGCCAACAACGTCCCCGACAAGATTCAATGGGAAGCGACAGACAATCCCGATCCAGCATTGGCTGAAACCAAGTCGATCAGTTTGGCGCTGTGGGACCACAAGCAAAAGAACACGTTGCGGATTGACCTCTGGACGAAAGACATGCCCGTCGAGGAGATGAAGCGATTTTACATTGACTGTCTCGGTGGCCTGGCGCAGAGCATGTTGTCCGCCACCGGGGATGAGGTCATGGCGGGTGAAACCAACGCGCTGTGCGAACGTCTTGTCAACCACCTGCGCGAGGCCGGATCATAGTTCGCCGTAAACGATTTTTCAGCGCGTCACGCCACCTTTTGCAAATTTTTGGTACTTTACATTCAGGTCAAATCTCAAAAACGCTCAAACCTTACTGGTATGCTTAAACGTTTCCGCTCCGTTTTTCATGTGGCTATTCTTGTTTTACTATCCTCAGCCGTTATTGCACAAACCCAGGTGTCGGGCAGGGTCACCGATGCTGGCGATGGTGAGACCCTCGCGGGGGTGAGTATTGTTGTCAAAGGCAGGGTGATCGGAACGATTTCCGATATCGACGGAAATTTTAGTCTGAAGATTAATGAAGCGCCCCCGTTGACCTTATCGGTGTCGTTTGTAGGCTATCGCACCGTTGAAGTGTCGATTTCGGAGGCGACCACTTCGGGACTTGAGATTAAGTTGGAGGAGCAGACGATCCTGGGGCAGGAGATTGTGGTTTCGGCCTCGCGGGTGGAGCAACCCATCATGGAATCCGTTAGCTCGGTTGAAAAAATGGACATTTTGGCTATCCAGAGTACTGCCTCCCACGGCTACTACAATGCCTTGGCCACCATGAAGGGGGTGGACATGACTACCAGTAGTATCAATTTTCAGATTATTAATGCGCGAGGGTTTGGTTCGACGGGGAATACCCGATTTGTGCAGTTGATGGACGGGATGGATACACAGGCCCCCGCATTGAACTTCCCAATTGGAAACCTCAATGGCCCTTCGGAACTTGATGTAGAGAGCGTTGAAATGATTCCTGGAGCGTCGTCAGCGCTTTATGGACCGAACGCCTTCAATGGAATGATCCTGATAACGAGTAAAAATCCATTTGATTATCAGGGTGCAAGTGGAATGGCCAAACTGGGATTCAATCACATTGGCGGCAACGCCGACTTTGATGGCCCGTCCCCGGTTTATGATGGTGCCTTCCGTTACGCCAAGGCCTTCAACAACCGCTTTGCTTTTAAAATAAACGGCGCGTATATGCGAGCCGAAGACTGGCACGGGACAGATGACTATGATCGGGAGAAAGGCAGGACGCCTGCCGGATTCAGTTTCAATCCAGGAGCTGACAGGCTTCATTACATGGGAGACGAAGCGGCAATTAACCTGGCCATTTTTCCTTTCAGCGTGACGACTGATGCCTCCAACCCTGGATGGGACGTACTGGCACAGGGGCCGCTGGGAACATTTGCTCCCGGTATCACTGCCTGGCGGTATGCGCAAAACAATTGGCTTCCTAACCACGTTGTTTCCATTACGCCTTTTGAGGAACAATATGTCGTCGACTATGGGGCGGAAAATTTTAAACTGAATGGCGGTTTGTACTACCGTTTAAATGACAAGCTTGAACTAAGCTATATCTACAACGGCGGGTTTGGAACGAGCGTGTATACTGGCGCGCAGCGGTATTCCCTTGCCAATTTCTCCATTCAACAACACCGGTTGCAACTTCGCGCCGACAACTTCTACCTGCGCGCATACACGACACGTGAAAATTCGGGAGATTCCTATATTGCCGAGTTCCTGGCCAAAAGGCTCAACGATAAGCGCGCCGG
>CAZLWX010000161.1:0-6692 GCA_964563295.1 uncultured Roseivirgaceae bacterium | reverse complement strand
GGCCAATGAGGTCGCGGTAGCAGCCTTTTTGAATGATCGGGTGGGTTTTTTCGAAATGTCGGATATCGTGGAACGATGCCTGCTAAAAATGGATTATATCAAAAGCCCCACCTATGATGACTACGTCGACACAGACAAAGAAACACGAATCAGGGCATTGGAATTGGTAAAGGCTTAGAGAGGACCTAAAACACAACAGATGAATTGGATGATTATGCTCGCTCAGCTGCTGCTGAGTCTGTCTTTTCTGGTAGCCGTGCATGAGTTCGGGCACCTCATCGCGGCAAAATACTACGGGATGCGGGTCGAGCAGTTCTCGATCGGCTTTCCACCCAAAATTTGGTCGTTCAAGAAAGGTGAAACGGAATACGCCCTGAGCGCCATACCGCTGGGAGGATACGTCAAGATATCTGGCATGATCGATGAGTCGCTGGATACGGACGCTATGAAGCAGCCGCCACAACCCTGGGAGTTCAGGTCGAAACCGGCCTGGCAGCGCCTGATCGTGATGCTCGGGGGAATAACCGTCAACATGGTTGTCGGTGTATTGATTTTCATCGGGCTCACCTTTGCCTTTGGAGAAACTCATATCCTCAAAGATGTTGTCAATCAGAACGGCGGCTTCCAGGTCGGTTCTGTGGGCGAGAGCATTGGACTTAAAACCGGTGACAAGATTGTAAAGATCAATGGGCAGGATTATGAATACCTGGAGGACCTGATACGCCCGGAGTTGCTGCTCAGTGACAAGGCTTATTATACGGTTGAGCGCGATGGTCAGCTCATTGATATCCCCATTCCTCAGGACTTTATTCAAGAATTCAGCAAGCGAGAAAACGCCGGTAACTTTATTTTCTACCGTGTGCCGCCGGTTGTGGGTCAGATTGAAAAGGGCATGATCGCCGATCGCGTGGGTCTCCAAAAAGGCGACCGGATAATCGATGTGAATGGCTCCGCTGTCCGTTATAATGATGAGATCAGGACGATCATCGATTCTGCAAGTTCGGCCACGGTGTCCTTCAAGGTTGCCCGCAACGGCGATACCTTGTCGTTTTCCAATGTTGAATTTACAGCACCTATTGCCAGGGAAACCGATTTTGAAAACCAGCCCAGGTCTTTTGGCTTTTACACAGACGTGCGTGAATTTGTCGATCGCGCCTCGTATAGCGTCAAATACGGCTTCTTCGAATCCATACCCATCGGTACCGAGCGCGCTTTTACCACGCTGGCAACGCAGGTCAAGGCGTTTGGAAAAGTTATTTCCGGAGCTCTGTCTGCGAAGAAGTCATTGTCCGGCCCGTTGGGAATCATGCAGCACTTCGGAGGCGAATGGAATTGGGAAAGGTTCTGGACGCTGACCGGCGTGCTGTCGTTGGTATTGGCGTTTATGAACTTGCTGCCGATCCCGGCGCTCGATGGTGGCCACGTGATGTTCCTAACCTATGAAATGGTGTCGCGCAGGAAACCATCCGACAAGTTTCTCGAAACCGCTCAAAAGGTCGGCATGATGTTCCTCCTGGCGCTGATGGTCTTTATTTTCGCCAACGACATCTTGAAGTTCTTCGATCACTGATCGGTCAACGTGTGATTTCGAATTCAACGCGCCTGTTAAGTTTCCGGTCCTCGTTGGTAACTTCCTTGACAATAGGACGCGAGCTGCCATAACCGTGGGCCGTGATGCGCAGAGGATCAATTTTGAACGTATCAACCAAATAAGTCCTGATGGCATCAGCGCGCGACTGTGACAGTTTCAAGTTGGCGTCTTCTCTTCCCTGTGAATCGGTGTGCCCTGAAATGTTGAGCTTATAGTGCGGATGATCGATCAGAAAATTAGCCAGTCGATCCAGGTCCGCATGCATCGACGGAAGAATATCCGCTTTTCCATTTTCAAATTCGAGCGTCTCAAAGGCGATATGACTTTCAATCGGTTCTGTTTCCTTGTTGATCTCCATGTCGCCGTCCATAAAAAATATCTCTTCAATCCGGAAGAAGTCGTCGCCCTGTATGATGAGCAAGTAGTTTCGCTTATTTATTAATTGAAAATCGAAGGATCCATCCGGGCGCAGAAACTTTGGAGCGACCTCCACACCGTGGTCCACGTCAATGATCGACACAATTCCCTTAAAAGGCTTTTTTGTATTGGAATTCACCAACGATCCTTTGAGGTTCGCGATGGCATCCGGTTGGGCTCCCATGGGCACTGGAAAGGAATGCAGGTCGAGGTTAGCCACATCCGACTCCTCCGAACGCGCATAGTAAAGATTGTTCGACTTCGAATCGATTGTGAAGTAGTATTCACTTCCGGGTCCGTTGACCAACGGTCCCACATTCTTGGGTTCTCCCCAGGAGCCGTCAATGAGATAACTTTTGTAAATATCGAAATCACCAAACGTCAGCGGCTGTCCGTTGGAACTGAAGTAAAGCACATTGAATTTCTGATGATAGAATGGGCTCACTTCGCTGTCCCGCGTGTTGATCGTGGGCCCGATGTTTTTGGCCGGAGCCCAGTCGCCGGACTTATCTTTCACAGAATAATAAATGTCTGTCAATCCAAATCCACCGAGCCTGTCGGAGGCAAAGAACAGCGTGTCGCCAGAATGCGATAGCGATGGATGTGAGTCCCACGACGTGGTGTTGATTTGGTTGCCCAGGTTCTTGACCTTGCCCCATGTGCTGTCGGCCTGGAGCTCAGCTTTGAAAATATCACAGTTGCCATAGGAGTCAGGTGAGTTGCAGCGCGCGAAGTAGAGCGTCCTTCCATCCCTGCTCAGGCACGCCGATCCTTCGTTGTACCGTGTGTTGATGGTCTTGAACGCCGACGCGCTCTCCCACATACCACCAACTTTGATGGCATAGAAGAGATCTTCATTCGTCCTGCGATCTACGCTTGTTCTTACGGAATTCCGCTTCGACGTGAAGAGGAGAACCGAGTCGAGGTTGCCGATGGTGGGACCGTAATCTTCATAAGGAGAGTTTACCCAGTCCGGCATTCTGATGAGCACTCCATGCGGCGGTCGCAGCGTGTCGATTTCCTTGCGGTACTCGACCAGTTCGTAGTATTCTTTCAGCGGCACATAGTAGTCTTTTTCATTTCTCGTGAGCGTGTCAAATTCTGAACGCACCTTCCGGTGATCGATCTGCCGGGAATGATGTTTCAGGATAAGTTTGTACAAGAGCACGGCTTCTCCAGGAGTGCCGAACTTTTGCGAGAGACGGGCCAGTTGCCAAAGCAAACCCGTATCCTGAGAGAAATTCAATATTCCAAAATTGCGGACATACGATCGCAAAGCTTCGTAAAGGCGTTGTTCGTCGCCCGACGCCTCGAGGCTGCGAATTTTCCGAAGCGCTGCTGCATCCTGATACAGCGCGCGAACGTTAATATTAGGGAAGTCAAAAATGTCAGATTGGCTGTAGCTTGTCAGTGTATCGTTTAGTTCTACCAAGCCTCCCTTTTTGTAACGGTTTTTCGCCTTTTGACCGAAGGTGAGAAGGGAATTAGCCAGGCAAAAAACGACCAAAACAATAAAAAAAAGGGGTTTCACGGCGCTAAAAGGTAAATAAAAAAATCAGGCAAGCTGCCCGCAGGTAAGGGTCTCTTTAAAGTTGAGACAATTTTGGTTCTTTTACAACCGGCTGGCACCACTATTGTCCTATGCTGGGGACCATTTTTTGATAGTTCCTTAATACCTAAATGGTGCCAAAGTGGCATCTTTGTTATCCATGTTTAAAGCATTACCCATTCAGCTCGTCCAGGAAGACTCCGATGATCTCATTCAGATGATCAACCCGGAGCAGGAGAGTGACCTTAAGCCAGAAGATCTTCCGGAAGAGCTGTCTATTCTCCCGATCAAGAATACCGTGTTGTTCCCGGGCGTAGTCATCCCGATCACAGTCGGACGGCAAAAATCGATCAGGCTGGTCAAGAAGGCTTATCAGGGGAACCGCATTATCGGTGTCGTTGCTCAAAAAAATTCACAGGCTGAAGAACCTACAGTTGATGACCTCTATAGAACAGGTACGATTGCGCGAATAATAAAAATGCTCGTTCTCCCGGATGGGAACACCACCATCATCATTCAGGGCAAGAACAGGTTTACGATCCGCCAATTCATCCAGGAAGATCCTTACCTGACGGCCGGCGTTGATCTGTTGACAGAGCCTTCACCCAATGCCAACAGCAAACAGGCAAAGGCGCTCGTACAGTCACTCAAAGACTCAGCGACAAAGATCCTCAAACTCAATCCTGAGATCCCGCAAGAAGCTCAGGTCGCGCTCGATAATATTTCGAGCATGTCGTTCCTGATCCATTTTCTCTCTTCAAACCTGAATGTCGACGTTTCCGACAAGCAGAAAATATTGGAGACGCAAAACCTTACCGACCGCGGTACCTTGTTGCTCCAGTACATGTTGCGCGACATCCAGATGCTGGAAATCAAGCACGAGATTCAAAAGAAAGTCCATACCGACATCGACCAGCAACAGCGCGACTATTTTCTCCGTCAGCAGATCAAAGTGCTTCAGGATGAACTGGGGTATGATGGCCCGGACAAGGAGGTGGAGAAACTTCGCAAGCGGGCTGAGGCGAAGAAATGGCCAGCCGCGGTAGGCGAGCACTTCAACAAGGAACTCGATAAACTGCTGCGCATTAATCCAATGGCTGCCGAATACCCGGTGGCGATGAACTATGCCGAATTCATGCTCGACCTTCCATGGGGAGAGTATACCGATGACGATTTCGACCTGAAACGCGCAAAGACGATACTGGACGACGACCACTTTGGTCTTGAAAAAGTGAAGACCCGGATTCTTGAGTACCTGGCGGTGCTCAAGCTGAAGCAAGACATGAAGGGTCCGATCCTTTGCCTGTATGGACCGCCTGGTGTTGGAAAGACTTCACTCGGTCGATCTATCGCCAAGGCGTTGCAACGAAAGTACATTCGCATGTCGTTGGGAGGCGTTCATGACGAGGCTGAGATTCGCGGCCACAGAAAAACCTATGTCGGCGCCATGCCCGGAAAAATATTGCAGAACATCAAGAAGGCTCAATCGTCAAATCCGGTGTTTATCCTGGATGAGATCGACAAAGTGAAAGCGGATTTTCGCGGCGATCCATCGTCAGCGTTATTGGAAGTACTTGATCCCGAACAAAACCATAGCTTTGGCGACAACTACCTCGAGGTGGATTATGACCTCTCTAAAGTCCTCTTCATTGCTACCGCGAATTCGTTGGACACCATTCACCCGGCTCTTCGCGACCGGATGGAAATAATCGAGATCAGCGGATACACGCAGGAGGAGAAGATTGAGATCGCGATGAAACACCTGATACCGAAGCAATTGAAAGAGCACGGTTTGAAATCGTCTCAGGTCAAATTCTCGAGACAGGGCGTGGCCAAGATCATTAACTTCTATACCCGTGAGTCGGGCGTTAGAAACCTGGAACGGAAGATTGCCACACTCGTTCGCAATGTCGCCAAATCGGTGGCTATGGATGAGCCGTACGAGCGCGTGATTACGGATGAGACTGTGCGTAAGATACTGGGCGTCGAAATCCACGATGCGGAATTGTACTCCGGCAATGAAGCTGCGGGAGTGGTTACGGGGCTCGCATGGACACAGGTTGGGGGTGAAATACTATTTGTGGAGTCAAGTCTCAGCAAAGGGAAGGGTACGCTTACATTATCGGGACAGCTCGGCGATGTTATGAAGGAATCAGCAATGGCTGCTTTGTCTTACCTGAAGTCAAATGCCGAGGCGCTTGGAATCGATCACCGTATTTTTCAGCAATACGATCTCCACATTCACGTTCCGGCAGGGGCTGTCCCGAAAGACGGGCCCTCCGCGGGAATCACCATGTTTACTTCCCTTGCGTCGATTTATACGCAACGCAAAGTGAAAGCCAAGCTGGCGATGACAGGTGAGATTACGTTGCGAGGTAAAGTGCTGCCGGTCGGAGGTATCAAGGAGAAAATCCTCGCCGCGAAACGCAGTGGTATCCGGGAGATCGTGTTGAGCTCGCGGAACCGGAGGGATATTGAGGAGATCGAGAAGCAATATATCAGGGGCCTCACCTTCTATTATGTGGATACTGTCGATGACGTCCTTAAAGTTGCTCTCCTGAAGGAAAAGGTCAAGCACCCGATGGTGTTCACACTAAGTGAACCAAGGCTCCAGCCTTACTTGAACAATTGATACGACCTTCACTAATGTTTTGAGAACCCGGGGCGTTCATTTCACGCGTTTCATCGTTGCGACGACGATCATGTTTCAGGCTTTTGCGGCCTCGGGACAGGTTGGCGGCAAGCGCTTGTTTGAGTTTCTGAATGTACCACCTGCCGCCAGACTCGCGGCCCTGGGCGGCGTGAACGTGTCATTGGCTGATCGCGATGCTGCATTCTTTGCAAGCAATCCCGCGCTCTCGGGCGACACGCTTGCAGGCAGGGCCTCGGCGGGATATCAGTTCTACGTTGCCGATATCGGACAGGCCTTCGTATCATTTTCACAGAGGTTCAATTCCATCGGAACTTTCCATTTTGGAATTCAGCATATGGACTATGGGCAGATTCAGGGTTTCGATGCCTCCGGTCACGAGACTGGTGTATTCGATGCGTCCGAGACAGCGCTCATCGTTTCAGGCAATCACCAGATCAACCATTTCCGATTGGGCGTGAGTCTGAAGGGAGTTTTTTCAAACC
>CAZLWX010000160.1:0-6710 GCA_964563295.1 uncultured Roseivirgaceae bacterium | reverse complement strand
CGGGAGTCGTTGCCGGGTCAGCCTTCGGCGACCTAACCGATCAGACATTCACGGCTGGCGCTGCGACGTTGTCGGGTGACCTGACCAACGATGGCGACGACGCGGCTACCGTGCGGTTCGTGTTCACGCCCAGGTTGGAGGGTACTTCCAACTGTGCGGGGGTCGCAACGGCTCCGGTGGACGTAGTAGTGGAGCCTACGCCTACGATGACGCGGACATTGACCACGCCTGCAACGATTTGCAACGGCGGCAACGTCTCTTTTGACCTGACAACAATAACAACACCGTCGGTAGCGGGGGACATCAAGTGGGATGTCAGCGTTACACAAATCGGCGGCACTGGTGTGGTGGCCGGGTCGGCCTTTGGAAGCCTGGTGAATCAGACCTTCACCGCAGGAGCCGCGACCCTGTCGGGTGTGCTCACGAACAACGGCAACGATGCCGCTACGGTAAGGTTTGTGTTTACACCTAAGTTGCAGGGAACTTCAAATTGTGCCGGAATTGCGCTGGCGCCGATTGACATCGTGGTCGAGCCTACGCCCGCGGCGAACGTGAACAACGCGACAGCGCTTGTGTGCGATGGCGACAATGTCAGCATGGAGATTACGACGCCGAGGACGACCATTGGAGCGCAAACTTTCGATGTGGCGGTAAGTAGCACGAACGCGGGTGCGACCGGAGGAGCAGCCTTTGTCCCCCTTGCGGGCCAGACTTATCCATTCACCATCAATGGTGATCTGACCAACAGCAGCAACGCCGTAATCACGGTTACTTATACGATCACGCCAATGCTGGCAGGCTGTTCTGACGGTGCGCCGGTTGTTACCACAGTCCAAGTCGAGCCTACCCCTCAGGCGGCACTCAATAACCTCGCACCTGTCATATGTAATTCCGGCAATGCGAATATTCAGGTGTCCAGCCCAACGGTGCCTACTGTACCGGGTGACCTGAAGTTCGATATTTCGGTAAGCAGTTCTAACGGTGCCGCTACTGGCGGAACGGCATTCGCGCCGTTGTCAAACCAGTCTTTCCCGTTCACCATCAACGGAAGCCTGACGAACTCAAGCGATGAGGACATTACGGTGACGTTCACGATTACACCGACATTGGCAGGATGCTCGGCTGGACCTCAACAAATTGCCAATGTGGTGGTCGAGCCGACGCCGGAGGTGGTCGTTACTAACAACGAGCCGGCAGTCTGCAACGGCGGAACTCCGGACTTCGATATTACCTCGCCGACCATTCCAAGCGTGCCGGGAAATCTCACCTTTGATATCGCGGTGAGCCTTCCTGTTGGTGTTTCCGGTACCGGCATCGCTGGCACTGGCTTGACTGGAGTAGCGGCACCTTTCAGTTTCAACGCGGGGACCCTTACTAATACAACGACATCATCAAAGACCGTTGTCTACACGATCACACCGAAACTCAATGGTTGTGCAAGTGGCGCTTCGGAAATAGTAAATGTCATCGTAGAGCCGACGCCGCAGGTATCACTGACGAACAACCTCGCCAAGATCTGCAACGGTGGAACACCAAATATTACTGTAACAAGTACTACCGTTCCGAGTGTGGCAGGCGATTTGACCTTTGACGTCGTTGTGACACTCCCTCCGGGTGTCGCAGGAACGGGGATCGCCGCAAATGGAGTTGTCGGCGCAACGGCGCCTTTCTCCATCAACACCGGCACAATCACGAATGCGAACAATACATTCGCGACCATTATCTATGAGGTAACTCCGAGGCTTAATGGTTGCGCTGACGGCCCTTCCGAGCAGGTCAGTGTGATTGTCGAGCCGACGCCTGTTGCCGACGTGACCAACAACGAGGCGGTGATCTGTAACGGGGGTACCCCAGACATCGACATCACAAGCCCCACAACTCCGAGTGTGTTGGCAAACCTGACGTTTGACGTGTCGGTGACACTTCCGGCAGGTGTTAATGGAACAGGTATCGCCGGATCCGGAGTCAATGGCGCAACGACGCCTTTCTCGATCAACACGGGAACACTGACGAATACTTCCAACTCGCCGAAGACGGTTACCTACACGATCACGCCGCGCCTGAGCGGATGTGCAAGCGGCGCGCCTCAGGTCACCACGGTGACCGTTGAGCCTACTCCGATTGCAAGTGCTGTGAACAACACCGCAGCAATTTGCTCGGGAGGAACTCCGAGCATCGATGTGACTTCTCCAACCGTGCCCAACACGCCGGCCAATCTCACTTTTGACGTGACCGTCGCGCTGCCCGCGGGGGTCACCGGAACCGGAGATGCCGGAAATGGTGTCCTTGGCGCCAACGCGCCGTTCTCCATTAACACCGGTACGTTGACGCACGATAACCTGAGCAACTCGCCGTTGGTGGTAACATACACCATCACACCTAAACTCGACGGTTGCGCTGGTGGAACACCGCAGATTGTAAATGTTACTGTTCGACCCCTCCCCGTCGGCCAGTTTGATAACAGCCGAATTGTGTGCAGCGATGAAGCCTTCACTTACAATATCCAGACCGCGAACATCGATATGGTGAATGGAGTGAATAGCGTGTTCACCTACACTGTATCTTCTTCTGATGAGGGTACAGTGCCGACTCCCGTTGGGCTCGATAGGGGTGTGGCGAGCAACGCACCGATCGCCGGATCATTCACGAATCTGAGCGGTGCGGATGTAGAGATCACATACACCATTACGCCGTTCAATGCCCTTGGAAATTGTCCGGGTACGCCATTCGACGTTGTTGTGACCGTCAGGCCGGAGCCGACTGCGCCAGCTTTAACCACTGTGGAACATTGCAGCGACGACGCGGCGCCGTTTGTGTTCGACTTGCAGGATATTATTGACACGGGGATAGGCGGCAACGGCGTAGCGTCGAAGTTCACCTACACGGTGAGTTCGACTGATCCACTGAGCGTATTTCCTGAAGCCAATCGGAATACCGCAACATCGGCGTCGATCTCAACCGTGTACGCGAATTTCTCCAATCACGACGTGACCATCACCTACCTGGTGACGCCGTTCAATTCCAATGGCGATTGTGCCGGCTCGACCTTCGAGTTCAAGGTTATCGTTCATCCGGAACCTTTGGGTTCCAACCTGGTCGATCCAATCTGCAGCCCCACATCGAACCATGATATTCAGACGCAGATCACCAATGGCGTCAACAGCATTTTCACCTACACGGTGACGTCTGACAATGCGGGTGTACCGGCAGGTCCTGATCGTGTTGCCGCGTCCAACGCGCCGATCACTGATGTTTATGTCAATGTGACCGGTGTGCCGGCGACGATTGTTTATACCATTACTCCTTACAATGCCGCCAATCCGGGATGTGCTGGTAACATATTCACTTACACCGAGACGATCAGTCCCAATCCAACGGGTGTGAGCGATACCAAGCCTGCAGTCTGTTCCGGCGAGGCCTTCTCGATCGATCCTCAGGACAACATCGTGCCGACTGTGGCCAGCACATTTACGTGGAGTGCATCGTATGACCTCCTGCTCACCGGTGGCCTGAACGCCGGCACAGGTGTTATTGCCGAGACTCTCCACAACACGACCAACTCGCAGTTATTCGCGCACTATACCGTCACGCCTACCGCAGGGGCGTGCGTTGGCGCGACGTTTACGATTGATGTGCCTATCAATCCAGAACCTGTTATGGATCCGGCGTTGGCCACCATTCCTGCCGTGTGTAGCTCGAATACCGCGAGCGCGAATCCCATTGGCGTGATCCTCGATACAAACGGTAGCTCTGTCGCCGCGGCAACGTACATTATCACGGCGAACAAGGCCGCCGCACTGGTGGGTACGCCGACAACCGGCACTTTCCCGGCGACTTCACCGATCGCTGGCCAATCCGATGCCATCAGCGCCGACACCTACCGGAATACCACAGCTGCCCAGCTGCAGGTGGTCTATACCATCATTCCCGTCTCGGCAGACGGATGTCAGGGCGATCCATTTAACATTACTATATCCGTTAACCCTGAACCGGTGCTTGACGCTCCTCCGGCGGCGGCGGTTTGCAGCAGTAACGCCGACGTTTCCAGTCCAATCAACGTGGTTGTGGGTACCGATGGTGGATCAATCAACGCGGCCGGCTATCAGGTACGCGACATCCAATACAGTGACGGCGGAGCATTCAGCAGTACGCTGCCTGCCGGGTTTACGGTCGTATCGCAGGCGACGATCATGGGAGGATTCCTGAGCAACAATTTGATACGCACCGACAGGTACAATAATACGTCCGTGAATTCTGTGACTGTCCGATATACCATTCAGGGACGCAGTAGTCTCGGATGTCTCAGCGTGCCGGTGGATTATGACGTGGTGATTAATCCTGAGCCGATTATGATCCCTGGAGTTGCCAATCTTTGTAGTGGCGTTCCGTTCGGACAGAATGTTTCACCCGCGCCGGGGTCGGCGACGATCACGGCGTACGAGCTGCGTGGTATTTTGATTCCAGCCGGCCTCACGGCGGGCGGTGGCAATGCTGCGTTGGGAACTTACCCGGCCGATGGAGCCGGTGAATCCGATTTTCTGGCTGACGATGTTTTTGTGAATACTACATCGGGCCCGCTGGTTGTCACTTACACGGTTGCCCCGATTGCTAACGGATGTCGCGGTGCGGATCAGAGTATTCAGTTTACCGTTAATCCAGCTCCGGCAGTTGCGACTAACCTGAACCGCACGGTGTGCACGAATGACGCGTCTACGATCATACTCACCACTAGCGTTACCAGTGCAACGGCCGCCACCTATGAGATTATGAGTGTGACATTAGGAGGAGTTCCTATTGCGCCTGGGGCGACGGTGTCGGGAGTGACCGCAGATCCCGCGAATGCGGTGACGGGCGTAACGGTGGATGTCAATGAGATTTCAAATGACAGGTTTGACAATACGACCAATACATTTGCGCAAATTGTCTATGCGGTTGTCCCTATATCAGGAAGTGGCTGTCGCGGTCCTGAGCAACAAATCACACTCACGGTAGAACCCACAATCGTGGTTGTGCCGACGGTCGCATCGGATAACTTATGTAGCAACACGCAGGTGAATATCGCGCTAAGCTCGCCGACGACGGTGACATCTGGCACGATCACTTACAATTACACAGCTGTAGCCTCGTCTGGTCTCGTGACAGGATTCCTACCGATACAAACGAATTTACCTTCGAATCACATCATCGTTGATAACCTGGTAAACAATGACAACACGGTTCAAACGGTCACCTACACGATTACACCTGTTGCGGCAGGGGCCCGCAATGGCAATGGATGTACAGGTGCCAGTGTTGATGTAGTGATATCAGTGGAGCCTAAACCAAAAATTACGGTTACACCCACAACGGCTTCGGTGTGCGAAGGCAATCCTCTTGGTTTCGCTCTTACGACTGACACGCAGCCGTCTACAGGCGTAGTGCGGTTCAGGGTGGCCGGTATGCCGGTGGTCACAGGAGGCGTCACTGGATTCTCGGCAGATGGGACGATATTCAACGATGGCGATATGCTCGCCGATGTGCTGAGCAACCCCACGACCACACCGCAAACCGTGTTGTATACATTACTACCGGAAGCAGTGGATGTAGGATGTACCGGAGATGCCGTTCAAGTTATGGTGACCGTGAACCCGTCACCGGTTGTGACGCCTGCGAGCACATTCGAACAGATCTGTAGCGCGGGGAATATCAACATCGCCTTGACGTATGACGTCACGAGTACGATCGGATCATGGACTGCGACCGCAGATCCCAATATCCTCGGCGCGTCTCCCGGCGCCGGAAGCCTGTTGTTCCAAAACTTGTTTAATAATTCATCCACGCCCGGCAATGTGACGTACACCATCACGCCAACGAGTCCGGCGGGATGTATAGGAACTCCTGTTGACGTTACTGTAACAGTCGATCCGATTCCTGACCTGACCATCACCCCGACGACGCAGACGATCTGCGATGACGAGACGACCAATATCGAGTTGTCAAGTTCGGTGGCAGGCGCGACGTTCGAATGGACGGCAACGACCTCAACGACGAATGTCACTGGTGCCGGAGGCGGCAACGGCGATGTGATTGCTCAAACCCTGAGCAACAGCGGACTGTTTGCCGCCAATGTGTTGTATCAAGTCACGCCTTATGGTCCTGCGCCGACGGAATGTGCGGGCATGCCGCAGCCTGCGGTGGTCACGGTCGCAGCGCCGGTAGGAGGGTCCATCTTTGACCCCGATGGTGCGATATGTCTCGGCGCGACAAAAGTGCTGACATTCCTGCCGACAGGTCAGGCGCCATTTACGATTGTGTATAGCGACGGACAGACGGACTTCACGCAGACTAACGTGGGTCAGAACCATCAAATCCAGGTGTCGCCGACTGTGACGACAACCTATGAATTGAAATCGGTCACCGATGTGAATGGATGTTCCGCCGTGCTGTCCGGAGAAACCGTTACCATTACTGTTGGCGACACGGATGCGAGCTTCAGCATTGCAGGACCGACAGGAGGGTGCAGTCCCTATACTGCTCAATACCAGTACGATCAGCTGGCAGGGACAACGTACCGTTGGAACTGGGGTGATGGCAATCCCGATAGCGTGTATATGGCAACTACCAATGAGCCGGGCAAGATAATCGGGCACCGGTACCTGAACAATTCACCGGTAGGCACACTCACGATGGACGCCCGACTGACGACCAGCGTCGACGCCTCGCTGGGAGGA
>CAZLWX010000159.1:0-6720 GCA_964563295.1 uncultured Roseivirgaceae bacterium | reverse complement strand
GCCTTTGGCCTTTAGCCCTTGGCCTTAGCCTTTGACCTTTAGCCTTTGGCCTTTAGCCTTTGATCTTTGGCCTTTACGCTTTAGCCTTTCCACCCGTGTGGACTCGCTTCTACATTTTCAGATTTCGAACTTTCCGCTTCCTCGTGACCGTTCGGGCACAACGAAAGCCATCAAGTTTTTTGACTGATCGTTACCTTGATTCAAGTACAAGTTCTTGCCTCCGGCAGACCAATCAAATTCTAATTGCCAAAGCTGCCGGGCAACGAGAGCGTCCGGAACGATTCGGAGCATTGGGCATACCTTTTTTAGCACATCATAGCTCTGAGAATTTCCAAGCAGCAATACCCGGATGCCCGCCATCAGCGGCGTCTGATAGAACAATATAAGTTTACTTCCGTACCTGGTTACCCGACTATAACCTGTTGTTTGCATGAAAGTATTGATGTTCGGGTGGGAATTCCCACCGCATATTTCCGGAGGCTTGGGAACAGCGTGCCTTGGGCTAACAAGTTCCCTGAGCAAGGAAAACATCGAAATACTTTTTGTGATACCTCGCGCATCCGGTGAGGAGTCGGCCGAAAAAACAACGTTCATCAGCGCCAGTACCATTCCAGTCCCTTTCGACAACGGTCTGCAACAATTCTTCCACCTCTCACAAGTAGAACCCTCGATACGCCATGAACTGCTCGGCATGCTGACACAACAATTCAAGGGATTCCAACCAGTTGTTGTCCCATCTTCCCTTTCTCCCTATCACTCGCCGGAACATTATTCAGAACCATCGTCGATACAACATTGGAATTATGAAATAGCCGGCCGCCGGAGCAAATCTGAAACGCGGCCAGGGCTCAATGTATCAGCCGAAAGTGCTTCGGGCTCCCAGGCCGTCTTCCAGTTTTCCGGCGACTACGGTGCCACCTTGATGGAGGAAGTCCGGCGGTATGCCCTGGTGGCGTCCCAGATTGCCATTCGATACGAATTTGATGTCATCCATGCCCATGATTGGATGACTTACCTCGCTGGTATCGCCGCCAAGCGGGTCAGCGGGAAGCCGCTCGTCGTTCACGTCCACGCTACCGAATATGACCGTTCTGGTGAAAACGTCGACCCTCGCGTTCGGGCAATCGAATACCAGGGTATGGTCGATGCCGATTGTGTCGTCGCCGTGAGTAACTGGACAAAAGGGATCGCCGTAAAACGGTATCAAATCCCAGAAGAAAAGATTGCAGTCGTTCACAATGGTGTCATGACTGGAAACACACCAGCCCGCCGACATGCGCCATGGCCGCTGACTCCGAACATCGTCACATTTCTTGGCCGGGTTACACATCAGAAGGGTCCTCGGTTCTTTGTGGAAGCGGCCCGGCTTGTTCTCGACCGGATCCCGGACACGCACTTTATTGTAGCTGGTGCCGGCGATCTGCTGCCCGCCATGATCGAACGCATCGCGCAGCTGCGGTTGTCTTCCCACTTTCATTTCACCGGGTTTCTCAAGCGGAAAGACATTGAAACAGTTTGGGCTATGTCGAGTGTATACGTGATGCCGTCCGTCTCGGAACCTTTTGGAATCGCCCCGCTCGAAGCTATCCAGGCGGGGGTTCCTGTCATCATTTCGAAACAATCGGGGGTATCCGAAGTCATGCCGCATGCTATTAAAGTCGACTTCTGGAATAGCCGCGAAATGGCTGCCGCCATCTGCTCCGTTTTACGATACAAAAGTCTGTCGGGAGCACTCTCCAGGAATGGGGCCGAACAGATCTCGAAAATTTCGTGGAGTTCCGCCGCAAAGAAATTAACCAAACTTTACTATGGACTTACTGCTCAACAACAATGCGCCTAACGCCAGCCTGGTCCTATATTTTCAGGTTCACCAGCCAAAACGATTAGGAAATTTCAGGTTCTTTGACATAGGGTCCGGCAATCCGATCTTTGATGAGCAACTCGACCGCGAAGTAATGCAGCGCATTGCCCGTGAGTGTTACTTACCTGCCAACGAGCTTTTACTTCGATCCATCCGAAGATTTCCAGAGGTTAAGGTAACATTCTCACTATCGGGCATCGTGATGGATCAGCTGGAGGAATACGCACCCGAAGTACTCCACAGCTTTTCATCATTGGCGGCTACAGGCAACGTGGAGTTCTTGTCGGAAACGTATTACCACTCCCTGGCATGCCTGATTCCAGGCAAGGAATTCGAAACCCAGGTTCTCCAGCATGCCGAAAGGATATACGAACATTTCGGAGCACTGCCCGGGATTTTTAGAAACACGGAGCTGATCTACAATGATGAAATCGGTCGCCGGCTTAGCCGACTGGGCTTCAGTGGTGTACTGGCGGATGGCGTTGACCGGGTGCTTGAAGGTCGTTCCATCAATCAGGTGTATCAACATCCCGACCAGGAACATCTTCGAATCTTGTTGCGAAACCATGAACTGAGCGACGACATCGGATTTCGATTCATGGACAATGGACGTGCCTTAACGGCGGCGCGATATGTCAGCAAGATCGAGAAGGTAGCGCGGCACAGCGAAGTGATCACTATTGGTCTCGACTACGAAACGTTCGGTGAACATCTGAAAGCGGAGACCGGCATTTTCACCTTTCTGGAAGACGTGCTGGCAGGGCTGGCTAAATCAAAGTCAATCACTTTGGCAACGGCTTCCATGGCGGTGATCGGCTCCATGCCCGCGGGCGATCTCCCGGCACCCAATTTTATTTCATGGGCCGACCGTGAACGCGACCTCTCCGCATGGCTGGGTAATGAAATGCAACGCGATGCCTTTGACTCTTTACTAAATATGGAGATGGACGTCAGAAATTGCGGGGAAAAAGCGATCGTCGACCAGTGGCGTAATCTCCAGACCAGCGACCACTTCTATTATATGTCGACAAAAAAAGGAAGCGACGGAACAGTCCATGGTTATTTCAGTCCATTCTCCTCACCGTATGAAGCATTCATCACATACATGAATGCGCTGACCGACTTCTCGATGCGATTAAGAATACTGACCGCGGGTTCAATGGCGGCCAATGCCGACCATGGAGCGGCGGGATCATTCGATCAAACACCAGGATCGCGTATGACCATGCTTTCTATGCCATAACCAACACCAGATTCCTTAACCACCGTGAGGCCGGCACCGCAAGGACTGGCCTCACGGCTTTTTGGCCGGCCCCGCCAGTTCGCGCACTGCCTTTAACAATGGCTTGAGAACATCGTGCGGGTTTTCATCGTCAAATCCGTGCGTGCAGGTTTGCCCGTTGCTGGTCGTTATGGAAAGGGTTGAGTGCATGGCTGCATCTGACGCACGAAGGGCCGTCGGCGAGACAAGCTGGTCGATATCTTCTAACTCGACGTGTTCCAGGGTCGACAAAAGGGTTTGCCATTCCTGATCCTCCAGATGCCGCGACTGCCGCGTGCCTGTATGCTCCCTGTCATCTACGAAACGCGTCAGGCTGTCTGGCGTGATCCTGATGTGTTCCTGATAACCGCGTGATTCCTTGCTGTATTCAATTTGGACGATCGTTACCGGCTGACACCTGGTGGCCGAAAGGGATATACAAAGCAAGAACGCGCAAGCGAAGACCTTTTTCATAGCGACCGAAGTAAAGATAATACTGGTCAACAAAACAGGGGCCAATCCAAAAAAAGAAACCTGGCTTGCGCCAGGCTTCCATTAGACCCAACACCTCACCAAGTGAGATTCTTCGTTCTTGCTTTTTCACGGATAGCCTTGATCATCGCCGCGTCCAACATCGCTTCATCCTGGCCCGCGTTCTTTTCCGCAATGTAGGTCCTGCGCTTCTCATTCAATTCCTGAATCTCTTTGCGGATTTGGGCCCTTTCCGCGGCCTTTTTACCCACATATTCCTTTTTTTGCCCATCGGTCATCCCTCTCATCTCCTCAGGAAGGTATTCGTCCTTCGTATCGGTGATGACTTTGCCGTCTTCTGCTGCCGCATCAACCAGGTCCCAGGAGGAGTTCCTGTAGGCATGGGAACTCTTGGAGATGGCTCGCTCAACTTTATTGGCCTGGCCATAGGACTCGGCATTCCTGTCCTGGATCTCCTGCTGCTCCTTTTTATATGCGCCAGACTGCCCATAGTAAAGATAAGTGCGGTTCAATCGTTCGTTGCACTCATCTATGCGTTTGTCGTACGGCGATGGAATGTAAACTGTCCTTCGATTCTGCTCGATGCTCATATACGTCCCGCCCGTGAGGTCAGCAGCCTTCTTCCAGGTCGTCTCCACTCCTTCCCCATAGGGACCGCAAAAGATTGTGTTCACGACCACATCCTTCTCATTTGCCAATGAACAAGCGAGGGAATAGGGTAATGGGCCTTGCGTGAACGGTTCGTTACCGGCGATGAAGATCATTTTCAAGTCTGCGCGCGAATGGGACCATTCCAGTTGCTTTAAGGATTTATTGATGACGTAGCCGCAATACTCGTTGCCTCCATTGGTAGTAAGCGAAAAAAGTTTTTCTGAAATAAGGTCCAGGTCCGAGGTGAGTGGTGCCACCAATCGCACATATCCTTCCGATGAAGGCAGATTGTCATTTCCGTATTCATACAACGCAATCTTGATAGACGGGCGATTGCCGTCATCGCATTTTGCCGCAGCAAGTTCATTGACGATCTTCCAGAGTTGAGACTTTGCCTGGTCGATCAACCCATCCATGCTGTTGCTGGTGTCCAGCAATAGCGCCAACATAATGGACTGGTCCTTGTCGGGACCAGGTTCCGGGCGTTCTGCCGACGCCGGAATTCCGGATAACGATAGAATGGCGGCGATCACCACCAGTGTCTTCGCAGACATCCCGGTGAGTGTGGTGCTGAAAGTTTTCATAGCGCGTTTTTTATCCAATTTCACGGAAAAAAAACGACGCAGGTGCCCGAACTTAGTGGAGCCCCCTCCCGACTGAGTGAACATGACATCCCGCTTACTCACATCGTATTTGCCTGAAGCGGCTCCGAATTTGCTGATTAATAAATATGGTAACTTGCCAACAGTATGCGGACTCAAGCAATTATTCTGGGATCCCTGGCGGTTGTGCTTCTGCTCGGTCCATCTGAGACGCGGGCGCAGAAGGACCGGAAAGCGACGCGCTATGAGAATCTGAAGAAACTGTCAGCCTCCCAGGATGCCAGTGAATTGCTCAATGAGGCCAGGAGACTGAAATCTTCAAATCCAGCAGCGGCGCTGAGCCTGATCGAGGACGCCCTCGGCATAAGCCTGACCCGCCGCGATATTCTGGATGAAGCCCGCTGCTATATCCTGCTCGGAGAAATTAATGATCAGTCCGAAGAATGGAAGCTCGCCCTCGAGAATTACAACATCGCCTATGACAAGTTGCGAATTGACTTCGTCAATGCAGACGAATTCATCCAGTCGCTGCTGGGAGTGGCTAACGCGCATTTGCGATTAGGGAATCATAACCAGGCGTTGCAATTCTACAATGAGGCAAGCGATCTCACTCTTAATCCCGTTGAATCCGCCCGCGTCAGACTCGGAATCTCGGAAGTGTACTATCAACTGGGCGACTATCAAAAATCATTAACGGCGGTCGAGAGCATAAGTCAACCCGCCAACCCGTCCATTGCGGTGAGCATACAAAACCAAAAGGCCAAGCTTTTTGCAAAGATGAATGAAGTTGAAAAGGCGCGAGATGCTCTTCAATTGTCGCAGAATACCATGAGGTCGAATGCGGCCGCTGCGCCGCAGGCCGCACAAGAACCCGACCTTCGAAGCGCCAAAGAAGAAGTGGTGGACGCATTGCATGACCAACAGCGATATGACGAGGAGATTGAATTGAGGAATCAGTCCATCGAATACAATTTGGAGTCCAGGAACCTCCCTGAGGTGAGTCGCGACAAGCTAGGAATCGGTAAAGCGCTGGCGGCGAAGGGTGAGACGTCGGCAGCCATCCGCGAAATGGAAGAAGCCGCACTCATCGCAGATACGACCGGTAATCCAAAAGACCAGGCCCACGCTTTCCTGGCTCTCGCCGATCTGTATGAAAAAAATAACCGCCCCCTGCAGGCGCTTTCCGCTTATCGCCGCTACCGTGAATCGGTGAGCCGCTATGACTCCATCAACCAGTCAAAGCTTACTGAAAGGGCGGAGCTGATAAAAAAACAAAAAGACATTGAAGAGCTTACGAAGGACGTTGCCATCGGTCAGCGAGAAGAAACCATTGAACGGGGGCTCGTTTTCCGTCAACGGTTAGTCATCTATGGTTTGATTCTGATCATCCTGATTATCGGAGTAACTTCGTATTTTATTTATCGCAACGCTCAGGCGAGCAAAGTGGCCAATCAATTGCTCGCATTAAAGTCTCTGCGCAGTCAAATGAATCCTCACTTTATATTCAATGCATTGAATTCGGTGAATCAATTTATTACCCGGAACGATGAGCAGGCCGCAAACCGGTTTTTGTCTGAATTTTCCCGGCTGATGCGACTCGTGCTGGAAAATTCACAGGAGGATTTCATTCCGCTGGATAAGGAGTATGAAATTATCTCACTGTATCTCAAGCTCGAGCATTATCGGTTCCGCGATAAATTCGACTATGAAATCAAAGTCGATCCCGACGTCAATCTTGAGCAACAAAACATTCCACCGATGTTATTGCAACCGTACATTGAAAATGCCGTTTGGCATGGATTGCGCTACAAGGAAACCAAAGGAAATTTAAAATTGCACATCCGGCACAATCG
>CAZLWX010000158.1:0-6726 GCA_964563295.1 uncultured Roseivirgaceae bacterium | reverse complement strand
GACCATGATGACCATGATGACCATGATGACCATGATTACTTGATTACCATGATTAATTGCCGCTGATTTAATGATTATGTTGATCAGATGTCGGAGCGTTGGAGGCGGCGGTAGCTGATGTAGTTGAACAATAATGTCCAGCCGGCGACAATGAGGACGGAGCCGATGTCGACATAGTCCTTAATTTCCTGGAACGCGTAACGCGGGTAGGGCCACTCGATCAGGTTCCAGATTGAACGCATCGGGAAGTAGGGGATAAGCCACGGCACCTCCTCGTCGATGTTCGCGGTAATGATTAGTTCGATCATCTGAGAAAGCAACAGCAAAATGATTGTCAGTCCGGCCCGCTGAATCAGGATACTTATCATCAACGCGTAAGAGAGAAAGAAAAAGATTTCAAGGAAGTAAGCCGGGAAGAATTCAAGATCGACCAAAATGTTCTCATAAGCAATCGACGGGCTGTAGATTAGTCCCGTGACGAGCCCGATGATAAAGATCATTGCTACGCTCATCAAACTGAGCAACAGATTGGTCAGGATCTTGGATATGAGAAACTCCTTGCGACTAAGTCCGTCGATGATATTTTGGCGAATGGTTCGATACGCGTATTCGTTGGTGACGGATATGACGACCATGATGGCCAGCACAATCTTGAACCATCCGCTGAACCAGATCAGGTTTAGCCAGACATCGGGAAAATGGTAAAGCGGTATCCGATTGACATTGATTTGCTGTCCGAAGTCTTCGAATGTCCGTGCGATCCACTTCAGGAATTCCATGCCGCTTGCTGTCGCGAATGCCAGCGTAATAAAGTATAGCCCGCAGATCACCCAGAAGGTTCTGTAGCTCGTCAATTTCTTGAGGTCGATCTTAAGCAGATGGAGCATTACTCATTTGACGTTTTAAAAGATGGAAATCACGATTCCGCGAGGATTTCCAGGAATTGCTTTTCGAGACTTTTTCTTCGCGTGACCAGGTGGGTGGCGGTAATCCCTTTTTCGAACAAAAACCGGTTAAGGTCGCCGCTCCGGTAGCCTTCGCGCAACATCACGTGAAGCGTTCCGTTTTCCCGGTTGATGGAGGATGTTCCCGTGAAGGTGAGCAGTATCTCACTCAGGTTTGCTTCTTCGGCATTCACCTCAACCACCTCGTTGGCGCCGCCGACTTCATTGACAGGTCCGGTGTGGATCAGTACCCCGCGTTTCAGCACGGCGAAGTGGGTGCAAACTTTTTGAACCTCGTCAAGAAGGTGACTGGCCAGGATAATAGTTTTTCCCTGATCGGCGATTTTTCTAATCAGTTCCCTGATCTCCGCAATACCCATTGGGTCAAGCCCATTGGTAGGTTCATCGAGTATTAACACCGTTGGGTCGTTCAACAACGCAGAGGCGATCGCCAGGCGCTGTTTCATACCCAACGAGTAGGTTCTGTATTTGTGATCCTTGCGTTCGGTGAGTTCTACGAGTTCAAGGACTTGGGGGATGTTGGAGGGATCGCATTCCTTGATCATCGCGTTGAGTTCAAGGTTCTTTTGGCCGGATAAGTAGGGATAAAAGATCGGATGTTCGAGCACCGCACCGATCTTCTTTCGCAGCGTGTGCGTGGGAACTTCACCAAACCAGGTGAAATGACCGGCTGTCGGGTTGACAACGCCCATCAACATCCCCAGCGTGGTGGTCTTTCCACTTCCGTTGGGGCCTAGCATGCCGAACACCTGACCTCGCTTCACCTCGAGACTCAGGTTGTTGACCGCCTTTATGCGGCCAAAATGCTTGGTCAGGTCAGAGATGGCTAGTACATTTTCCAAATGGAGCAGTTTTGGGACTTTTTAAAGGTACAAAAAATAGGTCGCCAACTGCCTCCGGAAAATTACCAGCGAACGGCTTTTTAGTGATGTGCCAGGTCTTCCTCCTCGTCGCCATCGTCCGTAAAGGCCTTGATCTTCTTGCCGATTTCGGTGCTTTTGTCGAGGGTATTATATAGTTCAGTTACCCGGTTGAGGGCGATAGACCCCACTATATCCAGTACGAAGAGATTTTCTTCATCATTGATGAGTACGAGCATGCCTTTGTCTTTCTTGTCCCTCATGAAAATATCAAAATTCTTCCCTTCAATCCGGCTTGTCATCATCTCCTCAAATTGTTCCGCCTTGTATTCGCTGACCAGCTTTTTGTAGTCTTCGACTTTTTCCGGGCTCTTTTTGATCATCAGGAACTTCATTTTTTCGATGTCACGGATCATTTCATCAAAGGCTTTGTCCTCTGACTGGTTCAGCATCCTGAGCGTGTTATTGTAGAAAAACAATACCAACGCGTCGGGATTTCTTTTTTGGAGGGTTTCGGTGGTCTTGCTTTGTGCTGCAAGCTGACCGAAGGGGAGGATGGCAAGGATGAAAATAAGATTTTTCATGTATTTCAAGACAATGACATTTTGAGTTGTTCGGGGTCTAAGTAACCCCGTATTTCGATCGCCACGACTTCATCATCACTCTCCACAAGGAGCAGATAGTGGTTATCTTTTTCCTTTCTACCCGGTTGCATCAGCACGGTGACGTGGTCCTTGCCGTCGCGAATATACATGAGTTCATGGAAGTTGTCGTCACTGGCAACTTTCCGGAACCCTGCGAGGGTAACGTGCTCGGAGCGAAAGGCCTCTTTTGGAATCACGATTAATCGTATCTTCCTGACGTCGCGAATCGCATCGTGTACATCGTGTTCTCCGGCGATTGCGAAGATCGTCCGGGTGAGGAATCCGGAGGCCCTGAATGATACTACTTTATGGTGACGTCCGGCGAATTTGTCTTTTAGCAGCCGGTAACTCTCACTTTGCCCAAATGATATACCGGAAATGGCCAGGGCGATCAGGGTGATGAATACGGGTTTCGTGTATGACATAATGCTTTTTTTCCCTAGACGGAGAAAATGCAAAGAGCGTTGCATCCCGGCAACGCTCTTTTTTCGATGTTAGTGATGCGATTTCTCGCCCTTGTCGAGACCCTGAAGATTCTCCAGTCCCTGGACGTTCATGCGCTTTCCGATCCGGGAGATTTGTTTAAGATCGATCTCGCCGAACAGGCTGAGGACCATGAACTCATCGTTGCCGCCCATTACCATGACGAGCTCGGAGATCTTCCCGCCGTTTTCCTTGATCAGGAATTTCATGTCTTTGTCTTTGTCGCGCACCGTCATTAACTCCTCGTAGTCTTTCGGGATCAATGAGAATGCTTCCTTGTAGAGTTCGCGCGAATTCCGGGAATCCTCGCTGGCGAGTATTTTCAACCCCTTCAGCTTGCTGATGGCATCCAATACCTCCTTGTCTTCCTGGGTCTCTGCCTCCATCTCGGTGAACAAGCCGAACATCTTGCTCGAGATATTGACCCGGCTGAAGCTCTCATCATTCTCATACTTCGTAAAGAACCTGGAGATGGCGTCCTGAGCCTGCACCGCACCGAAAGTTGCCATCAGAACAACTACTGCAACAATTTTTTTCATGTTAATTTTATTTTTAAATGCCTTTTAATGCTGATTTTATGTCGATCTATAAGTTAGTCTCCGTTTGTTCCTCTGCTTTTTGCAGCTGCTCGCGTTTTTGAACCTGTTCCTGCGCTTCATTGAACAAGTTGATCTTCCTGGCTTCTTCCTCCGCCGTGCCGAAGCTTTTTGAGATCATCATGAGGGCCTTTTTGGTTTCCTCGAACGCCAGCTGCGGATCATTGTACGTGTCGGTTGCCTGGTCGGGATCTCCGCTGCGGATTTCCTCACGAACTAACCATGTTGCCACCACCAGCACAGCCACTCCTGCGGCGATACGCATGGAGTTGAACAACAATCTCCTCACCTTGCCCGTGCTTCGGCGGTTTATCTTCCGTAACACCTGCTGATCGAAAGACACGTCGTCGATCTGTGCCTTTCTGTTTTCCTCGAAGAACCGGAACAGCATAGCAGTATCTCTCATCTTCTCGGAGAATTCACCGTTGCTGAAATACTCCCGAAGTTCTTGTTCCTCTTCGAGGGTTGTTTCGCAGTTCCAGTATTTATCGAGGAGAGTATTGATTCGCTTAGAGTCCATAAGCATCGATCCTGATTAGTTTTTCACGTACGGCATTCCTTGCTCTAAACAAGTTCACCTTCACCTGGCTCATGTCAATTTCCAAAATGTCGCAGATCTCATTATAACTGTAGCCTTCAACATCGCGCAGGTGCATCACCTGCCGTTGTTTTTTCGGCAGGGTAGCCATGATCTCGTTAATTCTTTTCATACTTTCCTGCGATTCTGTTGATTCATGAGGCGTTTTAGCGTCGTGATGAACATGGAGGCTGCTTTCCAGCGGCACTGTCTGCTTTCTGGTCATCGTACGAATCCGGTCGAGCGACAGGTTCCTGGTTATTCGCATGCACCAAGCTTCCCAGTTCTGAACGTCGGCCATTTGTTCGCGGCCATTCCAAACGCGGATAAACACCTCCTGCACTACATCCTTCGCTTCCTCCTCGTTCGCCAAAAACCTCATCGCAAATCGAAAAAGCTTGTTTTTGACCGGCAAGACCGTATTCTGGAACGCTTCTGAATTCATCCGGCTAAAATCAATGACAAGACGGTGGGATAAACAACATGTTACAACAAAGTTAAGATTTTTTCTCCGCGAGCTGGCCGAACTCCGTTGGTCCGCAACCGTGCGCAGCTATTCGGAGGGCTGGCCGCCCTAAAATTTCACTTTTAAAGGAAACGGTCCCGAATTTCCCGCCAATTGTTTACACGGTCGAAACCGTTGACCCGTGTGTTGTGGGGAGCCGTATAGATGAGACGCTCCCCTTTGAAGTGCTCGAGATTATGGGGCAAATCATCGATCATGTAGTCGCCGTGTACGATGCGCTTGCTGCCGCAGAAGACGAACTGATGCCAGGATAGAAAGGGAAGATGTTCGTTCAGCCATTCGAGCTTTTCTGACAGGGACTGGGGAAATTCCATGGCCGCGGAGACGATGAAGAGCTCGTAGCGAGCGTTGAGGTCGCGCAATACTTCCTGGCAGTTCTCGTTTGGCCGCATAGTGCGGAAAAAGCCCTTTCGGAAAGGGAACTGCCGGAGGATGGTGTGATTATCGGGGAAGCCCTCGCCTTCATCTTTTCCGTCGAGGATAGCCCGCTCTACCCGCACGCCGAACTCTTTTTCATAATAGTCGATGAACTGACCGGTGGCATCGGCAATGACATCATCCATATCGACAATGAGACGTTTCAAAGCTATTCGGTTAGGTCAAGAAATGCCAAAATGGATATTTTGGAGAGCTAAAACAAGCCGGATTGATCGCCCCAAATCAGTAAATTGACACTCTTGGGATTTCCATAAGACCATGAGCGAACAAGACGACATTGTAGTTTATCGCGAATACTACGACAACATCGAGGCTAGCCTGGCCAAGGCAAAGCTGGATGCTTACGGGATCCCCTGTTTTCTGACCGAGGAGAATATGGCCGGCCTTTATCCCGGACAACAGGCCCTGCCTTTTCACGTCCGCCTGCATATTTTCCGCAAAGATGCCGACGAGGTGTCAAGGATATTGACAGAAATTCACCGGGCCACCGAATCAGATATTGTTTGCCCAAACTGCCATTCGACACGGGTAGAGCGTGATTTCCCAAAGGACTTTTCCCTGAGCCCCTGGCGATCGCTACTGGGTGTGTTCTTCGGCGTATTTATGCCGCATAAAAAGGTCAACCACTGCCTCAACTGCGATCATGAATTTTGACGTTTTTGCCGATATTAGTGTTAAACACAAATTATGACGGTTATGTCTGCCAGGACGATCATCGGCATCATGGGGCCGGGCGAAAATGCAACACCGGACGACAATGAGTTGGCGTTTGAGTTGGGCAAGGCGATTGCGCAACAGGGCTGGATCGTGTTGACGGGCGGACGTAGCTTCGGGGTGATGGACGCGGCCATGAAGGGCGCCAAGGAGGTAGATGGTCTGACGATCGGTGTACTGCCCAATGATAATGCGGTGAACTCCTCGGATCACGCGGACATAAAAATCATCACGGGAATGGGCGGTGCACGCAACGTGGTCAACGTGCTCTCCAGTCACATCATTGTCGTGATCGGCATGGCTGCAGGCACAGCGTCGGAGGTGGCCCTCGCGCTTAAGTCAAACAAGAAAGTTATCCTGCTCAAACAGGACGAGATCACGATCAGATTCTTCAAAAACATCGGCACCTATCGCGTCATGATTGCCAACACCATTGACGAAGCCATTGCGATGGTTAAGGACTACCTTACCGTGTATCATGTGCACTAGTAGTGTTCGGGTGTTCAGTGCTGCTGTGCTATTGTGCGGTTGTCGGTCCCGATGGCTATCGGGATTGGCTTTTGGCTGTTGGCTGTTGGGGGTGCTGCTCCACTTCCTGCCGTGGTCCCGGTAGCTATCGGGAGTCGACCGTGGACTGTTGACTTCCCCACCCACCCATTCACTCGCAGCAATCACTCTCCTCGCAATACAACTCTGCCGTGGACTGTGGTCCCGATAGCTATCGGGAGTCGACTTTGGACATCCCCCCAACCCATTCACTCGCAGCAATCACTCTCCTCGCAATACAAACTCTGCCGTGGACTGTGGTCCCGATAGCTATCGGGAGTCGACTGTGGACATCCCCACCACCCATTCACTCGCAGCAATAACTCTCCTCGCAACACGACTCTACCATGGACTATGGACTATGGACTATGGACTAC
>CAZLWX010000157.1:0-6731 GCA_964563295.1 uncultured Roseivirgaceae bacterium | reverse complement strand
TGCCGCAGGAGCATCGCCACCTGTGCGCGGTGATAGGATGAATGGTTTACCAGATGAATCATGATCATCTCGACGTTGTTCGTGTACGGATCGCCAACATAATTTTTGTAGGTGAGTTGACGGTTGAAATTGTCGGTGCTGTCGATGTATTCGAGCCATTCCCTACCGGCACGGGCGCCCAACAAGATAAGTTGATCAAGGGAATACTCACCCCAGAGTTTGACATCCGGCGGAGGGAGCCCTTTGACGCGATGCAGCCAGAGCAAGAGCGCTGCAATCACGTGACCCATCAGTGAGAGAATTTTTTCATCTTCCACAGCCTGTCGCTGCAGCGTTCTAAGGACCCGGTCATTCGCCCAAACGTTGTACTGATATAATTTCAGAAAATACGATTTCATTTCTCGCACTAAGGTACTATCGATTTTCAATTCAACGAGCGGTTGAGTGAAAAACGCCCGTTTGGCCAGCGATGGTCGCGAATGATTTTCCGCTTATTGCAATATTTCCTAACTTATCCACCTCGTCGGACATGGGATTTTTTGGGAGATACGGACATTTTTTGCTCGCCGGTGTCGTGCTGGTGTTGGTTTCATGGTTTCTCTGGAAACGCACAGCGTCGTCAATATCTTCAGCAAGCCTTCCGGAAGTTGTCGATTTCAATTTTCACATTCGCCCGATCCTGTCTGACCGGTGCTTTAAGTGCCATGGCCCTGACGCGAATCAGCGAAAAG
Source organism: uncultured Roseivirgaceae bacterium (assembly GCA_964563295.1). GTDB lineage: Bacteria > Bacteroidota > Bacteroidia > Cytophagales > Cyclobacteriaceae > Chryseosolibacter. The sequence goes on along the minus strand of CAZLWX010000157.1, from coordinate 6,000 downwards.
CCAACTTGAGGCTTGACACGGAGGAAGGTTTGTATCGCGCATTGAAGAACGATCCGAAAGCTCATGTGATCGTGCCGGGAGATCCTGACCATTCGGAACTTTTCACACGCATCAGCTCAAGCGATACTTCGATGGTCATGCCGCCGCCGTCGTCGAATCTGATCTTGTCAGAAAATGAAATCGACCTGATCGAACGGTGGATCGAACAAGGTGCCAAATATCAGAAACATTGGGCTTTCATACCGCCCGTCAAGAGGGAAGTCCCCGAAGTGGATGATGAAGGCTGGCCCATTAACGACATAGATTACTTCGTGCTGGCGAGGATGGAAGAAAAAGGGTTGAAGCCCAATCCGATCGCCGACAAAGCGAGACTACTTAAACGCGTAAGCTTCGATCTCACCGGGCTTCCGCCAGACCTGGCTATGCAGGAAGCGTTTTTGAAGGACGAATCGCCGGAAGCCTATGAGAAGGTCGTCGACCAGCTTCTGGCGAGCCCCCACTACGGTGAGAAGATGGCAGTCGGCTGGCTTGATGTCGCGCGTTATGCAGACTCACATGGCTACCAGGACGACGGTTATCGCACGATGTGGCCATGGAGAGATTGGGTTATCCACGCCTTTAATGAGAACTATTCGTACGATAAATTCCTGACGTGGCAACTGGCCGGCGACCTGTTGCCGGATCCCACAAAAGAGATGTTGCTGGCCACCGGCTTTAACCGTAACCATAAGATCACTCAGGAAGGCGGTGTCATCGATGAAGAATATCGCATTGAGTACGTCACTGATCGCACCAACACATTCGGGAAAGCTTTCCTGGGTCTTACGTTAGAATGCGCCAAGTGCCACGATCATAAATATGACCCGATCCCGCAGCGTGACTATTATCGGACCTTTGCATTTTTCAATCAAGTCAACGAGAAGGGACTCGTCGGCGACATCACCCTGGCATCGCTCGCTGATCCCCCAAGGATCCAGATCACGAATGAAGATGTGAAGGGCATACTTTCATTCATTAACAAGAAGGAGAAGGACCCTGTCCCCGTCATGATCATGCGCGACAGTTCCGTGCAACGGACAACTCATGTATTGATCAGGGGATCGTACGATGCTCCTGGCGAGGTGGTCGATTTTGGCGCTCCGACATCGGTGCTTCCCTTCGATACGCTTATGTTTCCGCGAAACCGGTTGGGACTGGCGCAGTGGTTGCTGCATAAAGACCACCCCCTTACGTCACGTGTGTTTGTAAACCGGCTTTGGCAGGAATTTTTCGGTCGGGGTATCGTAAAAACTTCGGGAGACTTTGGGATGCAAGGTGAGTTGCCCACACACCCCGAGCTGTTGGACTGGCTGGCGCTGGATTTTTTGCAACACGGGTGGGATGTCAAACGCGCGGTAAAACAGATGGTCATGTCGGCCACTTATCGTCAATCCGCCGAAGTGTCTGACAACCAGCGCGCCATCGATCCGGAGAATATTTACTTGTCACGCGCTTCAAGTGTGCGCCTGCCGTTTGAATTCATCAAGGATATGGTGTTGGCGAGCAGTGGGTTGCTCGTCGATGACATTGGGGGCCCTAGTGTGAAGCCCTATCAGCCAAAAGGAATCTGGGAGTCATCAACATCCGGTCGTGGAATCCTGGCGTACTACGTGCAGGATCATGGCGAGGAACTGTACCGCCGTGGCATATACAATTTTATCAAACGCACGGTTCCGCCGCCAAACATGCTGATGTTCGACGCAAGCAACCGCGACCAATGTGAAGTGAAAAGGTTGAGAACGAACACTCCTCTACAGGCTCTCGTGATGTTGAACGATCCGTTGGTTCTCGAGGCGGCGCGCGTGCTGGCGGAAAAGCTGATGCTGAATGATTCGACTCCTGAAGAAAAAATCAGAACGGCATTCAGGCGTATCATGTGTCGCGAGCCGGAGTCTGTCGAGCTGTCGGTGCTGGTCAATTACTTTGAAGAGGCAAAAGCAGAATTCGATGATGACCCGGAGAAAGCTTCAGCGTTTGTTCGCCAGGGTGAATACCCTGCGGCGCCGGTTGACGATACGGTAGCACTGGCGGCATTGATGCAGGTTATTCACACCATCTACAATACCGACGAGGCGATTACACGATCATGATAAAAAATAATGACAGATCAGAATGAATTTTTTGAAAGCAGGCTGGCAGTAAATCGAAGACATTTCCTCGGCAAGTTCACCGTGGGCCTTGGTAGTGTAGCGCTGGGTTCGTTGCTCATACCAGGATTATTCGGCCGGGAAGATGACGAGCTTGGCGCGACCGTGGGGATGCCGCATTTTGCTCCAAAGGCGAAGCGCGTGATTTACCTTTTTCAAAATGGAGCACCATCGCAGTTGGAGAGTTTCGATTACAAGCCGATGCTGAACAAGATGCACGGCGAGGAACTGCCGGCTTCGATACGCATGGGCCAGCGCCTCACGGGGATGACATCCGGCCAATCCCGTTTTCCCCTCGTTGGGTCCTACTTCAAGTTCAATCAATACGGACAATCGGGAGCCTGGGTGAGCGAGCTCTTCCCGCACACGGCACGCGTGGTCGACGAGCTTTGCTTCATCAAGACGATGCACACGGAGGCGATCAATCACGATCCAGCGCTGACATTCATGCAGACGGGAGCCCAGCAAGGGAACCGGCCCAGCATGGGAGCGTGGCTGAGCTATGGTCTCGGGAGCGAGAACAAGAACTTGCCCGCTTTCTGCGTGCTCTTGTCACGCGGCAGGGGAAATGGTCAGGGCGTGTATTCAAAGTTGTGGACGAATGGATTCCTCGACAGCGTGCACCAGGGCGTTCAGTTCAGCAGTGGCGAAGAGCCCGTGCTCTACCTCAATGATCCCGCCGGTATTGACAAAGCTGGCAGACGGAAAATGCTGGATAAACTGGCGGAGCTGAACAGCATGAACTATGAAACGTTCGGCGACCCCGAGATTCAAACGCGGATACAACAATATGAAATGGCTTACCGGATGCAGACGGCAGTGCCTGAACTAACTGATGTCTCTCGCGAACCGGATCACATCATCAAGATGTACGGACCCGAATGCCTGGTGCCCGGCACTTATGCCGCCAATTGCCTGCTTGCCAGGAAGCTTTCAGAGTCTGGCGTGCGGTTCGTCCAGCTCTATCATCAGGGATGGGACCAGCACGGGAACCTCACCGGTGAAATGCCGTTGCAGGCACAAGACGCTGATCGCGCATCGGCAGCGTTGATCCTGGATCTCAAGCAGCGAGGACTACTCGACGAGACCTTGGTGATTTGGGGAGGTGAGTTTGGAAGGACAAACTATTGTCAGGGTGATCTGAGCGACAAAAACTATGGAAGAGATCACCACCCGCGTTGCTTTACTATCTGGATGGCTGGTGGAGGCATTAAACCGGGGATTACCTACGGCGAAACAGACGAGTTTGGGTATAATATCGTCTCGAACCCTGTTCATGTAAACGATTTCCATGCGACCGTGCTCCATGTACTCGGACTCAACCATGAGAAATTGAATTTCAAACATCTTGGCAGACGGTACCGCCTCACGGATGTGGCCGGAAAGGTGATAGAACCCATACTGGCCTAGAGAATTATGGGGCTGAAGAAAACGATTGGCTACTGCATTCTCGCGCTGCAAGTTTTGCTGGTTTTCGTATTGATCTTCCAGCGTGCTATCGAGTTGCCCCCATGGCTGCAGGCAGGCGGCCGGGTCCATCCCCTCATACTTCACGTGCCTATCGGCCTAATCCTTGTCGCAGCCCTATTGGTCTTTGCCAGGAATTCGTTTGGTGGGAGTACTCTGGATGAGGTGATCGCGCTGCTCCTCTACCTTACCGCTTTCTCTGCTTCACTTACCGCGTTGACAGGAATATTTCTTTCGCGAGAAGGAGGATATGCGGATGACACGCTTTTTCTCCACAAATGGCTCGGTGTGTCACTAAGCTTTCTATGCTGGGCAATAGCGGGTATGAAGGCTGACAGTCTTTACCTCAAGGTCACGATGACCGCTGCGGTTGTTGTTCTGATAGCAGCCGGTCACTTCGGGGCGAGCCTCACGCATGGTGAGAACTTTGTGCTCGCGCCACTGGAGCGCGAGGATGTGGCGAGCCCTAAAACGGTGACTGACACCACTACTCTGTTCCATGCGACCATCGAGTCGATACTTGAAAACAAGTGCTTCGGTTGTCACAATGAACAAAAGGCTAAGGGCAGGCTGATCATGACGGATTTCGACCGACTGATGGCCGGAGGAAAAACCGGGCCGCTTTGGGTGGCCGGCGACCCTGCGCATAGCCTTATCGTTGATCGGTTGACGCTGCCAGTTGATGCAAAGAAGCATATGCCACCAAAAGACAAGGCACAATTGACCGGTGACGAGCTGCAGTTCATCCAGTCGTGGATCAGGCAGGGCGCCAATACGGCAGTCCGGTTGTCGGCACTTTCTCCGGACGACACGCTCGCCCGTCTCGCGATGGCTGTCATCGCGCGTTACAGCAAACCGGATGAGCATTCACGCTACCATTTCTCATTTGCTGAGCCTGACCTTATACGAAGGTTGAACACTCCAAACCGGAATGTATTCCAGGTGGCGCTACATGAGCCCGCTCTCCAGGCCGACTTTTTCCTGAGCGGATCGTTCCAGGTCAAGTTTCTGGAAGAACTTCGGGCTGTTCGGGAGCAACTTGTGTCAATCAATCTCACGCGGATGCCCGTGACGGATGCCGACCTGGCCATCCTTGCTGATTTTCCCCAACTCGAAAAGGTGATTCTGAATAACACCCACATCAACGGGTCGGGACTTTCGCATTTGGCAGGACTCGAGAATCTCACCACCGTTTCCCTTTCAGGTACTCAGGTCGACGCAGCTTCGGTGGAGATTCTCTCCACCAACAAGGCGATTCGCGATGTGTTCGTTTGGAATACGCGCGTCGAGTCGACTGATGTGGCTACGCTCGAGCAAAAGGCCAGCGGAATTCACTGGGAGATCGGATATCAGCCTGATGAAAACGAAAAATTACGGCTCAGTCCGCCATTTGTCCGGAACGACAACCAGGTAGTGAGTAACGATGAATTCATCGAGTTCCGGCACAAGTTGCCCGGCGTGATAATACGCTACACATTGAATGGAAGCGATCCTGATAGCGCGAGCAGTCCCATCTACAACGAGCCCGTGATGCCTGCTGGTTACACTATCGTGAAAACGAAAGCGTTTAAAGATGGCTGGTTGAGCAGCGATCCAAAGGAATATATTTTTTTCCGGAAGGGACATCGACCCGAACGTGTCGAACTGAGAACAAGTCCTGAACCACAATATCCCGGGGAAGGAGGCGAAACGTTGATCGATGACAAGAAGGGCATGCCGGATTTCTATCGTGCTCCTGTCTGGATGGGGTTCCGAAATCAACCTTTAGAAGCGCTGTTTTTCTTTCCAAAGGCGGAACCTCCCACCGTATCCGCCATAACGTTAAGCTATGCCCGCAATGTTGGCGCCATGTGTATGCCGCCTGCCCTCGTGGAGGTGTGGGGAGGTAACAACGCCGCCGATCTTCGCCTGCTTGCCAACGTCGTTCCTGATCAGCCCACCGAATATCTCAGCACGCGGATCGAGGGCGCAACCGTCACCATTCCGCCATCGACTTTCTCCTGCTACAGAATTCTTGCACGGCCTTTGGAGAAACTCCCCGCTTTTCGCGAGGCGCCCAAAGACAAAGGATGGCTGATGGTTGACGAGGTATTCTTCAACTAAATCAGAGGTGCCGCAGTTCCGTTAGCTGGTCGAGAATCCACCCGGTAAGGCTCAACCGTTCTGTGGTTGATGTCAATACTTCGTGCTCGATTTGATCGCTGCGGAGTACCACCAGCCGGCCGGCGATGGGAGCAATGTCAATACTTCTGCCATCGGCATAAACCCGCAGCTGACCGCCATGCTGATCCCGCAATTGCCTGTTCAGGTAACAAATGACAGACAGCCTGCGATGGTAGTACTTCTT
>CAZLWX010000156.1:0-7700 GCA_964563295.1 uncultured Roseivirgaceae bacterium | reverse complement strand
CCCCCAACAAACGACTTTGACTTTAAGCACGGTACTCCCTAATTTAACACAGCTATGATCAATACGCAGTTGGCTCAGAGGATAACAAGTCTGCTGATGGCCCTGGTGTTAGCCGTTAGTTGCGATGGACCGGATGCACGAAGAGTAGACGTCTGCATTTATGGCGCGACTTCTGCCGGAATCATGGCTGCGTATGCGTCGCGCCGGCTCGGAAAGTCCGTCATCGTCATCGCGCAAACAAGTCATCGCGGAGGCCTTACAACCGGTGGACTTGGCTACACAGACATCGGAAATAAATATGCTATTTCGGGTCTGGCCAGAGACTTTTATCGCAGGGTTGGAAAACGGTATGGAAAGTTCGAACAATGGATCTTTGAGCCACACATCGCTGGGGAGGTATACGACGAATACATTGAACAGGAGAAGATCGAGATCCTCTACAACTACGACATCAGCGATTTGAAAATCAGCAACGGCAGAATCAAGACCATCCAAATCGAGTCGCCTGATGGGGGTAATGCCCGGCGGATACAGGCTGCGATGTTTATCGACGCTTCCTATGAGGGAGATCTCATGGCAAAGGCTGGCGTTGCATATGTAACGGGGCGCGAATCCAATGACACTTACCGGGAGACCTATAATGGCGTGCAGCTGATGGACGGTCACCAGTTTCCAGATGGCATCAACCCGTATAAGACTCCGGGTGATTCGTCAAGCGGATTGTTGTGGGGCATCAGCGACGAAACACTGCAACCGCAGGGCTCCGGCGATGACAAGATACAGGCGTACAACTTCCGAATTTGCCTGACCGACGATCCGGGCAACCGGGTTGAAATTACCAGACCTGACAACTACGACTCGACACGTTACGAACTACTGGTGCGATTGTTTGCCCGCCAGCCCGACAGACGGACACTGAACGACTACATGATCTGGAGCAGAATGCCCAACCACAAAACTGACATCAACAACCGGGGAGGGTTTTCTACCGATATGATCGGAATGAATTACGCGTACGCCGAGGCGAGCCCCGAGCAACGTCGTGCCATCGTAAAGGCCCACGAGGACTACACGAAGGGACTGTTGTACTTCTACAAGACTGATCCGCATGTACCCGAACCGTTGCGTAAGGAAATGGAAGGTTGGGGCTACCCGCGCGATGAATACGTCGATAACGGCCATTGGTCGCCACAGCTCTATATCCGAGAAGCCCGGCGCATGGTCGGCGCCTACGTCATGACCCAGGCCAATTGCCAGGGCAGGGAAGTGGTCGACGATGGCATAGCCCTGGCCGCCTACACGATGGATTCACACAACTGCCAGCGCATTGTAATTGAAAAGGATGGTCAGAAGATGGTGAAGAATGAAGGTAACGTGGAGATCGGCGGTTTTGGCCCGTATCCCATCGCTTACCGGTCGATGACGCCGAAGAGCGATGAATGCACGAACCTGTTGGTGCCCGTTTGCCTTTCGGCCAGTCACATCGCATACGGTTCGATCAGGATGGAACCGGTTTTCATGGCGCTGGCCCAGTCGGCTGCGATCGCCGCAAGCATCGCCATCGATGAAGGAATCCGTGTGCAGGATGTGGACGCTGCACAAATCCGGCAAACGCTGAAGTCCGACCCGTTGCTTGACGGCACCACGCCAGAAGTGTTGGTTGATGATGCCGACACAACTCAGGTTACTACCACGGGCGAATGGAAGCGCTCAACCACAGGGGCATTTGGTCCTTCATTATTGATCGATGAGTCGAAAGGAAAAACTCATAAATCTGTCCGATTCTCTCCATCGATAACTGTGCCCGGCAAATACGGCATCTTTGTCTATTATGTTCCAGCGCCGGACATCGCGTCAGAAACGAAGGTCGCCATATTCGACGGCGTCTCGGTCAAAGACACTGCGATCGTCCGAAGTGATGTTGTGGTTGAAGGCCAGACGTCTGGAGAGTTTATTTTCCTGGGCGACTATGATCTGCCGGCAGGAGGGAGCGCCTATGTGGAAATATCGAATGATGGTGCTGATGGCGCGGTGATTGCAGACGCGGTATTGTGGGTCCCACGGCGTTGAGTCGGTTGAACTGAATGAAAAACATGTGTCATGCGGGCCTGGCTAATCAAAAAGATATCTGATTTGACGGTCGAAAACCGACCGCTCGAGCAGGAGGAATGCCCCGCGCCAGTTCCGGGCCCGGGGGAGGTGCTCATCCGCGTATCGGTCTGCGGTATCTGCCACACCGAACTTGATGAGATCGAAGGCCGAACGCCACCTACGAAATTTCCAGTCATCCCTGGTCATCAGGTGGTCGGTCGGATCGACGAGTGTGGCGCTGGGGCAACCAGATTCAAAGTCGGCGACCGGGTTGGGGTGGCGTGGATCTTTTCCGCTTGCGGAGTGTGTGAATTTTGCCGGAAAGGTCTTGAAAATCTTTGCCCGCAGTTTCAGGCTACCGGCCGCGATAAGAATGGCGGGTACGCGGAGTTGATGGTGGTGAACGAAGCCTTCGCGTACGCAATACCCGATTCGTTTTCTGATGCGGAGGCTGCGCCGTTGTTGTGCGCCGGGGCCATAGGATACCGTTCGCTCATGCTCGCTGGATTGAACGATGGTGAGAACCTGGGATTGACCGGGTTTGGCGCATCGGGGCACTTGGTGTTGAAGCTTGCCCGGCATCTTTATCCCAATAGTCCGGTCGTTGTTTTTGCGCGGAGTCGCGAGGAGCAGGAATTCGCCCGTACATTAGGCGCTGTTTGGTCGGGAGAGGTCCATCAGTCTCCGCCGGCGCGCTTGGACGCGATTATTGATACGACGCCCGTGTGGACAACAATAGTGGAGTCGCTGCTACACTTGAAGCCCGGTGGCAGGCTGGTCATTAATGCTATCAGGAAAGAAGACGGTGACAAGGCCGTGCTGGCTTCCGTTCGCTATCAGGATCATTTGTGGATGGAAAAGGAAGTAAAAACGGTTGCCAACATTGTTCGCGCTGACGTGGAGAATTTCCTGCGGCTGGCCGCCGAAATCCCTCTAAGGCCCGAAGTGGAGGAATACTCATTTGAAAACGCCAACACAGCACTCCTGGACTTAAAGCATAAGCATGTGAAAGGAGCCAAGGTGCTGGTTCTTAATTCCTAATTATTCCTAACTCCTGATTCTTAATTGTCAGCAATTAGGAATTAGGAACCAGGAACTATCATTGCGTATATCGATACCGTTGTTTCGGCCCGAACACGGCAATCCGTTTTTTTCGGTTTTAGTCCCCCTTTAAACGGCTGAAAATTGTAAATTGTCCCCAATTATGGGACACCTTCCGGCCTTGATTCATGACCTGGCGCTGATTCTTATTGCCGGCGCTGTGACTACGCTGTTATTCCGCCGGATCAAGCAACCGCTTGTTCTGGGGTATATCATCGCGGGTTTTCTCGTAGGTCCACACTTCGACCTGCTGCCGACTGTCCTCGACAACGCCAACATCGAAACTCTTGCCGAAATCGGCGTAATTTTCCTTCTCTTCAGCCTTGGCCTCGAATTCAGCTTCAAGAAACTCATTCGCGTCGGCGGCGCAGCATCCATTACCGCTTTAGTCGAAATCGTCTTTATCGTTGTGGCCGGATACTTTGTCGGCAAATGGATGGGATGGTCTACGATGGACAGCCTCTTTCTCGGCGGTATGCTGGCCAGTTCATCTACGACAATCATCATCCGGGCATTCGACGAGCTCGGAATAAAGACTAAACAGTTCGCTGGCATTGTGTTTGGGGTTCTCATCGTGGAAGACATTGTTGTGATCTTACTCATGGTGTTGCTGTCGACTATCGCAGTCACCGAGCAGTTCGAAGGCGGCGAAATAGTATTTACGATTCTTAAACTCTCATTCTTCCTTATCTTATGGTTTCTCAGCGGGATATTTCTCTTGCCCACATTATTGAAACGCGCTCGCACTTTATTAGATGATGAGACGCTGTTGATCCTGGCGATTGGCCTATGCCTGGGGATGGTTGTATTGGCGACAGAAGTGGGATTCTCAGCGGAGCTTGGCGCGTTCATCATGGGTTCTATCATCTCTGAAACAACAAAGGCGGAGAAAGTGGAGAGCCTGATCAAACCGGTCAAGGACTTGTTCGGGTCCGTTTTCTTTGTGTCTGTCGGGATGCTCATCGATCCCCAGGCCATGGTCGAATACGCCTTGCCTGTAGCGGCAGTCACCTTACTAACACTCTTCGGAAAACTGTTCAGCACAACATTGGGTGCACTCCTGTCGGGACAGCCCTTGAAGCAGTCAGTCCAGGTTGGAATGAGCATGGCTCAGATCGGTGAATTTGCTTTCATTGTGGCGACCCTCGGATTGTCATTGGGAGTCACGTCCGACTTTCTTTTTCCGGTCGCCGTCGGTGCCTCAGCCATTACCACATTTACAACGCCTTATCTTATTCGCTATTCCGAACCGTTTTACAACTTTCTCGCGCGCATGCTCCCTCAAAGGTGGGTGAGGAATTTAAATACCTATTCGACCAGTGCCCAAAACATCCAGGCGGAAAACGAATGGCGTATTGTCTTGAAATCGTACGCCAACATCACACTCGCGAACGGTATTGTCTTGCTGGCGCTAATACTTTTTTCCATCAACTTCATTGTGCCATTCCTCGAGGAGAGGGTTGATGATCCCACTACTGCGAACATTGTCGCCCTGGTGTTGTCGCTGGCCCTGGCTACGCCGTTCCTCTGGGCTCTGATGGTGAAGCGGCCGAATAATATGGCCTACCGGGAAATGTGGCTGGAGAAAAAATACAACCGCGGGCCGTTGCTTATCCTGGAAATCCTGCGCGTCGCTCTGGGCGTCTCGATCATCGGGTTTTGGGTATTCCGGCTCGTATCCACGCAGACAGCGATCCTCATCGCAGTACCATTGGTGATCCTGGTGATTTTCCTGTTCACGAAACGTATTCAGAAATTCTATCAACGGATCGAAGTTCGTTTCTTGTCGAACCTCAATGCCCGTGAGGCTGAAGCGGCCGCGGATAATTCCCTGGATGCAAACGTGTCGCGAAAGACAGCTGGATTTCAAAACGAACTGCAGCCCTGGGATGCTCACATCATCGAACTGGAAGCGGGACCACAGGCCGGCTTCATCGGGAAGTCGCTCAAGGAGCTGGCCTGGCGTGAGAAATATGGAATCAATATCGTGTATATCAAGCGCGGTGAGAGACTGATCCATGCCCCTGACCGCTACACCGAGCTGTTGCCGTTCGATCTTGTCGGAATCATAGCCACCGATGAGCAGATGGCACACTTTAAACCGGAGTTCGACCAGCTTGAACCTGCTAAACCGGATGCGATAGACATTAACGACATTGTCTTGCAAAAGATCGTCGTCAACGAGCATACCCGTTTGAAGGGACGTAGCATTCGCAATTCGGGGCTACGGGAACTCACCAACGGACTGGTTATTGGCATCGAACGAGACAAGAACCGGATCCTCAACCCTGATTCAACAACTGTCTTCGAATGGGACGATGTAGTTTTGATTGTCGGCGACAGGAAAAAGATTCAGCAACTCGTTGAGGGTACACTGCTATCGGAGAAGCCGTCTGACCAGTAATTATTCCGGCTTATAGATATCGGATTCAGGATGAAACGTTTTCCAGCTGTGCCAGAATTCCTGGTAAGTCCTCAGGTATTTCAGGTCGCCATTGACACCTCGACCCGAGAGATCATATTCACCCTGTTCACTGATTAAGCTATCGTTCCGGATCGTGAATATCTGACCTGGTGCACGCTCGAATCCGGCAAAACTCTGACCATCCATTCCGAGCACAAGGACCAACGGAGTATTTCCGATACTGTCATGAATCACTCGCAATCGGGTCACATCGGCCCAGTCATAAGCTCGCGCTGCGCCGTCAACAGCAATGCCAATAACCCATGACTTTTCCATCCAGGACACGGTGTCCGTGCGCGTCAGCGATCCCAGGCTCTTGCCTCGCTCGTACCTTGCAAGCGAGTCGTATGAACCTGTCGATGTCTCGTCCGGCAACATGACTTTACCAAAAGGATACAGCCTGAAGAAAGTTGCCAGTGACAGTTGTTGCGATTTGACTTCGGGCAGCCGCAATCCCTTCAGAGGACCTGTGACCGCCTCACCTGTCGCCTGACGCCACCAACTACCCGTGGTCTGGTCTTCGAACATAGCGTTGAAGTGATCCATTCCTACCAGTCGAAAGTCCTCATTGCTGCCGTTGACAACGGGTTCAAATACGCGACCGGTTCGGCACACGCTGCAATAGGTGATCATCATTGGTTTTCCTCCGACGACATCGCGCACCTGGTGGTGGTATACGATAAAGCGCACTGGATAGGCCCGCGCATCTCCACCATGCTCGACAGCAATGACCAGCGTGCTGTCCGGCAGGGAGTGCTCTGCCCGTCCCGCAAACTCCAAAGAATGGGGAGGGAGAAACATTTTGTCGGCTGCCATGTTGAAGTTGAGGGCGTAGATGATCAGAACGACTATGGCGACTGACAGGATGGGTGCCCATTTGCGCTGGACCTTGAATGCCGACGGGGCGCCGATCAGAAGCATCAAGCCGCACACCATTCTTATCGCCCATCGATCGGCGTACAAAAAATAGGCAAGCTCCAGCGAGTTCATCCGCTGGCTGCCGGGCATTGGCATAATGAAATAGATGTTGAGAATCTCGAAGACTGCCAGACCAAACAGTCCAACGTAGAATATTTGTTTCATTCCAGATGGGATTGAAAAAGGAACAGTTCGTCAGAACCCAAACCAAAGAAAGTACTAACGAACTGCTCCAGAAATTCTTGCTGCTTTAGGGAAACCCAAAAATCCCGGGCAGCTTATTTTTTTCGCAATAGTCACGCGGACCTTAACCACAATCCGCCGTATTGACCATGCGTGTGAAATTGATTTTACGATGGCCCACCGATTGGCAAGCCATTCACGGTCATGCTTCTGGTGGATGAAGTATTCGTGTGGCGAACGCGGGGAATAGGTCGATCCGGTAGGTCCCCGGGTTAATCTCCCGCTGCCATCCTGATTCTGCAACTGCCAAAGAGAATTCTCCGGGCAGGTAATCTTTGGACATGCTGACCACCAACTTTGCGCCTGAGGGTTGCAAGGGTGCGTCCGCAAATGTTTTTACGTATTCCGACAGGGCCTCATGAATTCGCTTGTTAGTGTGGTCTTTCACGCAAACAATGGTGAGGGTATCCTTGGCGTACCGCTGTTTTACAAGGCGTAAGAATTCGCCATTGTATTCAAAGACTCCATTTACCCTGCGGAAAGATGGGTCATCAGAGAGGTAAGGAGCTGTGAGTGGAATTTTGAGCGTGATCGCGCTCGCTTCATCGTATTCTTCCTGGTCCAACGCCTGAATCATGGTCACCTCATTGCGATACTCGAGACCCAGGAACAGGCCGTAATACCCCATCGCATTGAGCAGGAGCAGTACCAACAACAACAAAGCCTGAAATTTCTTCACGAATCGGCGATATTTGAACTCAAGCTAGGTGGAAAAAATGGGGAAAGCAAGGGGGGGAATTCGTGATTTGTGATTAATTCGTGATTCGCGATTAATTCGTGATTCGTGATTAATTCGTGATTCGTGATTGTGTGCGGTGGCACGCAAGTTCGTAGCTCGCAGTTCCGGGTTCCGAGTTCCGGGTTCCTGAAAGGGTTCCGGTGT
>CAZLWX010000155.1:867-7757 GCA_964563295.1 uncultured Roseivirgaceae bacterium | reverse complement strand
CTGTGGGGAATAGACATGGGTGGAACGAAAATGGAAGGAGTCATTCTTCGCTCGGCAGCCGACCCCGAAGTGGTATTCAGAGGAAGGGTCGCCACCGAAGCGCATCTTGGATACGAACATATTCTTCGTCAGCTGAAAAAGCTTGTTGACACGATGAAGAAGGAGTCCGGATGGAAGCCATCGCGGATCGGGATCGGGACACCGGGCGTCCATGACCCCAAGTTGGGCACCATGAAGAATTGCAATACGGTCGTGATGAATGGCCGGCCGATGAAACGCGACATTGAAAAACTTCTGGGGATCCCGGTCGAGATGGCCAACGACGCTGATTGTTTTGCGCTGGCGGAAACGCGCCTGGGAGTGGTCAACGAACGTTACCCTGAGGCGAGAGTTGTGTTCGGCGTGATCATGGGTACGGGAGTCGGGGGAGGACTTGTTGTTGACGGAAGACCTATTGTTGGTCTGCACGGCATTGCTGGAGAATGGGGCCATAATTTCCTTGATGAGTCCGGCGGCCCCTGTTACTGCGGAAAGTCGGGGTGCGTTGAAAATGTTATTTCGGGTCCCGCCCTGGAGAAATACTACTTCACGGAAACGGGCAATCGAAAACCATTGAAAGACATCGTGGCGTTAGCGGAGTCAAAGGTTGACCCTACCGCGCAAAAGACGATGATGCGTCTGATTGAATTTTACGGCCTGGCGCTCAGCGTGATCATCAACATTATCGATCCGGATGTCATTGTCATCGGCGGCGGGGTCGGCAACATCGACATGCTTTACGACCGCGGCAGGGATGCCGTGAAGAAATATATCTTCAATCATTCTCTTGAGACACCGATCGTGAGACCGTTGTTGGGCGACAGCGCCGGTGTTTTCGGCGCAGCCTACTTAGTGACTTCACCCGTGCACTTATGAAACGAATAGCCATTGTGGGGCCCATACCCCGGGACCATATCGTTACACATAACGGCGACCTCATTCAAAAATGGGGTTGTGTTACTCATCCGGTTATAGCTCTTTCGGTGATGGCTGGAAATCAAATCAGCATCGTTCCTGTATCCCACGTACGGCAGGTGGATCTCGACAACGTGAAGGAAGTCTTCAAAGGGTATGCGGGAATTAACCTCGACCACCTAACCTCGGCCAACGATCAGGGCGATATTATCAGCCTGAAGTTTGTCGATATGAATAACCGGCTGGAGCGTCAGACTGGGTTTATGGACCCGATCGTGCCTGAGGACGTACAAGCGCTCGCGGATGTTGAAGTCTTTGTGTTTATTCCGATCAGCGATTATGAGATTTCACTGGACACATTGCGCTATTTGAAAAAGAAAAGCAAACGCAGTGTAATCATTTTTGACGCACACGGCCCGACAACTGCCTGTCTTTTTAATGGCGAGCGCATGCGCAAATTTTGGATTGACCGGGATCAGTGGCTTCCCTACATCGATGTCTTGAAAATGAATCTCGAGGAGGCCCAGGCCTCCTGGTTCAGAAAGGAATATGAAAGCAGCGATTACGACATGGAAATGGACTTGCTCGAGATGCGCGCCTTCGCGGATCATTGCCTTGCCAAAGGAGTGAAATGCCTTGCCATCACGATGGATTCGCGCGGATGCATGGTATATTTTAAGAAGCGCGGCAAGTTGCATGAAGAGATGGTGCCGGCTGTTAAAGTCGACAACGTGATTGACACAACAGGGTGCGGCGACTCGTTCGCGGGCGGTCTCGGTTTTGGGTTGTTACAGAATCCGAAAAACTATATTCAGGCTGTGAGGTATGGAAATGCACTTGGAGCGCTGCGAACACAGGGAAAAACGTTTGCGGTATTTAAATCCCTGCAGGATACCGACAAAATTATCCGGGAGACCTATTTTTGAGGCCTTTTATGTATGACGGATAATCGTGCAGCAATGAAAAACCTTTCCGTGAAGGCATGCATTTTCGACCTCGATGGAGTGATCGTCGACACAGCCCATTATCATTTTCTCGCCTGGCGTCGATTGGCACTTGAGCTGGGATTTGAACTTACCATCGAACAAAATGAACGACTGAAAGGCGTGAGCCGCATGCGGTCGCTCGAGATTATTCTGGAGCTGGCATGCGTTGACAAGACGCCGGCTGAAAAGCTGGCACTCGCGGAGAAGAAGAATCGCTGGTTTGTCGAATACCTGGGTGACATGTTACCGGACGAAATCTTTCCCGGTGTGAAACAGTTGATAGAAGACCTTCGCGAGCAGGGCATAAAGGTGGCACTTGCGTCGAGCAGCAAGAACGCTCAGACGGTAGTCCGGTTACTGAATATCGGGAATTATTTCGAAACCCTGGTCGATGGTTCAATGATCACCCATTCCAAGCCGCACCCTGAAATATTTTTGCTGGCTGCTCAGAGACTAGGTGTGGAACCAAAGTTTTGCCTGGTCTTTGAAGACGCAGAGGCTGGCATCGAGGCCGCGCACGCGGCGGGTATGAGGTGTGTTGGTGTGGGGTCAGCTGCGACCCTCGGCAAAGCCGATAAGGTGGTGCGCAAGACCGGTGATTTTCGGATTTCCACCTTGCGGGAATTAGAAATAGTTTGAAATTGGTCCGCTGAAAGAATTCCGGGTTAATAACCTGTCGCTTTTGGTTGTCACTAAGTCACGTGTATGAAAAATTATCTGAAGCACCATCCCTGGCAGATCATTGAGGAGGGATTCGATCCACACAATAATCCGATCTCGGAGAGTGTTTTCAGCATCGGCAACGGTCGGATGGGTCAACGCGCGAATTTCGAGGAAGAATATTCGGGCGAGACACTGCGGGGCAGCTATGTGGCCGGTGTCTACTACCCGGACAAAACACGGGTAGGGTGGTGGAAGAACGGATATCCGGAATACTTCGCCAAGGTATTGAACGCTCCAAACTGGATTGGTATACGAGTGAGCATCGACAACCAAAAGCTCGATCTCGCCAAATGCAAAACGGAGGATTTCAGCCGTGTGCTCGACATGAAGGCGGGTTTGCTTTCCAGAACATTTGTGGCAACGCTGCAGGACGGTAAGAAGGTCCGGGTTGATGCGCGCCGATTCTGCAGCATGGCACACGGTGAGATCGGCGCCATCCGGTATTCGATTACACCGATCAATTTTTCATCGAAAGCGACTTTCTCGATTTACATCGACGCCGACGTGGTGAACAAAGATTCGAACTACGATGAAAAATTCTGGGAGGAGGTCTTCAAGGAAACCTCGGAAGGAAAGGCTATCGTCACTGCGCAAACGAAGAAGACGCATTTCCACGTGACGACAGGAATGCGCTACGTGATCGAGTCGGATGGACGACCCGCTCCACTCGACCGGATCAACCTGGAGCAGCGGGAGAAATATGCAGGTAACGTCATTCAATTAAATCTCCCCGAAGGCAGGGAAACGGTCATCTATAAATATGCGGCAATCATCTCCTCTGAAAACCATCCCAAGGATACGATGGTGGCGCGATGCAATGAGGTGCTGGATAAGGCAATCGGAAAGGGTTTTGATAAGCTCTTCGAAGAACATGCCAGCGTGTGGGAGCACAAGTGGGAGGAATGCGATATATCCATCGATGGCGACGTTGCCGCCCAGCAGGGAATACGCTTCAATATTTTCCAGCTTACCCAGACTTACACAGGCGAAGATGAAAGACTGAACATCGGACCCAAAGGATTCACAGGCGAAAAATACGGCGGCAGCACCTACTGGGATACCGAGGCTTATTGTTTGCCATTCTACCTGGGTACAGCGGAAAGAAAAGTTGCGCGGAACCTGCTCATCTACCGCTACAAGCATCTGGCGAAAGCAATTGAGAACGCACAGAAACTCGGCTTTACCGATGGTGCTGCGTTGTATCCTATGGTGACCATGAATGGCGAAGAATGCCATAACGAGTGGGAGATCACCTTCGAGGAAATCCATCGCAATGGAGCGATTGCCTACGCGATATTCGACTACATCCGGTACACGAGCGATGCACACTACCTGACCGAGTACGGGCTGGAAGTCTTGATCGGAATATCGAGATTCTGGGCACAACGTGTGAATTGGTCGGCATCGAAAAACAAATACGTCATGCTCGGTGTCACTGGCCCCAACGAGTACGAGAACAATGTGAGCAACAACTGGTACACCAACACAATTGCGGCATGGACATTGGAGTACACGATTCAGGCGATCGATTTCGTCAAGAAAGATGACTCAAGGAAATTCTCAGAGCTCACTGATCGGACCAACTTTCGTGAAGACACGGAGGTTGCCAGGTGGAAGGAGATTATTGAAAAAATGCATTTCCCCGAGGATGCGACCCGGGGAATCTTCCTTCAACAGGATGGCTTCCTGGACAAAGAGTTGCTCACGGTGAAAGATTTACGAGGGCAAGATGTGCCCTTAAACCAAAAATGGTCATGGGACAGGATACTGAGGTCGTGTTTTATCAAACAGGCGGATGTGTTACAGGGATTATATCTGTTCGAAGACCGGTTTGACAACGAAACGCTTCGCAGGAACTTTGACTTCTACGAGCCGATGACGGTTCACGAAAGTTCGCTTTCGCCGTGTGTACACGCCGTCCTGGCCTCGCGACTTGGATACAAGCAGAAGGCCTACGAAATGTATGTGAGAACCGCCCGGCTGGATCTCGACGATTACAACAACGACACAGAAGACGGTTGCCACATCACCAGCATGGCGGGAACCTGGATGAGCGTGGTGAAGGGTTTTGGTGGAATGAGGATTCATGACGATAAATTGAGTCTGCGTCCTTTTATCCCGGAGCAATGGAATTCCTATTCGTTCAGGCTCGAGTTTCGCGGCAGGGTCATCAAGGTGAATGTCACCAAAGAAGGAACGAAGACTGTACTCGAATCGGGAGACCCAGTTGATATCCTCGTTCACGACAAAGTCGTCAAGCTGAAGTAAATCTATTTCGACGACTTCAGCACGTTCCAGTCAACGGATTTAAGAATCTCTTCAACCCACTCCTTGTACATGACGGCCGAAGGGTGAAGACCGTCGCCGGCGATGAGTTTCGCGTCGGCGATGCCCCGCCTTGAGATGGGAGTGATGTCGACGTATGTAATCCCATACCGGCTGGTGATGTCCCTGTTAATCGAGTTGAATTCATCGATTTGCCTGGTGATCGTTTCCTGCTTCGCTTTTCCAAATGGAGTGAAGCCATAGTCGGGGATTGACACAACGAAGACGCGCGACCGTTCTCCTTCCGCAAGGGAGATTGCCATATTCAGCAATTCCTCAAATTCAGGCGCATAGCTTTCCGCGGAACGGCCCTGGTATTGATTGTTGACACCGATCAGGAGTGAAACAAGGCTGTATTGCATGTTCAAATCTGCTGCTGTGATCGCCTTTTTCAGGTCGTCCGTTCGCCACCCTGTAGTGGCGATGATGCGGGGATCGTCAATGGCGACGCCTTTACTGCGCAGGGCGCGGGCCAGCTGGTTAGGCCAGCGATCGTTTTGTTCCACACTTTCGCCGATCGTATAGGAATCGCCCAGGGCCAGGAACGTCTTTCGGGCGGCATTAGCTGAGTCTTGTGCCATGAGCGGGGAGGAAAGAATAAGTAGAAGAAATATCCTGTTCATGCTTTTGCGAAAGATAAGCAAACGCCGCTGCGGTTTGCATAGTACCGGCCTTTAGCGGCATAGTTTTTTAAATTATTCAAGCCTGAACAAAAAGAACTTACTATGAAAAACACGTCGAATTCAATTCGCAAAATAATGAGCGTTTTGATCGTAATGTGCTTATTCTTTGGTGCGTGCAAGAACATGACCAAATCACAGAAAGGCACGTACATCGGTGCAGCTGGTGGCGCAGCGGCTGGTGCGGCGATCGGAAAAGCGGCCGGTAACACAGCAATGGGAGCAATACTTGGCGCGGCTGTTGGTGGAGCTGCCGGTTATGGAATCGGCAGGTACATGGACAAACAGGCCGAGGAACTCCGGGCGGACCTGGAAGGCGCGGAGATCGAGCGCGTCGGAGAGGGGATCAAGATCACCTTCCGTGAAGGAATTCAATTTGATGTGAACTCTTCACAACTCCGGGACGCCTCCCGCCAGAATCTTAATGATCTGGCAGAAACGCTCAACAAATACGACGACACGAATATCCTGATCGAAGGACATACGGATATCACTGGGACGCGCGACCACAACATGGATCTGTCGGAAGATCGCGCCGAATCGGTGGCCTCGTACCTGGAATCTCTGGGAGTGGCGAAAAAGAGAATTAGTACTGAAGGCTATGGCCCTGATCAGCCCGTTGGCGATAATAATACCGACTACGGTCGTCAACTGAACAGGCGCGTGGAGGTTGCCATTTTCGCAAATGACAAGCTGAAGCGCAAGGCCGAGAAAGGCGAGCTTGGCGAAGTGACCGCCGACGAAGACAATTAGCGAACTTGAACCAAAACTTAAAAGGAAGCCCGGTTATTACCCGGGCTTCATCGTGATCAATGGGGCGGGTTGGCTTTCCTTCCTCGCATATATACATTTAAGCCGAGGAACAAGAGAATGAGGATCGCCGGAAGAATAGACATATAGCGGATTGTCATTTGAGGGCCAGCGGTGTCGATGGATTCACCCATGAGAGGTAATACCATCGAAGTGGCCACCATGCCAGCACCACCCATGATTGATAGACCCAATGCTCCGCTTGAAGGTATATATTCAGCGACAAAGCCGAGCATTGTCGGCCAGAAGTAACACACGCCGACGGCGAAGATGATTGCTGCGAGCATTGTGAAAGCGGCTCCGTCGGCAACACTTAGCAGGTACAATCCCGCAAAAGAGAAGAGCGCAGACCCGAGCAACACTCCTGCAGGATTCAGCCGGTGCACCAGTGGACCTGCGAAGTACCTTCCGA
>CAZLWX010000155.1:0-857 GCA_964563295.1 uncultured Roseivirgaceae bacterium | reverse complement strand
TGATGCCTGTGACGACAACCAGAATGATGATAGGATTGATGCCGCTGTTGGAAAGCAGAGCATTGATCCATTGGTTGGTGCCCAATTCAGTTGACGCGGTCAGAAACATGCAGAACAGAATGAATGGGAAGAGCAGGTTCATCTTGTTCAATACACGCCCCTCAACTATTACCGCGATGACGATAAGGCCAATAACGATGTAGGTAATAGTCGATTGAAAGTCAATGGCAAGTGCTGGAATGCTGGCAGACAAAATCATGTAGAAGACAACGAGAATGATGGTGAAAGGTGCTCCAACGTTCTTCAGCATGTTGCCGTAGCTCACCCCCGAACTTACGCGCTCCGTCTCAGGAATGTTTTGGCCAAAGAACAGGTAGCCATACAGCGCGAGCGGGACAAAGAGTAATGAGGTCAGGACTTGCCAGCTCACATTCATATTATCCATGAGCAACCATGCGATGATACCACCGATGACGATTCCTCCGGGGAACCACACGTGGAACCGGTTAAGCATCTTTGTCTTGTTGTCTTTGTAAATGGTGGCCACCAGCGGATTACAAGCGGCTTCCACACTGCCATTGCCAAGGCCGATAAAAACGTTGGCCACGAACAGCATGGTCCGGTCCTTTGCGAGCAGTAGGAGTACGATGCCTACGATGTGCGTGAAGAAAGCCAGCCACACGATTGATCTCGTCTTCACCACGTCGATGAAGAGCCCACCGACAAACATGGCGATTGTGAATCCCCAGAAGGCCGGACTGAATGCCCATCCAACGTCGTAAGCGGATAAACCGTACTCCGTTTGAAAGACTTCTTCGATCTTTGCCCGAATGGCAAATGTCAGGGATGTTACCAGC
>CAZLWX010000154.1:0-7774 GCA_964563295.1 uncultured Roseivirgaceae bacterium | reverse complement strand
GAGAAGGCGCTCCGTCATTCGCACGTCTTTCTCAGCAGGAAGATAGGGGTCCGTTGCTGACGCCAGGACGATTATTCCCCGTTGGTCCTTGCGCGCGCGAAAGGCAAGTTGTCGATTCAATACCTCGGGCGCATTCACCTTCACCGCCAGCGAACCTTCCATATTCTCCCCGTACTTACTTCCCCTGATGTAGCAGTATTGGCAATTAAAGCTGCACCCTTCATACGGGTTTAACGTATAGTCGTCCAGGAACCAGGAATCCCGCTTCTTTTTCTTGTTGAGCACCGATTTGACAACAATCTCCCTCACTCGCCCGAAACCTGAACATTAGGAATCCAACCAGCCCATGGTTCGGCTAACTGCCTTTTTCCATCCCGCATACAACCGGGAGCGTTCATCATCTTTCATTTGCGGTTTGAACGTTCGTTGGATCCTCCGGTTCCGCACAATGTCTTCCTTCTTCCATAATCCGATGCGGATCGCCGCAAGGTATGCCGCGCCCATGGCCGTCGATTCAATCGTTTCAGGGCGCTCCACCTCGGTTCCCAGGATGTCGGCCTGGAATTGCATGAGGATATTATTGGCGCTGGCGCCACCATCAACCTTGAGGCTTGCCAACTTCATCCCTGCATCTTCCTCCATGGCGCTCAGTATATCCTTTGTCTGGAATGCCAGGGATTCGAGTGTAGCCTTGATGATGTGATCCTTGCCGGTGTCGCGTGTCAACCCAAAAATTGCTCCTCTCGCATACATGTCCCAATACGGGGCGCCCAAACCCGCAAAGGCTGGAACCACATACACTTCATTTGAGCCCAACGCCTTCGCCGCAAAATATTCCGAATCCTTTGACTGATCGATCATGTGCATGGCATCGCGCAGCCACTGAACCGCTGCGCCCGCAATGAATACGCTTCCCTCCAGCGCGTACTCAACAGTACCGTCCAGCCCCCAGGCAATGGTGGTCACTAACCCGTTTCGCGATCGCTGAATTGTTGTTCCCGTATTCATCAACATAAAGCAGCCCGTTCCATAGGTGTTTTTGGCAGTACCGGGCGTGAAACAAGCCTGACCGAACAAGGCTGCCTGTTGATCTCCGGCCACGCCGGTGATCGGTATCCGATGTCCGTCAAGGACAAACTCGCCGAAGTCGGCAGCAGACGCCGTAACCGTTGGGAGCATCGACTCAGGGATGTCTAATTCGCTCAGTAATTTCCTATCCCACGTGAGGTCGCGAATATTGAACACCATCGTTCGAGACGCGTTCGTGTAATCGGTGACATGCTGTTTGCCTTCAGTCAGGTTCCAGATCAGCCACGTGTCGACGGTGCCAAAAGCGAGTTGTCCCTTTTCGGCTTTCGACCGCGCACCGGGCACTTCGTCGAGTATCCACTTGATTTTGGTCGCGGAAAAATAGGAGTCGATGACCAGACCTGTGTTTTCGGAAACGTATTGTTCAAGTCCAGTCGCTTTGAGTTCTTCGCAGATAGGGGCTGTTCTTTTGTCTTGCCACACGATCGCGTTGTACACAGGTTCACCGGTGGCCCTGTCCCATACGATCGCAGTCTCGCGTTGGTTGGTGATGCCAATGGCAACTACATCAGCAGGCGAAACCGAATATTTCTTCAATACATCGCGTATGGTTGACAACTGCGAAGAAAGTATCTCCCTGGGATCATGTTCTACCCACCCCGGCTTGGGAAACAATTGCGTAAACTCCTGTTGACTAATGCCAACAATTATGCCCTGGTCGTTGAAAAGTACAGCGCGCGAACTTGTTGTGCCTTGATCGATGGCGAGAATGAAACGTTTCGCCATACTAGACAAAAAGTGCGTTGTAGAGCCACGCGCCGAGGAGACCACCGAGAATAGGTCCGACTACAGGGATCCAACTATAACCCCAGTCGGAACTTCCTTTTCCCGCGATCGGCAGGACGGCGTGAGCCAAACGTGGTCCCAAGTCCCGGGCAGGATTGATAGCGAAGCCCGTTGTTCCGCCCAGGCTGAAGCCAATGGAAGAAATGAGGGCACCGATCACGAGCGGATTCAACCCATCCGCAAATTTGTTCGCGCCGATGAAGAGCAGCCCAACTACCAGGATCATGGTCGCGATGGTTTCACTAAAAAGGTTGGCAACGGAGGATCGTATCGCCGGCCCCGTACAAAATGATGCAAGTTTCAAAGCACTGCTTTCCGTGCCGGCCCAATGCGGAAAATAGAACAACCATACCAGGATACCGCCAGCAAATCCGCCCGCCAGTTGCGAAAGAATGTAACCCGCGACCAGGGATCCATCAAAGTTACCACTGGCATACAACGCTAATGTCACGGCCGGATTGATGTGTGCGTTGCTGATCTGGCCAACAGCGTAAACGGCTAAGGTCACGGCGAGACCCCAACCGAGAACGATCGGAACCAGGCCCGACCCCTCGCCTTTCGTTCCCCGGAGCAGGACGTTGGCCACGACGCCGTTCCCCAGCAGCACGAGCAACATCGTGCCGATAAATTCAGCCATGTAGACAGACATATTTCAGTATGGTTTAGTGATCATTTCTTTTGAAGTGTTATCACAGCCTCTTTCCGAAATGCAACGGCAATTCCATTCGACCATCCAAATCCATCCTGGTTCGGGTACTCGCCACCACCGGCAAGCAGGGTCGTGTCCATCACATTGTATTTCTCCATCATCTTACCGGTGGCCTCATACACCCGTTCATTCTGACGGAGCCAGCGCGATCGGATTTGGGTGGCTAAATCAATGATTCCGTATTTCTTCAGCCCTGCGTATGTCATCCATTGTAGCGGAGCCCAGCCGTTGGGCGCATCCCATTGCTGATCCGTGTCTACCAACGTCGTGACCAACCCACCAGGCTTAAGAAACTCAGCTCTAATAACCGTTGAGGCTTTGGCAGCGATATCACCAGAGACCATTTCAAAAAACAATGGATATACTCCAGCCAACGACTTGATTGTACATCTGCTGCCATTAACAAAATCGTAATCAAAGAAATAGTTTTCAGCGGGATCCCAGCAGAATGTCATTATCGCGCGCCTGCGCTGATCGGCGCGACGGGTGTAGGGCGCACCTGCGGCAGCCTGTCCCCGCAGCGCATACCCGCGGGCAATCATCCGCTCCAGGTGGGCCAACAGGCAGTTCAGGTCCACGGGAATGATATCTGTCGTGTGGATCGTTGCAATGCTACGGCCGTCGGCAAACCACCGGCTGCTGAAATCCCATCCTGATTCCGCGGCCGAACGCAGATCGCGGTACAGCTTGTCTTTATCTCCATTGTGTTTTTCAGCCAGGGCAAGATCCTCCTTGTAGGCTTCGGGCCGCGGACCGGTACCCTTGTCAAAGTACCGGTTCATGATCGTGCCATCGGTCAGCATCACTACATGTTTAACGGCGTCACCCGGTTCTTTAACGGAATCGATCCCATCCATCCAAAATTGATACTCGCGCAACATCGCGTCCAGGTAGTGATCCGCAGCGAGGGAATCGTATTCTTCAAGCTCCCGAATGATTAAGGAAAAAAATGGCGGTTGTGACCGTGTAAGGTAGTAATCGCGGTTGGCGTTCGGAATAAAACCGATCTCATCTATTAAATGAGCAAAATTCCTGATCATATTCTGGATCAGGTCATAGCGCTTTTGAGCTTTCAGTCCAAGGATGGTGAAGTAGCTGTCCCAGTAGTATACTTCAGAGAAGCGCCCGCCGGGGACAACATAACTGTATGGAAGTGGTATCAGCGAAGATCGCTCGTCAACGCTGTCCGGTTCCCTCGTGAGCGTGGGCCAGAGCTTTGTGATATGTTCCTCCATCGACAGGGTCGTGTCGCTCACGAATCCGGACCGGGGCCTAACGGGCATTTCGAAATTCAGCCGTACAAACTCCCCGAGGTCGAAGTCCGGCTTGTCGCGGATCGCGTCATAGTCCGACACGATGTCGGCCAGGTCCCGCTTCGGTGTGCAATCAACGAATGTCTTGGAGTCGGGAAAGATGGCGCTCACCTGGACATCGTGAAAGAGATTGGAGGAATAGAATGATACCGGCTTTTCCTTGACCGCGCACCCCAATAAGAAAAGGACCGTAGCCCAACAATATGTCCGAATCATTGGCCGATAGTTACCAGAACTAAACTTAAGAATATTTTTTGGCTGCGATACCGGGACGCTCGACAATTCCACAGAAAAAAATCAATCAAACACTGCGAAAGCGCTTAATGAATCGCTTCTTTCAGCACCGGATTGGTTCTGATTATTTCCCCGCCAGTTCGACTTTACGGGTCTCCAGTTTGTCGATAACATAATTTCCAATCGCACGTCCTTCCACAATGCCGAGTTCACATGCCCGGCGATAGTGTATTCCTCCATACATACGACTCACCGCCGCCTCTTCCGAAGCCTTAATGAATGATTCAAAACTCCGCGCGGTCAGGCCAAACTCTATTTCAGTCGAATCTGTGAACGCAAAGTTATCGCCAAAAATATCAGTCAGGGTCACTGCAGCTGCTGAAGATATTACACTATGACCGCTGGAGTACTCGGGGAACGGTGGCGTTTGCAGCAGCGGAATCCAATCCTCGTCAATGTACTGATTAATATACGTCTCCGGTCGTATCAGCCGACTCCTGTATTTCTCATCCCAGCAGGAGATAAAGCCATCCATCAGCGCTACCGAAACCATTGCATAAGCTTCAGCAACCCGAACGACATCGGCCTTTGCTTTGTCGCAAGCAACCCGCGTGATGTTCATCCAGTGGCCTCCGGGGGATATTTTCTTGGTAGCGAACATCACATGTCCCTTCACGTTCATGACAAACGGGTTACAATCCCAAAACATTGCAATCGCGCGCTGCTCCTCCGTCAGGTTAACGCCCATGGAATAGATCTCATGAGCCTCCTTATAAAAATCACTTTTCGGGTCTGTGGAGAAAGGCAGCGGTGCCGGCGGTTTGAATTGCGCGGCAGAATCCATCACAAACGTCCGGATCTTGTTCCAATGGGGTTCTACCGCATCCATGTACGCAGGAGGTGTTGGCTTCCACGTTCCCGGATCGTCATCGATGGTGTACTTCGGAAAAGACCGGCTCTGTTTGTAGTTGTCGCGCGACGACCACGCCATGATATGATTAGCCACCAACGTCCCATACTGTAGAGAATTTTCAAAAACTTCTTCGGGCATACCCGAGTTCCTGAAATACTCAATCGTGCTGTCGTAGAAGACGTCCATCTTATCTTCCGAGAAGACCAGATTCCTGCCAACCTTCAGCATCGCCTGCACAGCGGCGAGTGTAAATGAATACTCTTTGCCCTCCGCCGGAGCGGGCACAGGTTCCAGGCCGCGAAGTTGTCCCGCGAGTGAGCGATACTTGGGGTCCTGGTGAATAATTGCCTCGTATCCGGCAACGCTCACATAGGTATAAATTCGCGACGCCACAGGCGGGGAAAAAATATCGTGCACGATGATGTCGGTGACTTTCTTGACCGAGTTGTGAAGCAGTTCCGGGTCCTGGGTAGTGATACGCCAATCCTCCTTAGGCTCTCTCTGCAAGGTCGAACATGACGCTATAACCAGGCCCGAGGCAATTACAAAAACACTGATCTTTCTCATGGGGCTTGCTTGTCAACCAAATTTACGAATTTGAAGCAAAAAATAGCACTTTTTACCCGTGACCTAACGGACTGAAAAATCCTTTCCGTCAGGTCCGACCGATGTGATGCGCAGCGACTTCCACTTTTCCGGCAACCTGGTATCAAGTTGAATAATACCATCCTTGGAAATCTGCAACCCGCCAAATCCAAAAATCACGGCCTGTAACATCCCTCCCGCCCCGGTGGCGAAATATGGATTTGTGCCGCCGGCGGTTTCCGCAAGCACGCTGAATGGGGGCACTTCGTTGGGCTTGTAGCTTTTGACAAATAAATCGTAAGCTTTCTTTGGATTGCCCAATCGCGAGTATAGTGTCGATAGCACGGAGTTACCCATAGCCGGACCTTCGACTGACATCCGCGGTTCGTAATAACGGAGGTCTTTTTCGATCTGTGCTCGCTCGGTTACAATGTCCAAAGGGTACGCCAGAAGATTCACATCCGCTTGCTTGATATCCACTCCGTCATAGGTGGCATTTTCACGCGTCACGCCATCGGGAAACTTTAAGATAGGTATGTTATCGGCCACGTGGTCCCAGTCCGGGTCGGGAGTTAATCCGAGCTCTCTGGCGGCCTGGCTGGCGTACCGGAGCGCCGTGATGGCCATTCCGTTTGTGAAGGCGTTGTTGTCGATGTTTTCCTGCCATTCATTTGCACCTATGACATTGTTGATCTCATACTTCCCCGGACCATTTCGCTCAACACGGCTCGCCCAAAAGTCAGCCACTTCTTTCAAGACGGGGTATCCCCTTTCGCGGAGCCACGTCTTGTCCCTGGTGACCTGGTAATACTTCCAAAATGCCCACCCGACACACCCGGTGATGTGATGTTGAAATGGCCCCGTTAACGCCCACACCGGTGTGTCTTCCGATCCTTCATCGCTGCTCTCCCACGGAAACATCGCGCCCCGGTAGCCATGTGAAAACGCATTCCGGCGAGCAGCTTCAAGCCGTTGAAATCTGTATTCAAGAACCGACCTCGCCATTTCTGGCTGAAGCACGAGCAATGGAGGATACATCCATAATTCAGTATCCCAGAACACATGTCCGTTGTACCCCAATCCCGAGAGCCCCATCGGTGAGAGACTGAAGGCTGTCCCCTCACGTACAAATGAATAGAGATGATAAAGGGCAGACCGGATATCCTTCTGTGCCTGAGCATCGCCTTCAATGATGATATCACTTTGCCAAATCTTGCCCCATTCCGCTTCGTGACGCTTTAATAACTTCTCGCCGCCCTCGAGGCTGGCAAATATGGTCAGGCGTTCGGCTTCGTTGAGCGGATCGTTAAATGTGCTGCTGGCCGTCGTAGAGCCTACCACAAAAAACTTATACGACTCGCCTGCCTTGAGGGTCTTGCTGAATTTCATCAAATGCATGTTGTAGTCCCAGTCCTCGTGAATCAAGTCGGGCTGTTGTCCGTGAGGCTCAGGAAACATGATGCTGTTGGATGCGGCGACCGTGTGTCTGCCAGACGGGCTCTTCGCGACAGACGACAAAAGAGGGATGGTAACATGTGGCCGGTCAATTTGACTGAAGGTGTTTCTCACATCCGTCAAATGGTCCGGGGCTTCGATTACACTCATTGGAGTTATCCTCACATCAGTGTGAGCGCGGATCTCGACAACAGCCATCGCCGTATACGGCAGATGTCTCAGGGCCACAAGTGTGTGGCTGACGCTTAGTTTGTCACCGACATCAAAGGTTGTGGTCAGCTCGGCCTTACGCATGTCAAGTCGTTGCCTGTAATTTTTCACATCGCGTTGACCTACGCGCCGGCCGTCCACATCAAGGTTCATGTTGATGTGGTTGAAGGTTTTGAGAATGTTGGACACGCGGCCGCGTTGATAATAATCGTACACGCCATTGAGCACGACATCCTTGACCTTCATCGGGACTGGCGACGAAACCATCCCGATCATCCCGTTGGCTACCGTTATGCCATAGTATTTTGACGGGTCGATGTTTGAAGCTTCGATGATCCACTCCTGACCCTTTAGCGGCAGACTTGCCAGGTAAAAGAAGGCGATGACAAGAAACTTGTTTGTCATATCAATGAAATTTGAATGCTAATAC
Source organism: uncultured Roseivirgaceae bacterium (assembly GCA_964563295.1). Taxonomy (GTDB): domain Bacteria; phylum Bacteroidota; class Bacteroidia; order Cytophagales; family Cyclobacteriaceae; genus Chryseosolibacter. The sequence goes on along the minus strand of CAZLWX010000154.1, from coordinate 50 downwards.
AGTATCGTTATTTCTGCCGATGAGATATCGCTTTCCACCTTGGCCGGTTG
>CAZLWX010000153.1:0-7808 GCA_964563295.1 uncultured Roseivirgaceae bacterium | reverse complement strand
GGGACGTATTTACCTTCCTCACTGTGGTCATTATCGTTGCGATCCACGTTTTCGTGCTGAAGGCTTTTCGCTGAAGGTTCTTGTTCATTCCTTCCTGTAGCGCCGCGTGGGGCAGGATCCCGTGCAGTGTCTTCGCCGGAGGTCATCGCACTCGATCTCGTTTCCAATCGATGGCTGCTTGCGCTTCGTTTTCCCGAAGGGCCGGATTTCTTTTTGGCGCGCTGAGGTTTCATTGGCAACAAAAGGAATAATTCTGTGCCAGATCACGGACAAAAAAAATGTCCCGCAATCACTGTTGATGCGGGACATCTAATAATACACTATCTCTGTCTGGAGAAAAAGTGGATTATTGCACCGGGCTGGTGGCATTAGCGTTAGCCTGTGCACGATTGGCGCGACTTTGACCGCTAGCCTCGCCACCTTTCCTTCCGATTTCGGCCATATGTTCTCGATTCTGGCTCACTGTTGCCCCTCCTTTCCTGGCGATCTCTCGCTGCCTCTCCGGGTCCATCGAAGCAAATCCGCGATTCGCGGTTCCGCCTCCTGGACTTTTCCTGTCTTGTGCCATATTCTTGATTTTAATAAAACATAAGTTTACTGCACTGTGGGCACAAATTATATGCCTATTACACATTGTGTAGAGTAGGCGAATTCATGCAGACTGTGCGACCAGCCGGCTTTATCCCTACAATAACTATAGAGAATACCGAATTTGTTACCCATGCATTGCCTTGTAATTGGTGCCGGAGCATGTGGACTGATGAGCGCAGCAGAACTTCTTAAACGCGGCGCCCGAGTTACCATCATTGAAGCGCGAAACCGTTTGGGGGGAAGAATTTGTACAGTCCCGGTGAAGCCTCCGATAGAATACGTGGAAAAAGGAGCCGAATTTATCCATGGCAACATGCCGATAACTACCGGGCTGCTGAACGAAGGAAAAAGAGGCTGGCGAGCCGCCGAAGGAAAAACTTATCTGTCGCAGGATAGTCTACTGACAGCCCGGGACTTCTTCGATGACCAGTGGGCGTTGCTGCTTCAGCACCTGAAGGATCTTAAGTCCGAGGTGACTTTTGCAGAATTTCTTCAACAGAAGTTTCCGGGCGAAAAGCACGAGCGTTTCCGCGAACGGATGAAGGGGTTTGTTGAGGGCTACAATGCCGCGGATACCACACGGGTCAGCGCGATTGCTCTTCGCGAAGAGTGGACAAACGACGCCGGCTCGAAACAATATCGGCCAGTGGACGGCTATGGGTCGCTAGTCAAGATCCTGGAGGACCGCGTTACCGCGGGCGGCGCGGAAATTCATCTATCGGAGATCGCCGAACATCTCGAATGGAAAGCGAACGACGTCCGCCTGAAGACGCGGTCGGCGAAAATCTTCGAAGCCGAAAAAGCGGTTATCACCGTCCCAATCGGTGTCCTTCAACACAAACGCCTCCGGTTCACACCTGGTATTCCCGAGTACAACTCCGCCGCCCATGGCATCGGGTCGGGATCCGTTATCAAGTTTCACTTGATCTTCAACGACGCATTCTGGGAAGATGGCAGGTCGCCGTTGCGCGATCTTGGCTTTCTTCATTCCGATGCACCGGTGCCGACATGGTGGACGCAGTTGCCGTCGCGGAAACCACTACTCACGGGATGGCTCGGCGGCCCCCGCACTGCAGCCGCACCCCAGGAGTTTGAAGAACTCTACCGGTATGCCCTCGAATCACTCGGCCATGCGCTGAACATTCCCCGGCATTCAATCGAAGCCCGGGTTCGCGAGTGGCATGTTACCGACTGGGGCTCCGACGATTTTTCCCTGGGTGCCTATTCTTATGTGACGCCGGAAACACGTGAAGCGCGAAAACTGTTGAACACCGCCATCGCAGAGACGATCTACTTCGCGGGTGAGGCTATCGACGAGGGACCGCACAATGGCACTGTCGAAGCAGCATTATCGAGTGGCATCGCGGTAGCAAACAAGATTGCAGAAGCTTCGCGAAAAAATAACTGAGACTACATTCATGAGTGTTTGCCTTGACCAGTTATCACTCATACACATGTATTCGATATCCGGCTGTTGGCATTGATTTTTTGACGCTTCCTTCGATAAAATAATTCGCTGTGTCTGTAATCTTTAATCGAAAGGGGTATGAATTGGAGCGTTGTGAGAATTTTATGCGCATGCATCTTAGTATGCGCATGGTGGGAACCTGTCAGTGGTCAAAACTATTATCTCGTTGTCGGAGCGTTCGCGGCCGAAGGTGATGTGCATGAAATAACAAGTTTTCTTCCGGAAACGTCAAGTGATACGTCGTATTCTATAAAATCAGGCAACAACCTGATGCATTTTTACGTGCTGAAAACCTCAAGTCGGGATGTTGCCATTGCGAGGTCATTGAAACTTCAGGAGCAGATCGAGCAGGATGCCCTTCCGGGGCCATCGACGGGCGTCGCTCTTCCGGAAACAACACACCCATCCGGTGAAATGATTGGGCCCTCAGTCATCATTGCGAGCGCAGAAAAATCTTCCGAGGGATCGGTCGCAAGTGGAGGAGGCTTACCTCCTTTACCCAGAGGTCAATACTTCAAGTTTGCCGTCACCCGACCCGATGGCAGCCCACTACCCGTCCGGGTACATCACGTTGATTTTGAACGTGAACGTGAACTCGATGCATTCGATTCCTACACCTATGTCGATGTTCTGCCTCCGATGGACGACTCGCCGATGGCAATGGTTTGCGGCGTCTTTGGTTATAAGGAGATCGAAAAGTACATCGATTACAAGGATCCTTCCGAAACGGAAGGCGCGTACCTGGACGAAAACGGAGCATGGGTGGTTCCCTATTCACTAACACCGCTGGAGAAAGGAGACGTCTCTATCATGTACAATGTTTCCTTCCATGAAAATGCAGTAACCATGACGTCCGAATCAAAGCAAGAAATGGACGCCCTGGTCGCCATGATGGTCAGCAACCCCCGATATGTCATAAAGGTCCACAGCCATTGCAACGGGCGTAAGGCCCGCACCATTACGGTTGGTGCCGATTATTTCGCATTAGAACCTTTCGAACGCATGAAGGCTTCGGCGAAAAAGCTGACGAATCTACGGGCAGAATCGGTTCGCCGGTATCTTGTGGAAAACGGCATCGAGGAAAGGCGCATCAAGATTTATGGCTGGGGAGGGTCTGGGATGCTTGTTGCGCCTGACAGTCCTCATGCACGCCTGAACGACAGGATCGAGATCGAGATCTTAAAAGACTGACCCGACAAAAGCATCGACTTTTAGTACTTCGATCCGGACATCCTCTTTATTTGCCGAAACTCCGGAAGTCACCTTGATTTTACTGCGGCGACTGGTTAATTTGAAGCCAACCGCATGAAGTTATGATCAAATCAAGAAGGAGATTTCTAAAGCAATCCGCTGCATCGATTGCCGGGGCATTGATGGCACCAGCGGCCCTAATGGGCTTTCCGAAGAAGAAAGGCGTTGTTGGGGTACAGCTCTATTCGGTCCGGGATGAAATGAAAAGCGACCCGTTGGCCACGTTGAAAGGCGTCGCTTCCATGGGATACGAATATGTCGAACATGCCAACTATGTGAGAGGGAAGTTCTACGGCTACGCGCCAGCGGAGTTCAAGAAAATCCTCGATGATCTCGGCCTGAAGATGCCAAGCGGCCATACCGTTATGGCACCGCGTCATTGGGATGCCGCCAAGGGAGATTTTACGGATGAATGGCGTCAAACCGTTGAAGATGCAGCTGTGCTCGAGCAACAATTCGTCATTAGCCCCTGGCTTGACCAAAGCTGGCGTGAAACAAAGGACGACTTGTTGCGCTACATGGAAGTATTCAACAAAAGCGGAGAATTGTGCAAGAAGTTTGGTATGAAGTTCGGCTATCACAATCACGACTTCGAGTTCAGCCAGAAGTTCGACGGTGAGTCGGTGTACGATATCATTTTGAAGAATACAGATCCCGCGCTGGTGATACAGCAGCTTGATATGGGCAACTTATATAATGGCGGCGCCAAAGCAATGGATATAGTAACGAAATGGCCCGGCCGGTTCCAGTCACTCCATGTTAAGGATGAGATCAAAGGCAGCGGCGGCCGCGAAGAATTTGAGAGCACCATTCTGGGTAAGGGTATTGTGGATGTGAGGGGCGTGATGGACATATGCCGAAAATCGGGAGGCACCCTTCATTACATCGTTGAGCAGGAATCCTACCAGGGAAAAACTCCAATGGAATGCATCAAGGATGACCTGCAGCAAATGAAAGACTGGGGTTACTGAACATTTGATGTAAAACACAGATGAACGGTTCCTGACGTTTACGGGACCAAAAACTGCAGTACGCCTTCTTGTAGTTTGATCTTTATTTCCTGTGACTTTTCAAGTTGGATGATCTCGTCATCGACGTGCATCAGTTTGCCTTCCCAATAGATTTCCAGATTTCTCGCCTTGAGAATGGTAAACACGGGCGGCTGTTCTACGTTGTGAAGTTTATTGAGGACATAGTCGGCAAACTCCTGCCGCTGGCGTTCAGCGATCAGTATAACTTCAAGGGCGCCGTCGCCGGGGTCCGCAAATGGGGCGAGGTCCAGGTTAGGACCGATGGACTGAGCATTCATAACTTCTGCCAGGAGAAAATCTCCCGTGTGATCTGCGCCGTCGACTGATATGCTGCAATGGCGTGCCTTCGAAGTGAGAATGATGTCGTGGAGGAGTTCCAAAGCCATTTTCAGGTTGTCATAGGCGGAATTCTTGTTTTGGTTGCCATTGTCGTCCATGGCTTTCATCAGTCTGGGAAAGACACCGAATCCGAGAGCCTCGAGGAAGAAGCCGGTTTTCTTCAGACCATAAATCCTTCCTACATCAAACTTCTTGACGTGGCCAGCCTTCCAACTTCGGATAATGTCCTCCGGTGTGCCGCTGATTCCAAGCGTTCGCGCGATATTATTTGCCGTACCAAGAGGGATCAGTCCGATCGGCAACTTCCTATCCAGTAAAGTCCCGGCAACTTTTCGAACAGTTCCATCACCACCGGCCAGGATTACCATTTCAGTTTTTTGCGGGTCGATGTCATCCCAGCCCGGGCTTTTTGTGGATGAATAACTACAATTAAACCCGGCCGACTGAACCATCGACAGAAGTTTTTTTCTGCTGTACTCATTTTCACCAGCCCTGGGATTGTGCAGGACCTTGACAATTTTCATAATCAAGATTGATAAGCCTGAGCCAGTAAGATTTCTATACCCGGGGCGCGTCTTCAGCGCTGTTCGGCCTCCGTCACGCCCGCTTCGACGAGCAGGAATGAAAATGTTGGAATTCAGGAGAATGAGAATATTGGTCACCAATGACGATGGCATCTACAGCCCCGGCATAGCGGCTTTGGCACGGATTGCAGTGAAGTTCGGAGAGGTCAGGGTCGTCGCCCCGGATGTGGAGCAGTCCTCCATGGGTCATGCGATCACCGCGTCGCGTCCGTTGCACTATAAAAAGTCTCCGATCTACTTTGAAGGCATTGAAGCCTACCGCGTCAATGGAACACCCGCGGACTGCGTAGCACTTGGCTCGCATTTGTGGGATAAAACCGATATCGTGCTTTCCGGTATCAACCTGGGTACCAACCTGGGCAATGCCATGTGGCATTCGGGAACATTGGCAGGAGCAAAGCAAGCGGTATTGCTCGGAATGCGCGGGATTGCACTGAGCACTCCGGCAGGAAAATCCGAGCCGGATTTTAAATCCCTTGAGGCCCACGTCGAGAAAACGCTCGCCACATTGATCGACAATCCCGAACTCCGCCTGGTCAACGTCAACTTCCCACGGCAACCTAAAGGCCTTAAGTGGACAAGGCAATCAGTGCGACAATACGATGGAAAGGTTGTCCCAGGTCTCGACCCGATGGGCAGAAAACATTACTGGTTCACCGTCGTGCCGTTGGAAGCCGCTGACGAAGGCACCGACCGGTGGGCGGTAGAGCAAGGGTATGTCTCCATCACGCCGTTGCGACTCGATCTTACCAACGAAGTGGAACTTCAGAAAGCAAGGGAAAAAATACCGCTTCCGGCCAATTAGGAATTCGTCAACTGCCATCTTGGTCCTCAGTGTCCGGGCATTGATTGTCGCGATCAGTTTCTTACATTTATCTATGATCCGATATTCAACGTTATTATTCCTCGTCATTTCGATTTCATCTTTTGGCCAGGTTAGCTCCAAGGCCAAGCCATTGCGCATCGGCATCGCGGGACTTACGCACACGCATGTGCACTGGATTTTTAATTCCGCGAAAGCGTATCCCGAAAAAATTCAGATTGTCGGGATCGCGGAATCAAACCGCGAGTTGGCGGAAAGGTACTTGAAGCAATACAGCCTTAGTGCGGGCCTGCTATACGCATCTCTCGATGAGATGATTACCAAGGCACATCCGGAAGCGGTGACAGCATTCAACAGCATTGCCGAACACCTGGCAGTCGTCCAGGCTTGCGCGCCGAAGAACATCCACGTCATGGTGGAAAAGCCGCTGGCGGTTTCGCTGGAGCACGCTCTTGAAATGGCCGACCTGGCGAAACGTTATGGTATCCATGTGCTGACGAACTACGAGACTACCTGGTACGGAAGCAATCATCAGGTGTTCTCGCTAATTTCTCAGGAAAAGGTTGGGACGATCAGAAAGATCGTTGTTCATGACGGTCACCCGGGACCGAAGGAGATCGGGGTCAACAAGGAATTTCTCGCCTGGCTGACTGATCCCATTCAAAATGGAGGCGGAGCAATAATGGATTTCGGATGCTACGGCGCTGACCTGATCACCTGGCTGATGAATGGTGAAAGGCCTCTGGAAGTCATGGCCGTAACGCAACAACTCAAACCCGATGTTTACCCAAAAGTCGATGATGAGGCAACCATTATTCTGACCTACAAGGAAGCCCAGGGCATTATTCAAGCCTCATGGAATTGGCCCTATAATCGAAAGGATATCGAGATCTACGGACAGCACGGCTATTTCAAGGCCGACCGCTCCTCCCTGCTTTTCCGCAACGGTGACGAGCCTGAAACGTCCATTCCAGTGGTGCAGCTCGAACCCCCCATGACTGACCCATTCCTGTACCTGGCCGCCGTTATCCGCGGTAGCATCACCGTCAGCGACACCGATCTCTCTGCGCTGAAGCTTAATATGACGGCAATGGAAATCCTGGAGGCCGCAAAAAAATCAGCGGCCGAAGGAAAGAAAATTGCCCTTCCAGTCCGATGACCTGCTCTTCTCATGCGTGTGCTCGTATGTCCCGACAAATTCAAAGGCTCACTCTCAGCCAGGGAAGTCTGTAATTCGATAAGCGAAGGTTTGCAGAAACGCGGTATTCACGATTACGAGCTGCTTCCACTGGCCGACGGCGGAGAAGGTACTTGCGAATTGTTAACACATCACGCCGGAGGGCGGCTCGTGCCAATCCGCGCTGCGGGTCCGCTCTTTTCACCAATCACTGCAACGTTCGGAATCTCAGGCGATGAGACGTCCGGCTTTGTCGAGATGGCAAATGCTTCTGGACTGGCATTGATCAAGCCTGTTGAACGGAATCCGTTATTTACCACTACGCTGGGAACGGGACAGATCATTCGCCGCCTGATGGAGCAGGGTGTAACGAATATTACGTTGGGCCTTGGCGGAAGTGCCACAAATGACGCAGGCATCGGCGTGGCAACAGCGCTGGGATTCAAATTCCTGGACGGAGCAGGACACGTGCTGAGCCCCATCGGCAAGGACCTGGTCAGGCTTCATGAAATCAACGCTGATGATGTCTTGCCCAAACTCTCGA
>CAZLWX010000152.1:0-7815 GCA_964563295.1 uncultured Roseivirgaceae bacterium | reverse complement strand
GCGATCCGTCGTCAACGACAATGACTTCAAAATCGCGTTGGGTTTGTGTCGCCAGGCTTTCCAGCAGTTCGCGCAATTCCTGTGGGCGGTTATAGACGGGTATTACAATGGAGAATGCCGGGGACTGCAAGTGTAATCAATTATTCACGACGTGGAGTTTTTCGGAGCTTTCATCGAGCATGCCGACCTGGTCGATCACCAGGTAATCGCGTTTGGAGAGCGACTGCATGGCAATCATTTCAGCCAGGAAGCCTGTGACAAAAAGCTGGACGCCTATAATCAGAGCAATTAAGGCGAGGTAGAACGTCGGCTGCTCAGCGATATCGCGTTTCATCGGCAGCTTGGAGAAGAACAAAGAATCCATCTTGTCCCAAAACAGCTTGATCGTAAAGATGAATCCTATCACAAACGAGAGGGTGCCGAACGTTCCAAAGAAATGCATCGGTTTTTGTCTAAAGCGGCTCACGAACGTGATAGAAAGCAAGTCGAGGAAACCATTGATGAATCGCTCGATCCCAAACTTAGTTCGGCCGTATTTCCGCGCCTGGTGAACCACGGGCTTTTCCGTGATCTTCGTGAAGCCAGCCCATTTCGCGATAAGCGGGATATAACGATGCATCTCACCGTATACGTTGATATTCTTCACCACCATCGACTTATACGCCTTGAGGCCGCAGTTGAAGTCGTGCAGATCAATACCGGAGAGTTTTCGCGTTACCCAATTAAAGAACCGCGATGGTATCGTCTTGGATGCGGGGTCGAGTCTCTTCTTTTTCCAGCCCGAAACCAGGTGGTAGTCGCTATCCTTGATCATCTGGTATAATTCGGGAATTTCATCGGGGCTATCCTGAAGGTCGGCATCCATGGTAATGACGATATTGCCGCGTGATGCACGGAAACCGGTCTGAAGCGCTGCTGATTTTCCGAAGTTGCGGTTAAGGCGCATCCCTTTAAACCGGTGGTCCTGCCGGTTCACTTCGACGATTCTCTCCCAGGTGCGGTCGGTACTACCATCGTCGACGACGATGACTTCAAAAGAAAAGCCGTGCGCTTGCATCACACGGCCTATCCATTGACATAATTCGGGTATCGACTCCTCTTCGTCTTGCGCGGGGATAACTACGGAAATATCTGGGTTCATTAATATACCTGTTCAGGCGCCTTCTTCTGGGTAAAGATCGTCAAAATCAAGGCGATCAGCATACCCCAGAATATACCCCCTATAACAGCAAACACCCAAAATAGTTTGCTCGTCCACTCCATGGCAATCTCGATTGCCTGTTCGGATTGGCCCGCTTCTTCCATCTTCGCCCGCTGTTCATCGTAGAACATATCCATCGGACCGGAATCGACCGCATTCAGGTAAAGCGCCATTACGCCAATACCGAGAAGCGTCGACACAATTGTCATCCAGAATGAGATGCCGATCCCCTGGCCATACGACATAAATCCATCGCCCGAATCCTTGAAATTCTTATGGGCAAGCACCATCAGCACGATGGTAAAGCAGACGCCGAGCCAGTTCGATACCGATCCAAAGGGGTTAATGCCCGCAATGACGGTCACCAGAAACATGACGATGGATATCAGGCCTGCGATCAGGCCGTACTTTACGCCCACGGAGCGGGGAGTCACCTTTTTGGCATCTTCTACAGCTTGTTCCATAATGTTAGGTTTTAGGTTGAGTTCTTAAAATTACCGATAAAATGATGCTTATGAAAAACGAGATCATGAAGCTTTGCGCGAAATAGAGCAAGACCAGATCCGTCATATTGGTCGACGGCAAATCATTCAAATTACGCTCATAAACATCTTTTCCGATCTGGTCGACTGTCTCAGCCGGGAGCGATTTGAGGAATTCCATTCGAAAACTGATATACGACTCGAGAAAATGCGGATCCATTGCCCCCAGCAAAGCAAGGAGAGCCGATGAAAGGACTGCGAACACAACAGTGAGCAGCAGCGACGCGATCAGTCCCTGCCAGAAAAAGAGCACGCCGCCCAAATGGTAGTCGCGCAGCTCGCGGAGTGTGAAGAAAATAAATACCCCGAAAATGAAGATCCGAAAATCGAAAAACACCGGCACTTCGAACGGGTGAACAACAAAATAATAGAGAACAACGATGAGAATACCGGTCAGTATCCCCGAGATGACACCGTACTTAAGCGGGACCTTGACGATGGGAGGCATATCAGAGATCGAACCAGTGCTTGCCGTTTGCGAAGACCGCGGCCGCCTTGCCTTTTAATTCTTTACCATACCACGGTGAATTGCGCGCCTTGGAAAAATTCGTCTTTTCGTCAAGGCGCCAGGTGCGCTGAGGATCGAACAATGTCAGGTTGGCCTTCGTATCTTCCGCCACCACCGGCGACTGCAGGTTCAAAATCTTTCGCGGGGCCGCAGTAACTTTTTCGATCAGGACGTCCCACTCAACCGACCTGGAAAGCGCAGTAAGGTCCGACCCAAGTGTTTGCAATCCGGTAGCACCAAATTCGGCGAGGTCGAATTCAACGTTCTTGCTTTCCTCGTCCTGGGGCTGGTGTGCCGAGCATATCACGTCGACCGTTCCATCCTTCAACCCCCGGATAAGCGATTCATTGTCGGCGCGCTCGCGCAATGGCGGATTAACTTTGTAATTGGTGTCGAAATCAACGATTGAACTATCGTCAAGTAATGGCTGATAGGAGGCAATATCACAGGTTATGCGCAGCTTCTTTTTCGCCGCCCGGATCAACTCCAGCGACCGAGCTGTGGATATCCTGGCAAAATGCAGTCTCCCACCGGCATAATTAACAATCTTAATATGCTTACCCACGGCGATTTCCTCGGCGATTCCTGGCATTCCCTTTAGCCCCAGTCGCGTGCTGGTGACCCCCTCGTGCATTTGCCCGAACATGTTGAGCCAGTTGTCTTCAGGATGATCAATGAGCACGCCGTCAAATTTCTGGAGATATTGTAAGGCCTTTAACAGGATGTCGGTATGCCAGATGGGCTTCAGTCCGTCCGTGAAGGCCACGACTCCTGCCTCGTGCAAGTCGATCATCTCGGTAAGCTCTTCACCCTTATTGTTTTTCGTCACCGACGCCATCGGGTGGATCTGGACCAACTGATTTTCGTTGTGACGCGTCAGGTAGCTGACCTCGTTCTTGGTCTGCACGGATGGAACTGTGTTCGGCAGAACGGCTATTTCAGTGAATCCTCCTGCCGCCGCGGCCTTTCTTATGGATTGAAGGTCCTCCTTGTACTCGAGTCCGGGGTCGCCGGAAAACGCTCCCAGATCAAACCAACCCGGCGATAGGAACATCCCCCCTGCCTTAATGACTTTGTCGGCCGAGTAATTCCGGTCACCGATGTCGGTGATTTTCCCGTTGGCAATCAGAACATTTTTTTCTTGAAGATGAAAGGGTGAGTTGGCGTCGATGATTGTTGGCGATTGAATCAGGACCTTCATCAAGGTTTATTTTAGGAAGCGAATCAGAAGGACTTCGGCCAAAAGGAAGACTAAGGCTATCATAACGGCGTACTTCCAAAGAGGCTTGCCCAAATATCTGGCTTTTATTTCGTTGCTGAAAGCTTCTTTTGAATCGGATTCAAAAATACTGATGTTTTTGCCATTGCCCATCTGTTCCCTGACGTCGGCGCCGCTGAATTGGTCCAACAGCGACTCCCGTTTGTCGAGGTTAAAGGCGATAAGCCCAATGGTATCTTCCTGCGCCACGACATTATAAAACCCGGGGCTCATGGAATACTTGGGGATCTCAAGGAACACCTGATCAGCCACCCGTCGTTGCGCGGGCACTACCTCCTGCTCTCCCAACAGGCGAAGTGATTCATCCGGCGGAAGGCTATCGAGCCGGAGCATCAGGAAGTCCTCATTAAGGGTGTGGTAAAGCTGGTTTCCCTCTCTCCGGCTACTGGCGGCAATCCTGTACATGACCGGCACAAAAAGTGCATGTTGATGAAAATCCGTGAACCCAGCGCGCAGTGGTGTGGCCAACAGGTATAATATTCCACGCTGGTTAAAGCGTGATAGAAAAGGCTGATCGGTCTTGAATCGCAATATCGCAGAACGGTCAGCGCCCCACTCCAGCACGCGTGTTCCGCGCGGCATGGCCATGGACGGCGAACGCTCCTCGAAGACATTCTCGAAGAACGGATTATTGAAGTCGGGCCGGTCCAGATCTTCGGGCGTAGCTGACGTCGTTCGAACCCTCAGCAGACTGTTGGCCGTGAACTGCTGATAGCTTGCGGCATCGGGTCGCGTGCCTGGGATCAGGAGTAAGGTTCCCCCTTCCTGGAGATAATTTCGCAGGGAAAGGCTTAGCGATGGATCCAACCGGTCCAGACCGTTTACCACAACCAGATCAGTCTCAGTAAGCAAACTGTAGTTGAAGTTGGTCACCGCGAAGCTCCGGAAATTAAATACCTGGCGGTTCCCAAATACGCGCTCCACGGGAGTGACGTCGTTGGACGACTTGATTTCGATCACGTTCACTTTACTGGTGAGGTTGAGGGCCAGGTAGAATTCGTTATCAAAGCTCACAGGAAAGTCGTTAAACGAGACTACCGCCCGGTTAAGTCCTGTTAGCCCTGCTGTGAGGTCGAAGTTTGTTTCAGCGATGCCGTTTTGCGGGATAGCAATGGTGGCAGTTCCAGCCTGAATGTTGTTGATGGCGAGTTTGACATTCAGTTGATCGACCTCCCGCCTTCCTTCATTTCGGACGCGGACGGTCAGTACGTTTCTTTCGCCGCCCGCCGAGAACGGGTTTTCGACGAATGCCGTGTCGAGAAAGACGTTGGGCAGTGGTGCAAAAGTCACGGGCACCAGGTGCCAGCGCGCCGTGGTGTCCCATGCCGACGGAATAGCACCAAGCGTGGATTTCTGAAAATCCGATACCCAGAAAAATTCGCGTGAGCGGGCAGCGTCTTGCTCCAGTCTGTCTTTTATCTCCCGCATACTGCGCGTAACACCTGAGAGCCTGATTTGTGCCAGGATATCGAGGGCTTCCGTTCTGGTCTTGAACGAGTTGGAGAATGGCGCGAAATCGTTGGTGACCACTTTGTAGCGCGTGTCTGGCGGAAAGAGCTCAATTATATTTTGGCTGAAACTGATTGCGGCATCGAGGCCGCGGGTGCGGTCGCCCAGTTGCGCCGACATACTTTGCGAATTGTCGATGTAGAGCACAATGCTCCTGCTATTGTCAAGCTGTTCTTCCGCAGGAATGAGCGGCTGGGCAAAGGCCATGACCAGGAAAACAAGGAAGAGCAGGCGTGATGCCAGGATGAGGTAATGTTTAAGTTTCCGTTTCGCGGTGGTGACTTCTTTGACCAGTTTGAGAAAACGAATGTTGGAGAAGTAGACGCGAGTGGTTTTCCTGAAATTGAAGAGGTGGATCAGGACCGGGATGGCGAGGGCTGCGAGTGCCCACAGGAAGGCGGGATAGAGGAAAGTCATCACGCCAAAGATAAGGGCCTTTCGGAATTGTAAACTCCCGAATTCGGTTAAATGTCCGCGGGTGATTTCTTGCGGTCGACCGTACTGGAGCAGATGGGTGTGATTGAGTTAAGGAAAAGCCGGCTCCGGTTGCGGAGCACGGCTTTTAGAGAGGGCTGCCTGCCTATTTTTTTGCTCCTAACATAACGAGGTCGTTGACGTTGATCTCGGTTATGTGCTTTTTTTCGCCGTTGGATTCGTACATGCGATGGATAAGCTTTCCTTCCACGGCGACTTCCTGCCCCTTCTTGAGGTACTTCTCGGCGACACCGGCCAGCTTGCCCCAGATGATGATGTTATGCCACTGGGTGTCCTCGATTTTTTCACCCTTTTGATTTTTGTAGGAATCGGTGGTTGCGATCGAAAAGGATGCTTTCTTGCTGTTGCTGAATGTCTTGATTTCCGGATCCTTTCCCAACCTGCCGATCAGCTGCACGCTGTTTCTTAGACTTTTCATAATCGGTAGACTTTAGTTTTGGATAATTTTTTTTTGTTTTTGGATGATAAGCCAAAGGTGTAGCGCGCCACGTAGAGCAATCGTATAAAAAACGGGTAGTTTCGTTTATATTCGTGTGTAACCGTGTTTACCTATCAGGCATGTCGCGCCTCGAACAAACCTGCACCGAATGCGGAACACCCTTCCGCGGAAGAATCGACAAAAAATTCTGCTCCGACCAATGCCGTACGGCCTTTAACAACCGCTTGAAGAGTGTCGAACACAACTACATCAAAGACGTCAATAACATCCTCCGCAAAAACAGGCGTATACTCCTGCACTTCAACCCCGCAGGAAAAACCAGGGTCAGTCGTGAAAAACTGCAATCAAAAGGTTTCAACTTCGACTACTTCACCAACACCTGCACGACACGCGACGGCTCCCAATATTTCTATTGCTATGAGCAGGGCTACGTCCCGCTGGACAACGACCAGTGCCTGCTCGTGACGAAAAAAGAGTCCAACTAATGAAAATCATCAACCTCATATCGGGTCCGCGCAACCTGTCCACGGCGCTGATGTATTCCTTCGGCCAACGCGACGACACGCGCGTCTGGGATGAACCTTTCTACGCGGTGTACCTGAACAAGAGCGGTGCGTCTCATCCCGGTCGTGATGAAGTACTGCGAGCCCAACCCGCCGATGAAGCAATTGTCAAACATCACCTGGCAACGCAAAACGACCGACCCGTTGTGTTCGTCAAAAATATGGCTCATCACATGGAAGCGATGCGCGAGCCGTTCATAAAAGGCGCGCTCAACGTATTCCTTATCCGCCATCCGGCGCAGATCCTTGCCAGCTATGCCGAAGTCATCGTCCAACCGGTGATGCGCGACATCGGGATAGCGTATCAATATCAACTGTTCACAGAACTGCGGAAGAAAGATGAAGATCCCGCCATCGTCGACGCAGGCGAACTGCTCCGGAATCCCTGCGGCGTCCTCGAAAAGCTCTGCCACCATTGCGCTATTGGTTTTTCGCCGGCGATGCTTTCCTGGCCTCCAGGACCTAAGCCGTTTGACGGTGTGTGGGCGAAGTACTGGTATAAAAATGTACACCAGTCCGTGGGTTTTGCCGAGCAAAAAACCAGTAACCGCCCATTGCCGGCACACCTGCAGGAACTTTGCGCAAATGCAAACCACTACTACGAAAAACTTTTGCCATTTTCGTTAAAGGCTTGACCCATACTGAAAATTATGGTTACTTTACTTAAGCCCATTTTTACCCACCTTTTTCAGAATGAATTTTACGTTAATGGATAGCTCTTGCTATGCAGGAGTGCTAGCGTTGGTATGTTGCAAAAATTCAATCCCCGAAACGCAGATATAGTCATCTATGTAGGCGGAAAACTGGTGGCGCGAGATGAAGCCAAGGTGTCCGTTTTCGATAGCTCCGTACAGGGTGGCGATGCAGTGTGGGAAGGCTTGCGTCTCTATAAAGAAGGGATCTTCTGTCTGGACCGCCACCTCAACAGGCTACAAGCGTCAGCTCATGCGTTAGGTTTCACGCAGATACCATCAAAAAGCGAGATCAGGAATGCTATAGCAGAAACACTCCGCGCTAACAACATGCGTGACAACACTCATATCCGGCTCACGCTCACGCGTGGGGAAAAGATTACGTCCGGCATGGACCCACGGCTCAACACCAAAGGACCGTGCCTTATTGTGTTGCCCGAGTGGAAACCTTTGGTGTACGACAACGAAAAAGGAATACGGGTGATCACCTCTTCCATACGAAGAAACAATCCCCAATATCTGGATTCCAAAATTCATCACAATAACCTCCTCAACAACATATTGGCAAAAATACAGGCCAATGTGGC
>CAZLWX010000151.1:5077-7875 GCA_964563295.1 uncultured Roseivirgaceae bacterium | reverse complement strand
TCAATATCCGGATACATTGACGCTGAATTGATCCCAAAGGTGTGGAGGCGGCTTCTGCACTCTTTGAAGCACTTACTGTCGACTTTAATCTTGAACAGCCTGTCCGCGTAATCCTGATTCTCTTCAAAAGGAATAAACTTCCGGTCGGAGTTGCTCTTGTGTATCGTGAACCATCCGAATTGTGCCGATATCCGTTTGGTGATGTGGTTGGGTTTAAAAACTTTCGTTGTGCGACCTTTGTATGGATCCTTGTCTTCGGTAGAGATCACGATGTCTTCCTTGGGCACGTCAAATCCCCAAACGACGGAATAATCGACTTTGCGGTCTTCGATTTGAGACATCGAAAAATACAAAGCGATCAGCGGATTCTCAGTCCAGTCCAGCAACCGGGTCGCCATGCCGTGGTGTTGCGCGAGTGCAAGCCAATCCCACGAGTTGGCAGGATGATAGTCGATCAGGTGAAGACTGCGGCGCTGGAAGTCTTCCAGCATCTCCCGCTCCGTCTCTTCCACGTCCTTCAGATTATACCGGGCAATCTTGGGAAGCAATGACTTGTCCTGTGATTGGCCCCGATAAAGGATAAACTTGTCCTGCGGGAGACCCAGGATAATGGCCTGAAATTCCGCAAAGGTGGATACCTCAAAAATCTTATACTCCTTTTCCATTTGATTGTCTCTTCGATTCCCCATAAAATTGTGTACCCATATTACACATAATACCTCAAGGGATCGCTATGGCACGAGTTTCCATTGAATTGCCGGACTCATTTATCTTCAGGACACAGATTCCTGTTCGCGCCAGCGATCTCAATTATGGCAATCATGTTGGGCACGACCGCATTCTGAGCCTGGTGCAGGAAGCGCGAATTCAGCTCTATCGGCAGCTAGGCTTCAAAAATGAGCTGAACTTCGATGGGCCCATCGGGCAGGTGATCGCCGACGCCGTTGTTGTGTACAAGAGCGAGGCTTTTCTCGGCGACGTACTCATCTGCAGCCTGGGCGTCACCGATTTCCATAAATATGGATTCGACATGGTGTTCCTGTTGGTGAACGAGTCAACTCAAAAGGAAATTGCCAGAGGTAAGGTTGGAATTGTTTGCTTCGACTACGACGCCAGGAAAATTGCGCATGTTCCGCCGGTACTACTCAATAAACTTCGCCCGCAGGCATAGGCTGAAGTTTGTAGTTTGTAGTTAAGAACGGAACAACAAACAACTTCAAACTACACAAACTACAAACTACAAACTACAAACTGCCCCCCCAACAAACGCTCGTTCCCACCGCGAGAAAACTTTTTTTGGACCATCCCTTGAATCGTTCTCTCAAAACTCCCAACATCACAACCTGAAAATCAGCATGAGACAAAGATTACTAAGCGAAGGAGCGAACGAGCTCAGTTACGAGATCAGGGAGATCGTCAAAAAAGCGGAAGAACTTAAGAAGCTCGGTGTAACTATTTCCTGGGAAAACATCGGTGACCCGATACAAAAACATCACAAGCTTCCGGGCTGGATCAAAGGCATCGTTGCCGGGCTAGCCGGACAGGATGATTCTTACAGCTACTGTCCATCGAAGGGAATACTCGAGACCCGCGAATTCCTTGCTGCCCAGACCAACGCCCTTGGTGGAACGCAGATTACTTCGGAGGACATCTGCTTCTTCAACGGCCTGGGCGATGCCATCGGCAAAGTGTACCAGTACATCGACAGCACTTCCCGCGTTATCGGCCCGTCGCCCGCGTACTCTACTCACTCCTCTGCAGAGGCTGCTCATGCCAACCACGAGCCGCTCACCTACAAACTCGACCCCGACAATCACTGGTACCCGGACCTCGACGATCTCTACAACAAAGTCAAATACAATCCCAACATCGTTGGGATACTGATCATCAACCCGGACAATCCGACGGGCATGGTGTATCCGCTGGAAACATTAAAGAGGATTGTTGCGATTGCGCGTGAGTACGGGCTATTTCTTGTCGCGGACGAAATTTATATCAACATCACCTATAACGGCGCGCGAGCTTATTCGCTCGCCGAAATTATCGAAGACGTGCCAGGCATATCCATGAAAGGTATCTCCAAGGAATTGCCCTGGCCCGGGGCGCGTTGCGGATGGATGGAATATTACAACCGCGACCGCGACCACGACTTCAACCGTTTCTGCCAGGCGCTGGACAACGCCAAGATGATCGAGGTCTGCTCGACAAAGTTGCCGCAGCTGGCCATTCCTAAGATTCTGGGCGACAAAAGATTCAAGCAGTACCGCGACGAAACCAATCGCAACATCGGCAAACGAAGCCGTCTGATTGCCGGAATCTTGTCGGAGGTGCCGCAGCTTCGGTTTAATGAAACGTTCGGCGCATTTTATAATACCATAATTTTTAAAGATGGTGTATTGCGACCCGACCAGAAATTGAACATCGACAATCCCGCGGCACGGTCCCTCGTCCAAAAATGGGTTAGCGACGACATTCCCCTCGACAAACGTTTCGTGTATTACCTGCTTGGCGCGAAAGGAGTTTGTGTTGTGCCGATCTCATCGTTTTGTTCCGAGCTGCAGGGTTTTCGGGTGACGCTGCTTGAAGAGGATGAAAATGAGTTGATGCGGACATTTACATCAATTCGAGACGGAATCAGCGAATACGTGTCGTCCTGAAGTCCCGTCAGGGAAGGCATATCGGTAGCATTATTACAAAAACGCGACCCGTGAAAACCCCGTAGGGTTGCATAGGAAGAACTCGCTCGCGTTCGTCGCTGCAAATGCAATGGTGAACCCAATCTCATCCGGTGATCCGAC
>CAZLWX010000151.1:1489-4977 GCA_964563295.1 uncultured Roseivirgaceae bacterium | reverse complement strand
TCGCGTTCGTCGCTGCAAATGCAATGGTGAACCCAATCTCATCCGGTGATCCGACAAGACCCGGTCTTTATATGTCGTCCCTACGGGACTGCACGGCTGCGATGGGCTGCGTCTATCTACCGATATGTCATCGCTAACGCGACTCCGGTGCTCGTCTTGTTCTTGATTCTCCTAAGCAAGGTTATCCGACATCCTACCTGCTCGTATTCGCGCGTTGAGAATTAACCTGCGCAAACTAAACTCACAAGCTGATCCGCATCAAAGTCCCGTAGGGACGGCATATCGGTAGCATTAATGCCAAAACGCGACCCGTGAAAACCCCGTAGGGGTGGCATAGGAAGAACTCGCTCGCGTTCGTCGCTGCAAATGAAATGGTGAACCCTATGTCATTCGCTGATCCGACGCGACCCAGTCATTATATGTCGTCCCTACGGGACTACACGGGTTTCGAAGCGCGCGTTTTCCTACCGATATGTCATCGCTAACGCGATTCTGATGCCCGACCTGATTTCTTTTCTCCCGAACGAACCAAAAAGTCCCGTAGGGACGATATATCGGTAGTATAATCGCCACACGCAAATCCCAGAACCCCGTAGGGGTGACATATAAAAGACCTACTCTCTTCGTAGTTCCGAACCAAGATGATGAACCTCGTGCGCCACCCGAAACCGGCACTTACTACTGATCGCTCACGAACACTTTTGGACATTATTGGACGACACCAAAACGCGGAATGCCCCAATTTCCATCAAAATCCCCATACCACATCCGGTGGTACGCCCTTTGACCTGTAACCAGGATTAATTAACAGGTTATGTTCAAAAATTCCATCATGCTCTTCGTCCGCAACCTACGCCGACAGAGCCTGTTCTCCCTGATCAACCTCCTGGGTCTGACGATCAGCATCGCCTGCACACTCTTAATTTATCTGTACGTGCGACATGAGTTCAGCTACGACGGATTCCACCACGACGTCGATCGCATTTACAGAATTAACCAGACATTCATCTGGGGAGCAAACAACAAAAACCAGTTCGCGTCAACGGGTCCTGGCGTAGCCTACACGATCAAGAGCGAAATACCGGAAGTGGAACTGATGACTAGCATTCACACGCCGGGAGACTTCATCGTCACTTACAAGAATGAAGAGGGACAAGTAATCAGCTTTGAAGAAAATGGTGTTCTCGCCGCAGACTCGAATTTCTTTGAAATGTTCAACTTCCCGGTCATCCGCGGAAGCGCTCATAATGCATTCGCACAGGCCGACAACCTCGTGATGACACGCTCCACGGCGGAAAAATATTTTGGATCCGAAGACCCCGTCGGTAAGCTCGTCGTTCTCGGCTCCCCTGGCACCGCGAACCAAAAAACTTACGAAGTCACTGCCGTCGTTGAAGATCCCCCCGACAACAGTTACATCGAATTCAATCTCCTACTCTCGATGAAACGATTTCCCATCGAACAGTTCGCCTGGAGTTGGGTAT
This sequence comes from uncultured Roseivirgaceae bacterium, assembly GCA_964563295.1. GTDB lineage: Bacteria > Bacteroidota > Bacteroidia > Cytophagales > Cyclobacteriaceae > Chryseosolibacter. The sequence continues at coordinate 3,493 of CAZLWX010000151.1, read as the reverse complement.
GGACGCAACTGGAGACGTACGTCAGGCTCGACCCGCGGGCCGATGTGCAAGCTGTGCGCAAGAAAATTGAAGCCTTGCCACGAACCCATGTCGGCGAGACATTGAGAGTGGCCTTCAACACGACCTACGACGAATGGATCAACTCAGGCCGCCGATGGGATCTGTTCATGCAACCAATGAACAGCATTCACCTTCCCGACCAACCCGTCATTAACCGCCTCAATCAAAGCAATAACAAGCAGGTAGTTTACTCCTTTATTGGCGCGGCTATCTTCATCATGATCTTGTCGTGTGTCAATTTCATGAACTTGTCTACGGCACAATTCACGCGCAGGATCAGGGAGGCAAGCCTTCGGAAAATACTCGGCCTCGGCAAAGGGGGATTGACGTTGGGATATTTCTTTGAAGCTCTCATCTTTTGCCTTATCGCCGCTGCTGTCGGTATTGGGCTCACCCAGCTGCTCCTTCCAAAGTTCAACGTCATTACCGACAAGTCCCTCCATCTCGACCTGCTTTCCGATCCGCAGTTGTTGATGCTGTTGGCTTCGATAACACTGATCATGGCGTTGTTATCCAGTAGTTATCCCGCCTTTTTCCTGAGTGGCTTCAGGCCCGCCGAAGCACTTAAAGGCAAGATCAAGACCGGTCGTGAAGGCAAGGCGTTTCGCAACGGCCTGGTCGTGTTTCAATTCAGCGTTTCGATCATCCTGATCATCTGCACGGCTGTTGTATTCCAGCAGCTGCGATTCGTCGCCAACAAAGACATTGGCTTCAACAGGGAAAACCTTCTCGTCATCAACCATCTTGAGGCCCTGCCGTCAGGCGAAGCGTTCGCCAATTCAGCCAACCAACTCCCTGGCGTGAAACAAGTCTCCAGAGCCAGGTCCGTACCACCACGGCTATGGGATGGAGATTCGTTCAACGCCGAAGGAGTCGATGAAACGTTTACGCTCAACTTCACCGCTTCGGACGAGCGCTACCTGGAAACGCTGGGCATCAAATTGATCGTCGGGCGGAACTTCCATCCTGATAACGCAGCTGACTTCAACAACGTTATCCTGAACGAAGCCGCTGTGAAAAAGATCGGCTGGCCTGTTGATGAATCAATCCTTGGAAAAAAGATTACCTATGATACCTCCACGTTTCAGGTGATCGGCGTTATGGCCGACTTCAACTATTGGTCGCTGAACACGCCGATTGAACCGATGGCGCTCTTTAATATGAAGACCACGAAGATGTACCAAAGTCATCGTGAGTACCTCGTCCTGAGAATTTCACCTGGAGAGATGAAGGACTGGGACAGGACGCTGGGTTCATTGCAAGATCTGTGGAACCAACACTCTTCCGCATTGCCGTTCGACTATTCATTCGTCGATCAGGCATTCGCCGAAACTTTCCGGGCGCAGCATAAGTTCGGGGAGATCCTCACCGTGATGGCAGCGTTGGCAATCATCATCGCGGCGATGGGCCTTCTTGGAATGATCGTGTATGCCCTGGAACAGCGCACAAAGGAGATTGGCATCCGCAAAGTCAACGGAGCATCTATTTCCAGCATCCTGACACTTATTGCCAGCAGTTACACGCGACTGATTATTGTTGCCTTCGTCATCGGCGCGCCATTATCGTACTGGCTTATGCAACAGTGGCTGCAGGAATTCCCTTATCGTATCACGCCGTCGGTGTGGATTTTCATTGGTACGGGCGTCGGTACGTTGGCAATGGCCTTGCTTATCACTGCTTACCATTCGTTGCGTGCCGCTTCGGTTAATCCGGTGGATGTTTTGAGAGACGAATAGGAAAAAGGCCAAAGGACCAAAGGCCAAAGGCTAAAGGCCAAAGGACCAAAGGCCAAAGGCTAAAGGCTAAAGGCCAAAGGTTAAAGGCCAAAACCCAAAGGCCAAAACCCCCTTCGAAGCCGAATCCTGAGCGGCTCGCGCTCGGCGCGCGAGAAGCGAAGCACCGCCCTGAGCGTAGCCGAAGGGAACCCCACTCGTTACACCGAGC
>CAZLWX010000151.1:0-1389 GCA_964563295.1 uncultured Roseivirgaceae bacterium | reverse complement strand
AAGCGAAGCACCGCCCTGAGCGTAGCCGAAGGGAACCCCACTCGTTACACCGAGCGACATTGCGAAGTCCGAAGTTCTCGCAACGACATTGCGTCGTACTCCCTTTGTGCAACTTCGAGCCTTGGTGCCTTAGTGGCAAAAGAATGCTCGTCTTGCAGGAAAGACAACCCCATCGAACTTCGGCCTTCTGTTTGTAACTCCCTGTCGAAATCTTTCTTCACCTCGCCGCAAAATAAATCGCGCCGGCACGCCGAAGCCTTCAGCGTAGGTGGGCTAGCAATGACATATGGGTAGCAAACACCCTCCTCCAGTTTGAGAATCTCGAATGGAATACCACGCCTTTTCCGTGTCATGCACTCATCCCCGAATCCAAATCGCGCTAGCGATGACATATCGGTAGCAAACGCATTCCTCCAAGCACCCCAAGTCCCGTAGGGACGACATATAAGTACTCGGTCGCCTCTGCTAATCCGAACGTGATTCTGTTTACGATCTCATCACACACAACAACTCCGACACCTTGCCCCCAACACAATTTCAATTCGTGCAGAAACCATGTCGTATCTCCAAACGACCGTGGACCGTCGACCGTCGACTGTGGACTTTTCCGCCCCCCTTCTCCTCCATCCCGCCAAGAGCGCAATCAATAGCTGCCCCTCCAAAGGCTCCAAAAGCCAACTCCCAATAGCCAAAAGCCAACATCCAATTTGCTTTTCACCCCCAATCACTCTATATTCATTTCCCGGAGCCCATCCACATCAATTCTGGAGGTCACTCACTTCCCTTGCGGTAGTGTGCCCAATCTGAGACTTCATTGACACTCGTTGTCAAAAGGATTAATATACTTCGTTCTCTCAAATAAAGCCCCATGGAATTACGATTAACACTCAACGTGATCGCGGGTTGTTTTTTACCCACCAATTACCAATACCCGGTTGCGTCCTGGATCTACAAAGTGATCAGTCGCGCCGATGAAAACTACAGCAAAATGCTTCACGAGACCGGTTTCCAGGCCGATGCGCGGAATTTCAAGATGTTCACGTTTTCGCAGATGGATTTGCGCCCGTACAACATGTTGGGGGACCAAATTCGTCTCCTGGGGACAGAAGTCTCCCTTGTTGTACGGTTCATGATCGACGCCAGTCTTGAGAATTTTGTCAAGGGACTGTTTCTGCAGCAACGCTGCGCCCTGGGAGATCAGCATACAAAAGTCGTCTTTGAAGTCACTTCCGTTGAAACACTTGTCCCTCCTGTCTTCGCCAGCACCGTGCGCTATCATTGCCTCTCGCCGATTGTTGTCAGTTCCCGCCGTCAGGACGGGTCCATCGCCTACCTGACTCCCGACGACCCAGGTTTCAGTAGGAACTTCCTCGAAAACCTCCGTCGCAA
>CAZLWX010000150.1:0-7920 GCA_964563295.1 uncultured Roseivirgaceae bacterium | reverse complement strand
TAACGGAATCAATGGGATAGAGCGGAAATCCGGACGGACCGGATGGAAAACGGAAAGCGGTCCATTTCCATCCGGTGTTTCCGCCAATCCTATAGGATTGGCGAAACCGGATGCGGACGGACGGAACGGACAAGGGAATTAACCACCCCTTGGCAGGAGATTGATAAACGTGGCGCGTATCACGGTCTGAGGTTGCTGTATATCCACAGCAGTGCGCCGACAATGAGCAAGGCGATCGGAAGCATCGAATCGAATGCAGGCATGGCAGACTCCTATGTGAGCGGGCGAAATGCGCCGTGTGGCGATTCTAGCACGGGAGTCAAGCGCCCGCAACGTGAGTGCGTGCTAACATAGAAGTATGCCTCAGACTCGATTAAGCGCCAGCACAATAGCGAAGATCACTGCCGCATGGCCTGCCATTTGCGATCGGATAGCAGCGGGAGAACTGATCCGGGACATATTGGCTGATTTGGGACTGAGCCGGGATATGGTCCGCGCTTACTTCGGCGTTGTGCCGACTGCGCGCGCCGAATGGGATACAGCGCGGGAAGAATCAGCAGACGCTTACTTTGAGCAGGCGCTTGCCGTGGCTAATAATCGCGACGCCGACCCTGCGCACGCGCGCGTTCTCGTCGATACCCTGAAGTGGGCTAGCCGCATTCGAAACCCACGTCTCTACGGCGACAAAGCGCAGCTTGACGTCAACGTGCGGACCGTGGACCTAACGCGAGTCATAGAAGCAGCTAACGAGCGCCTACTAACCGCTCAACAAGCCCGTGTGATCGACGGCACAGCGTCCCGCGTGCCCGATCTTCCCCCCGCCCTTGCTAGCCTTTTGTAGTGCGCCGCATGGTGTGTGAGTGTTTGCTAGGTTTTCGCGCGGCGGGGGGTAGGCGGGGGGCACCCCCGAGATTCCGGGGCGGAGCACCGGAGCGAGAGTTGTTGAAGCCGACTGCGTATTAAAATTTTTATGCAGAAAAATATTTTAAAAATTATTCCCGGCTTGGCGGCGCGGCTTAATTCTTCACCTGCCATCCGGATTCCATCCGGTTTTTGTCCGGATTCCGTCCGAATTGTCCGTTTTTTGTCCGTCCGCTTCCGCCGTTCCTATAAGAACGGCGAAGGACGGATAACGGATCGAGGATAAGATGCTCGCACATCCAGCGCAAGAAACAGAAATATTAACTCAAATACTGGCCCTCAAGGACGATCCGGTCGGCTTCGCCTACTACGCCTACCCGTGGGGCAGGCCCGGCACGCCGTTTGAAAACTACAACGGCCCCCGCGACTGGCAGGTGGAAGAATTAACGCGGATCGGCGAACACGTCCGCCAGTCGAAGTTCGCGATCGAGAACGGCCTGCCCGCCCCCATCTGGCGGTCCGCCTATTCCTCTGGCCGCGGTCCGGGCAAGTCGGCGCTGTTTGGCATGCTCGCTCACTGGCACGCCAGCACGCGCATCGGGTCCACGACGATCGTGGCCGCGAACACAGAGACGCAGCTACGCACGCGCACGTTCCCGGAGTTCGGCGTGTGGTTCGGCTCCGCGATCAACGCGCACTGGTTCACGCTCGAAACTATGAGGATCGTGCCCGCCCCGTGGCTGCTCGAATTGGTCCGCCGTCTGCCGCAGGACGGCGGGCTCGGGATCGACCCGAAGTATTGGTATGCCGCCGGGCAGACGTGGAGCGAGGAAAACCCTAACGCCTTTGCGGGCGTTCACAACCCCTACGGCCTGACACTGCTCTTTGACGAGGCGGCGGGTATCCACTCGTCCGTGTGGGACGTCGCGGAGGGCTTCTTTACCGAGGTCAACCCGTATCGCTTCTGGCTGGCGGCGTCGCAGATGCGGAACCGCCAAGGCCGGTTCTTCGAGTTGTTCCACGACCCGAAGATGGGCGAGGGCTGGCGCACGCGCACGCTCTCGACGCGCGGGATGCCGGGGGTAGACCAGACGGCGGTGGAGGCCCAGATACGCCGCTATGGTGAGGACTCCGACTTCGTGCGGGTCGAGATACTCGGCCTGCCGCCGCGCACGAGCGAGGACCAGTTCGTGCCGTGGGACGCGGTGAACGCGGCGCAGCGCAACCGGCTGCTACCCGACTACGGCGAGCCGCTGATCCTCGGGGTAGACCCGGCGCCGCGCGGGCGCACCGCTTGGCGGTTCCGCCAAGGGCGCAACGCGCGCGACTGCGTGGGCGCGCAGACGTTCGGATCATGGACCGGGCTCGACAACGTGCAGATCGCCGAGCGGGTTTTGGAGCTAGACGCGAAGTATCGCCCGGACGCCATTTGCATCGACTTCGGGATGGGCACCGGCGTAATCGACGTCTTGAAGCGCAAGCGCACGCATGGCCGCGTTCATGAGGTCAAGTTCGGCGCCGCACCGATGGCCGGGAAAGATTCCGAGTGGGCCACACACGCGATTGAACTGTGGGCGGCGGTGCGGGACTGGCTGCCGGGCGGCATGATCGAGGCAGACGACGGCGGCAAGGGCACTTTGTCGCATCAGCTTACGGATCGCGGCTGGCGATACAGCGGGCGCGAGGACGGCAAGAAAATCCTCGAAACGAAGGAGGACATGCAGAAGCGGGGCGTCAAGTCGCCCGACGACGCGGACGCCTTGGCCTGCACGTTTGAGGTGAACCCGCCGCGGCGCGACTTCCGCCCCGCGCAGAGCGGCCCGCGGATCGTTCCGGGGACCTCGGACTGGATGGGCGAATAGGCGTGGTATCATGGAAGTGTCGAATTGAAACAAGAACAAGGGGTATTTTGTGTCAGGATTGTTTGGTCATGCGCCGAGTTCTACCCCGGCTCCCGTGCCGGTGGCGCCGATAGCGCCCGCTGACTCGGATAACCCGGCGGAAGCGCAAAAGCTGGCGGAGCAGCGCGCGGCGGCAGAGCGCGCGGCCATAGCCGAGCGCAAGGCCGCGGGGCGGGCGTCCACGATTGTTGGCGGGCGCCTGATCGCCGAGGACGAACAATACGGCCGCGGGCTGCTCTCGAAGCGGCGCGACGCCGCGCGTGATCTGGTCGGCTGATGGCCGTCGGGAACGCCAAGGCCGCGGGCAGGACCCGCAAGCCGCGCAAGCCGGAGCAGGTGGCAGCGCGCGTTAAGCGTCTGCGGGATTTTGTCGCGGCGAAACCGGCCGAGGGCGTCGTGCCCTTGAACGCCGGGTTCTTCGCGTTGCAGCGCATGCGCGAGGCGACGGTCGCCAAGGCACGCAAAGGTAAACGCAGGGTAAAGGTGAAAAGCAAATGAGTGGAGCCGCTAAGGCAGCAAAGAACATCGTGAAGGGCGCGGGCGACATAGTTGGCGACGTTGCCGGTGGCGCCGTGGACATTGTGCAAGGCGCTGGCCATGCGGTCGGCGGTATCGTCAGTGCCGGTGCGGAGTTACTCGGCGTCGGGGGCAAGTCGTCCGGTGCTGGCGCGCCAGCCGGCGGCGTAGGCCCCGGTGGCAGCGGGGCGCCCGGCCAAGACCCGGACAGGGACCGCGGGCGCTCGCAGAACGCCATCGCGAATCGAGTGAAGGAATTCGCGACCCGCGAGGCGAAACTCGTCGCCCGCGCTCGCGCTGGCGGTGCCGTGCGCGGCGAGAACGACGCGGACCTGCTCGGCCTTGACATCGACGCGAACCGCCCGAAACGCCGCTCGGCGTCCCGCACGCTTCTGGGATAACTGAATGGCAGACGTAGCACAGTTCCACCTGCAAAGGCTGGACACCCTCCGCACAAACCGCGGCAATTGGGATGCGCAGTGGGAAGAAGCCGCTGCGCGCGTGATACCCGCGCACCGGGACACATTCCAGTCGTTCGGCAAGAGCAACCAGTTCGGTATGCAGGGGCAGAAGAAAACCGAACTGCAATACGACGCGACCGCGGCCATCGCTTGCCAGCGCTTCGCGAGTGTGATTGAGTCGCTTGTCACGCCGCAGTCCGGCATCTGGCACCGGCTCGTGCCGGTCGATAAGGTCGTGAAGCGCAACCGCGCCGCGCGCCTGTTCTTCGACGAGTTGAACGACCGGCTGATGAACCTCCGCCGTCGCCCCGTGGCGAACTTCGTCGGCAACATCCAGCAAGTTTACTTGGGCCTTGGCGCCTACGGCAACGGCGCGCTCTACGTCGATAAACCGGACGACACGAAAGGGCTGCGCTACCGGAACATCCACCTTGGCGAAGCATACTTCGTAGAGAACCACGCGGGTGTGGTGGACACCATGTATCGTGTGTTCACGTTGAGCGCGACGCAGGCCGTTGAAATGTTCGGCGAGCGCGCGCCCGAGCAGGCGAAAGAGTTCGCCAAAAACCCGAACCAAGCGGAGAACAAACTCGAGTTTTTGCACGTAGTCACGCCGCGCCGGGACTACGACCCGCAGCGCGTTGACCCGGCGGGCATGCGCTTCGCGTCCTACTACATCTACGTCGCGCAAAAGCAACTGATCCGCGAGGGCGGTTACCACACGTTCCCGTATCCGACGGCGCGCTACACGCAGGCCAGCGGCGAGACGTATGGCCGCGGCCCGGCGCAGTGGGTGCTGCCCGCGATCAAGGTTTTGAACGAGGAGAAAAAGACCGTCATCAAGCAGGGACACCGCATCGTTGATCCGGTCCTCCTGCACCACGACGACGGCGTTCTCGGTGGCAACCTGAGCCTCAAGCCGGGCGCTGCCGTCGCTGGCGGCGTGAACAAGGACGGGCGCCGCCTCGTTGACGTCCTGCCGACCGGCAACCTCTCCGTGAGCGACAAGCTGATGGAGTTGGAGCGTCAGGTCATCAACGACGCCTTCCTCATTACGCTGTTCCAGATTCTCATGGACACGCCGCAAATGACGGCGACAGAGGTTTTGGAGCGCGCACGCGAGAAGGGCATGCTCGTCGCCCCGACCGCTGGCCGCATCCAAACCGAACTGCTCGGCACGATGATCGAGCGTGAACTCGACCTGATGGCGCAGCAAGGGCTGATGCCCGAGTTGCCCGGCATCCTCCGCTCCGGCGAAGGCGCCGAGTATCGTATCGAGTATGACAGCCCTATGTCGCGCATGCAGCGCGCCGAGAAAGCCTCCGGCTTCATGCGCGCGCTGGACGTAGCGTCGAACTACGCCGCGAACACGCAGGACCCGTCCCCGTTGGACTGGTTCAACTTCGATACAGCAATGCCTGAAATCCTCGACATTCACGGAGCCCCTACCGCTTGGACACGATCACTGGAAGAAGTGCAGGCCGTGCGTCAGCAGCGCACACAAGCCCAGCAGCAGCAGCAGATGGTGGACGCCGCGCCCGCAATGGCCGCGATGGCAAAGTCGGTAAAATCCTAAACCTTAACTTGGGGTCTGGCGGCAAGAAGCTGCCGGGATATGTAAACGTAGACTCGAATCCGGAGGAACACCCGGACGTCGTTTGCAACCTCTCGTGGGAATGCTGGCCGTGGGCCGACGACTCGGTTGATGCCGTCGCTGCGTTCCATGTCCTCGAACACGTAGGCCCGCTCCCGGACGACCTGTTCTGGTTCCTGAAAGAACTCTACCGCGTCTGCAAGCCGGGGGCGCGCGTGGACGTTATCGTGCCGCACCCGCGCCACGATGTATTCCTCAACGACCCGACGCATGTGCGTCCGGTCACGCCCGACCTGATGGCGCTGTTTTCGAAGCGCATCGTCACGGAGTCCGCCGCCGCGGGCAAGATTTACACGCCGTTCTACAAATACGTGGGCGTAGACTTCGATCTGCCGGGGCCGGTGCAATACGTGCTGGACCCGTCGATCGACCCGAAGGTTGACGACTGGCGGGCTATGGAACGCCGCATGAACAACGTCGTGATCGAGTATCGTTTCCACATGGTAGCCGTCAAATGACGCCCCGTGAGTTCCTCACGCAACTGCGCCGCGTCCTCATGCGACGCCGGACGCAGTATCAGCTTACGTTCCGCACGCCGCCGGGGCAGCTTGTGCTGCGCGACCTCGCGCGCTTCTGCCGCGTCAACGAGTCAACCTACACGGCGGACGCGCGGCAGTCGGCGCTGCTCGAAGGACGGCGCGAAGTGTTCCTCCGCATCATGCACCACATCAAGCTACCGCCCGACCAGCTATGGGACCTCTACGACGGGCGGCGCATCCCGGAGGACATGGATGTTTAGAGATGGCGTGCAGCTTCGCACCGAGGACCACGTAAACTTCGTCATCGCGCACTCGGCGCTCGGCGACATGATTACGTCGCTGCCCGCGATCCAGTTCGCGCGCCGCACGGTGACGCAGGACGTCAGAATAACCGTGTGGCTGCCGGAACATCAAATCCCGCTGGTCAGGACGCTGCTCGGGCCCGCCGAAATAAAGCTGATGCCGCTGCACGAGTTCAAGGCCAAGGTGGGCGCGGGAAGCGCAGACCTCGCCGGGCCCGGCGTCATAAACGCGACCTACAAGAACACGGTAACGCGCAACCGCTTGGACATGGTTGAATATGCTTACCTGACGCTGCTCGACCGCCTTCCCGAGACGCCGAAGGACCGGAACTACCCGACGGCACCGCTCGGCCCGCGCCGCATCAACGTGCCCTACGTGGTGTTTCCCGTTGGCGCGACGAACGACGCCAGCGTGTTTCATCCGGGCGTTATGGGGCCGGTGATCGACTACGTTCTCTCGCGCCGCCTCCTGCCGGTTATCCTCGGCAAGTCGGAGACGCACGTTAAGGTCGTCGGGAGCGATACGAAGCTGGTCGTCCGGGACCTGTTCGACGCCTTGCCGGAGTCGATCCGCCAAGGCTGCTTGGACCTGCGGGACCAGACGACGCTGCTCGAAGCCCGCGACATATGCGGCCACGCTGAGGCCGTAGTCGGCATAGACGGCGGCACGCTCCATCTGGCCGGAACGACCGCCGTGCCGATCGTCTACGGCTGCACGCGCGTAGACCCGCGGCACCGCCCGATCACGCGCGCCGACGTCAAGAACTGGCGGTTGCGGCATGTCGCGCCGCGGGGGCTCGGCTGCGCCGGATGCCAGTCGAATTGGGCGCTGATGTTCAACCACGATTTTCGGTTCTGCGGATACGGGGATTTCAAGTGTGTGACGACGTTGGCCCCGTCCGATTTCATCATCGCAATCAGTCACTTAACCAAGGGAGCATAGTGTGTATATACGGGGATTTTTTCTGCAAGATGCGGCGGGGGATGGCACGAGTGGCGGCGGCGCTGGTGGCGCCGGTGGTGCCTCTGGTGGGGCTGGTGCTGGGAGCGGCGCTGGGACTGGGGACGGTGCTGGTGGGAGTGGAGGCGCTGGTTCGGCTGCTCCGTGGCACGGAATAACCGACCCGGACGCGGCTGCCTACATCACCAACAAAGGCTGGCAGTCCACGGCGGACGTCATCAAGTCGTATCAGGGCGTCGAAAAGTTCGTTGGCCGCGACCCTAGCACGCTGCTCGTCATGCCCCGGCTGGACGACGCGGAAGGTGTGCGCGGCGTGTTGTCGAAGCTCGGCCTGCCGGAGTCGCCGGACAAGTATGAGTTCGACAAACCGGAGAACCTCCCGATCGACCAAGCCTACATGGATTGGGCGCGCGGCGCGTTCCACAAGATCGGCCTGACCGCCTCGCAGGTCAAGGAACTCACGAAAGCGCACAACGAGTTCATCGCCCAGAACGTCGGGCAGTCCGCCAAAGACTACGAGCTTAACGTAGCCGCGGACAAGCAGGCGTTGCAATCGGAGTGGCGCGGTGGCTTCGATCGCATGATGCAGCGGGCCAAGGGTGCCGCTGGCGCGCTCGGCTTCACGGCGGAAGTCGTGGACGCGATCGAGGGTGCGATTGGCTACGCCAACACGATGAAGATGTTCGCGGAAATCGGCGGCAAACTTGGCGAGGATACGTTCGTCAGCGGCGATGTCAAGACCCCGCGCTTCGGGGAGCAGCTTACCCCGGCGGAAGCGAAGCAGC
>CAZLWX010000149.1:0-8012 GCA_964563295.1 uncultured Roseivirgaceae bacterium | reverse complement strand
ACGCTTACCGGCACGCTGACGGAAAATACTGTTTTTCCAAAGAACGACTGGCGCTCGACTTATTTCGTGCCTGAAAATCTCAAGTCAAGTGTGGCTCATGCCAACGCCGTTCGCCCCTTGATTCCAGCGGGAATGACGATGCCCGAGCTGGCTCTTCGATTTATTCTGGCTAATGACGACGTTCACACGATCATCCCTGGTATGCGTCAGACGCGACACGTAACGGCCAACACGGCGGTTAGCGATGGAAAAAAGCTCACCAAAGAGCTTTTGAACAAGTTGAAGGAACAGCGCTGGGATCGATCGCCAACGGAATGGTCGCAATAGCTCCATTGCCCAAACCTGAAATGGGGCATGAAAAACCTGCAATTCTTCAAATTGAGGCCATTCCTGTCATTGTGTCACCTTTTAGCCCGAAAAACGGACTGGCATAGGCATTGTGAAACGGATGCAGGTACAGTTTTTATAAAAGTGTTGAACTATTAATCATACTCTATCATGGGCAAAATAATCGGAATAGATCTGGGTACTACCAACTCCTGCGTGGCCGTAATGGAGGGTAACGAACCTGTCGTAATTCCCAATAGCGAGGGACGCAGGACGACGCCATCGGTGGTAGCGTTCCTGGATGCGGGGAAGGGTGAGCGCAAAGTTGGAGACCCCGCTAAACGTCAGGCCATTACTAATCCCAAGAATACGGTTCAGTCGATCAAACGATTCATGGGTAAGAAATACGACGATGTGACTGGCGAAATGAAAATGGTCGCTTATCAGGTCGAACGCGGCAACAATGATACCGTTCGCGTTCGGATCGGCGACAGGCTTTACACGCCGCAGGAACTTTCAGCGATGGTCCTTCAGAAAATGAAATCTACCGCTGAGGACTACCTCGGCACGACCGTCTCTGAAGCCGTCATCACTGTTCCGGCTTATTTCAATGATGCCGAGCGCCAAGCCACAAAGGAGGCTGGGCAAATTGCCGGACTGGATGTTAAGCGGATCATCAACGAGCCCACTGCAGCCGCACTTGCCTATGGTATGGACAAGAAGCACAAGGATATGAAGATTGCGGTGTACGACCTCGGTGGTGGTACATTCGACATTTCGATCCTGGAGTTGGGCGATGGTGTTTTTGAAGTAAAATCAACCAATGGCGATGTTCACCTTGGCGGTGATGACTTTGACCAGCGCATCATCAACTGGCTCGCTGATGAGTTCAAGAATGACGAAAACGTCGATCTCCGCAAGGACCCGATGGCTTTGCAGCGATTGAAGGAAGCCGCTGAAAAAGCTAAGATCGAGCTGTCGAGCTCGCAGGAAACGGAGGTCAACCTTCCATACATTACATCGATCGACGGCGTGCCCAAACACCTTGTCAAGAAACTCACGCGTTCGAAGTTTGAGCAACTTGTAGATGATCTCGTGCGGAGAACGCTCGAACCGTGCCGCAAAGCCGTGCAGGATGCCGGCGTTACCGTTTCCCAGATAGACGAAGTTATCCTCGTTGGAGGCTCTACACGCATACCGCGTATTCAGGATGAGGTGGAAAAATTCTTCGGAAGAAAACCATCAAAGGGCGTGAACCCGGATGAAGTCGTCGCCGTTGGCGCGGCCATTCAAGGTGGCGTTCTTACGGGCGAAGTGAAAGACGTCCTGCTCCTCGATGTTACACCGTTGTCGCTCGGTATCGAGACACTTGGCGGTGTCTTCACGAAGCTGATCGAGTCCAATACCACTATTCCGAGCAAGAAGTCAGAGGTATTCTCAACTGCGGCCGACAATCAGCCTTCTGTTGAAATTCACGTCTTGCAGGGGGAACGACCGATGGCGAAGGATAACCGGACTATTGGAAGGTTTCACCTGGATGGAATCCCTCCGGCACCGCGCGGAATACCACAAATCGAAGTGACCTTCGATATCGACGCAAACGGCATCCTTCATGTGTCGGCTAAAGACAAAGGAACGGGCAAAGAACAGAAGATCCGGATCGAAGCATCGTCTGGTCTTACAGAGGCCGAGATTCAGAAGATGAAGCAGGAGGCGCAAGCAAATGCCGAATTGGATAAGAAAACCCGCGAGCAAGCTGAGAAGATCAACCAGGCGGACTCCCTGATCTTCCAGACGGAAAAACAAATGAAGGAGTATGGCTCCAAGCTCTCGGAGGGAAACAGAACGGCCATCAACAATGCGCTGGAAAAACTCAAGGCTGCGCATAAGAGCCAGGACCTCGCTGCGATCGACATGTCCATGAACGATCTCAACACGGCATGGCAGGCAGCCGCTTCCGAGATCTACCAGGCTTCAAACGCCGGTGGACAGCCCAACGCGGGTCCGACCGACTCGGGCGCCGCACAAGGAGGCGGAAACAACAATGTTTCCGACGTCGAATACGAAGAGGTCAACGACAACAACAAAAAGTAAGTATCAATCATATTTAGGCAAGGGTCGCGAAGGCGACCCTTTTTTTTGCTTCCTGCTACACATTGGCCTTACGTGTGTTCGCAAACGATTTCCCTTATTCTCCAACTCAGGTCCTGTTTTATTATTCGGCGATGACTAACTTTGGCGGCCGCAATCTCAAAGGATTATGCTCGTACTCAAGTTTGGTGGGACTTCCGTCGGAAAGCCCGAGCGCATGAAAAAGATCGCCAGCCTGGTGCTGTCCACACCGGGCAAAAAGATCGTTGTACTTTCCGCGCTTTCCGGCACGACCAATGCGCTTGTCTCGATTGGTGACCATCTCACAGACGGGCAGGTTGATAAAGCCGAGAACGAGATCGCGGCACTCGAGGCCCATTACAACGCCTTCATTCGCGAACTTTACGACAGCGATGCCTTTCGCGCGGTGGGCCAGGAGATCGTAAGCCGTTATTTCATCCTTATTCGACTTCTGGCTGCAGGGCAATTTGACGTAAAAAGCTTTCGTGAACTGCTCGCCCAGGGCGAATTGATATCCACAGAACTTTTTTATCAGCACCTCCAGGAAAGAAAAATCAGCTCCCGCCTTCTGCCGGCCCTCCACTTCATGTCTATCGATGAGAACGAAGAGCCGGAGCTGCAGAAAATCTCCACACGACTGAAGCCTCTGCTCGACTCACTCAGCTCGATCGACATCATTATTACTCAAGGATATATCTGTCGCAACCATCGAAATGAAATAGACAACCTGAAACGCGGTGGAAGTGATTACACGGCCTCCCTGATCGGCGCCGCCATTCAGGCGGAAGAAATCCAGATTTGGACCGATATCGATGGCATGCACAATAATGATCCGCGTGTTGTGAAGAAAACGTTGCCGATTTCGGCGCTGACATTTGATGAGGCCTCTGAACTCGCATACTTCGGCGCGAAGATTCTGCATCCATCCACCATTGTACCCGCGCAAAAATTCAATATTCCCGTAAGGCTCAAAAATACCATGGACGAGAAAGCTCCGGGAACCATTATCACCGAAAAGGGAACACAGGGGCAGTTTAAAGCCATCGCGGCAAAAGACGGCATTACGGCAATTAAGATTAAGTCATCGCGAATGCTGATGGCGTACGGTTTTCTCCGACGCGTTTTTGAAGTATTTGAAGACTACAAAACCCCTATCGACATGATCGCAACCTCCGAAATAGCGGTGTCGATAACCATCGATCAGAACACGCACCTGCATTCCATCGAGAATGAACTGAAAAAATTCGGCACCATCGAAGTCGACAAAGATCAGACGATCATCTGTATTGTGGGCAACCAGATTATGGATAACCAGGATGCGCTCCGCAAGGTTTTTGATTCCCTGTCCAATATTCCAGTCAGGATGGTGTCGTGCGGCGGGAGTTCAAACAACATTTCAGTATTGATCGACAAGCAACACAAGGATCAGGCCCTGAGCGCATTGAACGAAGGGTTATTTGGACTGCGTTAGACTTGTGTTGTACATTGTGGCCGACCTGCATAAAGCCGGGTACCATATTCTAGAATGGAAGGATTAATCATCGCCGTGTTTGCCCTCGGCTACACGCTCATCGCCTTTGAGCATTCGTTGAAAATAAACAAGACAGCCATAGCTTTGATTACAGGCGTCTTGTGCTGGACCTTGATGATTTTGGCAGACCCGAGCCCGGCCGTAACAGAAAGCTCGGCCTTTTCGGAGTTTGTCGAACACACTGGTGATGTCACCGCAGCTGACTCAACCCCGTACCAGGAGTTTGTGGTGAATGAGCTTGGCCACCACCTCACGGATATAGCCGAGATTATCTTTTTTCTGCTGGGAGCAATGACCATCGTTGAGCTGGTCGACGCCCACCAGGGGTTCCGAACCATCACCGACCGGATACAAACAAGCAATCCGCGTGTGTTGCTTTGGATGATTAGCTGGGTAGCCTTCCTTCTCTCGGCTATACTCGACAATCTGACAACGACGATCGTAATGGTTTCGCTTGCGAGAAAACTTGTGGCCGATCGCGAACAACGCCTGTTAATGGTAGGAATGATTGTGATCGCGGCAAACGCGGGAGGTGCCTGGACACCTATGGGCGATGTTACCACGACAATGCTTTGGATCGGTGGTCAGATCACGACACTGGAAATCATGAAGGGGCTGTTTATTCCGAGTGTAGTCTGCCTGCTCACTCCGTTGGCTTATCTGACCTTCTCGATGAAGAGAACTGAAAGGTTTGAACAAGTCTCGCAAGAACCAATCGCGTCCGTAGGCGGCCAAAGGTTGATGCTATTCATCGGCATCGGCAGCCTGATTTCCGTTCCGATATTCAAAGTAGCCACACACATGCCTCCCTTTTCCGGAATGTTGTTGGCATTGGGAATTGTATGGGTTGTATCTGAACTGATCCATCCTGATCTGGATGATGCCGAAAAGAAAAGCTACACCGCAGCCGGTGCGCTCTCCAGGATTGACGTGCCCAGCATTCTGTTTTTCCTGGGTATCCTGCTCGCAGTGAGCTCACTCGTTTCGATGCAACTCCTTTCCCGCCTGGCAGGTTTTCTCAATGAGGCTATAGGAAATCAGGGGATCATCATCACCCTGATCGGGTTGCTCTCAGCGGTTATCGACAACGTTCCTCTGGTGGCTGCGAGCATGGGCATGTATGACCTTCAGACCTATCCCACCGATCATTTCATCTGGGAATACCTGGCGTACTGCGCTGGCACCGGAGGAAGTGTTTTGATTATCGGCTCAGCCGCGGGTGTTGCGGCGATGGGAATGGAGAAGATTGATTTCTTCTGGTATATCCGGAAGATCGGATGGCTCGCACTCATGGGCTATTTCGCAGGGGCCATCTTCTATTTACTCGCTCACGCCTAACCTCACACGAGCTGTCTCAACGCAATTTCAAACGAAGCACGCGCAATGCCTGTGCGGCCTGGGTTTGCCGTGTGTGTCTTCACTAAGGCATTCCTGATCGTGTTTGAGATGTCGTTGAAAATTGCATCATCATCCATCCGGACTTCGTTCTCCATAAAATAGGCGAATACCCGAGCCATTCCGCAGTTGGCGATAAAATCAGGAATCACCGAGAATCGTTGGTCTGCATACATACCGGTAGGCCCGAAGAAAATTTCAGGGTCGGCGAAAGGGACATTTGCCCCGCACGAAAATACTTCCACACCCGAGTCGATCATGCGGTCGACCATATCACGGGTAATCAAACGCGAGGCTGCCGCGGGAACGAATATTTCGAAGTCGAGGTCCCAGATCTTATTGTTCACCAAATCAAAGGGCAGCAACTCAGGCGTGACCAGCTTGTTTTCGTTCCGGTTCACGACCAATTCCCGAACCTCGTCCAACGTAAATCCCTTTTGGTTGATTACTCCACCCTCGTGACTGACGATCCCAACAATCTTTGCCCCGAGCTGCGCGAGGTAGAACCCCGCAGCGGCGCCGACGTTGCCCCACCCCTGCACGACCACGCGCTTCCCGGTTATCGATCCTCCCCACAAATCGTAATAATGCCGCGCCGCCTGGGCAACGCCAAAACCTGTGCACATGTCGGCGATCTTATATTTCTTTCCCAATGATGGGGAGTATTGCTGGTCCTCGATCAACTTAACAACACCTTGCCGAAGTTGACCGATGCGATTCACCTTCTGCGCTTCGGTGGGCTTGTAGTGGCCTGTAAAGACCCCTTCCTGTGGATGCCAGATACCGGCATCTTCAGTGATCGGTATCACCTCATGGATTTCATCGACGTTCAGATCGCCGCCGGTTCCGTAATAAAACTTCAACAACGGCATCACGGCGGAATACCACCGGTGCAACACACCCGCCTTGCGCGGATCCGCCGGGTTAAAATTGATACCTGACTTGGCTCCTCCAATCGGCGGACCTGACACCGTGAACTTCACCTCCATCGTCTTGGCGAGCGACTCCACTTCCCGCTTATCAAGCCCAACTCTCATCCGCGTGCCCCCGCCCGCCGCACCACCGCGAAGGGAATTGATCACTACCCAACCCTGGGCTTCACTTTCCGGATCTTTCCATTCAAAGACTATTTCCGGACGCCGGGATTCAAACTCTTGAAGAAGCTTTTCCATTCAGTCAAAGTAAAAAACGATTTCACTCATAAATCAAAACCTACCATAACGCCGCCACTACTGTCGCGGGTGGCGCGAGTCACGCTCTTCAGGCAATTATCCCTTCCTGTGAGTCGAAGCACACCCAGGAAACCAAAAACCATCGCCTCTTTATAGTTTATCACGTCATCGTCGGGTAGAATCATCGTTATATTGTCATCGCCGTGCTCCAGTAGTCTCGCGATAAGCAGTGGGTTAAATGCTCCGCCACCCGTGCAGAGAACTTTAGCTTTGTCGCTGTATGACTTGATCGCGTCGACGATCTCGATCGACGTGGACTCCAGGCAGGTCCTCATCCGATCAGGAAGAGAGATGCTCTCGTCATCGAGGAGAGGCTGCACCCTGGATTCGAATATTTCCCGCCCAAGAGAAGGCCGTGTTCTTTTCAAGGATTGATAAATCCGCGAAAGCTTTTTCAGCAAGGGAATATGGACCGCTCCTCTGACGGCAATTTTGCCCCCAGCATCAAAATCTTTCCCCGCCTTTGAAGCCAGGTAATTCAACGGCATATTACAGAAACACACGTCGAAGGCCATCCTTGTTTTTCTGACGTCCATGGAAATATTTGCGATGCCTCCCATATTCAGGCAAACGTCATAATCGTGAAAAAGGAATTTGTCTCCGACAGGAACAAGGGGCGCACCTTCACCGCCGAGTGTCACATCCAGGCTTCGGAAGTCATAGACGACAGGCACGCCGGTCACCGCGTGGATCGCGTTGCCATTTCCCAGCTGAAATGTAAAACCACGATCGGGCTGATGAAAGATAGTGTGGCCATGCGAGGAGATGAAATCGACTTTCAGGTTGTTTCGGGCGATGAAGCCGGCACAGGCTTTTCCCACGTATTGGCCGTACTGGTGATCCAACTCGATCAGTTCTTCTCCCCCAAGCGCGTGAGCCGTGGCCAACTTCCGCCTCCAACTTAATGGATACTTGATCGTTTGAGCCTTCACGATCTTATAGCTCCACACTTTATCGAATGAGAACGTGCTGCAAGCCATATCCAGGCCATCCAACGACGTACCTGACATCAAGCCTAGTACTCTGAATTGATTTGAGGAGCGTGTCGAACTCATTTGACTGCGACTATGCAAACATAAGGCTCTTTAACGTTTAGTTGTAAATTTGCCGGATGAACCTCGTCGTAGATCATGGCAACAGCGCAGCGAAGGTAGGTATTTTCGACCATCAAAACCTGGTGGAGAAGCATACGCTTAATGACCCGGTGGCGCTTAAGGATTTCTTGTCGCGATCAAATGCTGATCATGTTATTGTAAGCTCAGTGACTGGGGGTGCCGAAGAGATTGCCGCCTGGGTTCCAGGCCGCGCGAGGCGTTTCATCTTGCATCATACGTTACCTGTTCCCGTCAAGAACCTCTATGCCACTCCGGAGACATTGGGGATGGACCGGCTTGCGGCTGCATGCGGCGCCTGGC
>CAZLWX010000148.1:6834-8041 GCA_964563295.1 uncultured Roseivirgaceae bacterium | reverse complement strand
CTATGCTTTCCTTATTGTCACTCCCACAACAACCGATCATCCTGACCTCATCTTGCTCGAAAATGGAGAAGATCTGGAAAGTAAATTCCTGAATTACTACCGCAACTCGATTCGTTTCACTCTTGATGACACACGCTCATACGGAAATTATTTCTCTGCTCTCACTGAATACCTTCGCTCGAATGGAATAACCAAGGCATTTCTGTCTCCCGACGGCGTGTACAACCAGATCAGCATCAATACACTCAGGAATCCGGAAACAGGGAACTTCGTCATCGACGAATTCGACATCAGACTGGTAACTAACACTCGGGAACTGGTCGAACAGACCATGATCCGTTCCAACAGCCAGTCGTCGGCGCTATTCGGATACCCAACGTTCAATCTCGAAAATCTTTCAAGCCCCGCTAACACGACGGGAACATTTACTCGGGGAGGAAATTTGACCCGGGGATTGCGTGGCGGACTTCTGCGCTACATGCGCGGCGAGGGTGGCATCTCGGTATTGCCTGGCACGCAGGTGGAAATCGAGCAAATTGCCAGGCTGAGTAAGGAACCCGAGACTTTTCTTGCGGAACGCGCCTCGGAGGAACACATGAAGAGTGTCGAAAGCCCCCGAATACTACACGTGGCCACCCATGGCTATTTCCTGGAGGATAATGATCCGTCAAATAATGTCGCTGGCGGATATGTTCCCAATCCACTGCTCAAATCAGGGATTATCCTCGCCGGTGCCGAGAATTTCCTTCGCAACGGACTGCCGGTGGATGCCCAGGGTGATGATGGGATACTGACAGCTTATGAAGCGATGAATCTAAGTCTTGACAAAACAGAACTCGTGGTGCTGTCGGCTTGCGAAACGGGACTTGGTGTGGTTAAGAATGGCGAAGGCGTTTACGGATTGCAACGTGCATTCAAAATCGCTGGCGCCAGAAGCATGATCATGAGCCTTTGGAATGTTGACGACACGGCGACGCAAGAGCTGATGTCCTTGTTTTATGCTGAAAAACTCAAAAACGACGACCAGCATGCTGCCTTCCGGTCTGCTCAGAGAAAATTGAAGGAAAAATACAGCCATCCTTTTTATTGGGGTGCATTTGTCATGGTCGGGATTTGAGCAGGTGTTTGTAGGAACAGTTTGAAGTTGTTTGTAGTTTGTAGTTGTTTGCAGGTTTGATACGCCGCATAATCTGTGAAACATAAGTTG
>CAZLWX010000148.1:0-6734 GCA_964563295.1 uncultured Roseivirgaceae bacterium | reverse complement strand
AGTTTGTAGTTGTTTGCAGGTTTGATACGCCGCATAATCTGTGAAACATAAGTTGGGTGACGAAGACCACAACCAGATTTTGAAAGGAGAAGCCGGCAAGTCCACACCCACTACCAGTATACCTGTTGAGAGGCCTAAGCCTGCCAGGGGCATGCGCGGACAGGGTTCAGCCTCGAAACAGGTACACGGGGGCCCGCCGCCCCCGGGAGGCGGAGTCTCGGAATTCGAAGACCCTTCGGAATCACGAAGGAGAACTGGATAACGGAGACCAGTGAACTAAATCGAATCACCCACCTCTTAGGGACCAGCAGTCATTTGGAATTTCCCACGCGTTCCCATTACCTTCACTGCCATCAAACCAGTGACAAAATGGAAGGAATGCTGAAAAACGACGCATTAAAGGACAAGACTATCATCATTACCGGCGGTGGAACGGGACTAGGCCGGTCGATGGGAAAATATTTCCTGGAACTTGGCGCCAACCTTGTTATCACAAGCCGTAAGCAGGAGGTACTGGAAAAGACCGCCGCCGAACTTTCCAAAACTACGGGAGGTAAAGTATTACCGGTGCCATGCGACGTACGCAAGTTTGAAGAGGTCGCTGAAGTAATCCGTAAGGCAGAAGGTGAATTCGGCCAAATCCACGGAGTAGTTAATAACGCAGCTGGAAATTTTATCAGCCCGACAGAACGGTTGTCGCATCGCGCGTTTGATATCGTCGTGGACATTGTACTGAAGGGCACCTATTACACAACACTCGCGGCCGGTAAGAACTGGATTAGCAAAAAACAACAGGGAACGTTTCTGAATATTGTGACTACGTACGCCTGGACCGGATCTGCATTTGTTGTTCCTTCGGCATGCGGCAAGGCAGGGGTTTTGGCGCTGACGCGATCACTTGCCGTCGAGTGGGCAAAGTACGGCATACGGAGTAATGCCATCGCACCCGGACCATTCCCAACAGAAGGAGCCTGGAGTCGATTGCTGCCAGGCGACCTGGTCAAGAAATTCGATCCCGCCCAACGCATACCACTTAAACGGGTTGGCGACCACCAGGAACTGGCCAACCTCGCCGCGTATCTGATGTCGGATTTTTCCGCCTATATTAATGGGGAGGTCATTACCATCGACGGTGGAGAATGGCTCAGAAACGGCGGCGAATTCAGTCACCTCGAAGCGATACCCCCGCAACTGTGGGATATGCTCGAACAGGCGCGCGGAAAATCGGCATGAACTATTTCGTAACAGCAATTGACACCGACAGCGGCAAAACTCTCGTATCCTCGATCCTTTGCGAAGCGCTGGCCGCCGACTACTGGAAACCCGTGCAAGCTGGCTTTCCCCGTGACACAGAGATCGTTCAATCGCTGGTAACGAATTCTCAAACCCGGTTCCACCCCGAAACACATTTACTGCACACTCCAGCGTCGCCACACGCCGCATCACGTTTAGACGGGGTGCAAATCAGCCTAAATGATTTCCGCCTTCCGCCGTCAACTCGGCACCTCGTCATCGAAGGCGCGGGCGGATGCCTGGTGCCTCTCAACGATCGCGAGTTCGTGATCGACCTGGTATCCTTATTCTCCGCACAGGTGGTACTCGTCGCCGATCTCTACCTTGGCAGTATAAACCACACGCTCCTCACGGTGGAGTGTCTGAAAAGGCGGAACCTCCCTGTCGTCGGCATCGTCTTCAACGGCGATGCTAATCCGGAAAGTGAACGGATAATTTTACAACATTCCGGCTATCGGCACCTGATCAGCATCGCGCGTGAACAGGAGATTGATGGCCATGTTGTGAAAAAATATTCTGTCGAAATGAAAAGAGCGCTGCATGCCAAGTCTTGAAGAGCTCGACAAGAGGTTCGTCTGGCACCCGTTTTCTTCGCTGGAAAATGGTGCGAGCCCGCTGGTTATTAAATCTGCGTCCGGAGTGTACCTGCACACGGAAGATGATAGAAGAGTGATCGATGCCGTTTCCTCATGGTGGGTCAACTTACACGGCCACGCGCATCCCGTGATAGCGGATGCCATTCACGAGCAGGCGAAAACACTCGAGCACGTCATCTTTGCTGGCTTCAGCCATGAGCCTGCCATTCGTCTTGCTGAAAACCTCTTGAATATTCTTCCATCAAACCAATCAAAAATCTTTTACTCGGATGATGGAAGCACCGCGGTCGAGGTTGCATTAAAAATGGCCATTCAATTCCGGTTTAATGCGGGCCTTGATACGAACAACATTATTGCCATTCGCGGCGCATACCACGGCGACACATTTGGATCGATGTCGGTTGCCGAGCGGGACTTGTTCACAAAGCCGTTCAGACCGTTTTTGTTCGACGTGAACTTCGTGGACTTCCCGGCCGAAGGTCATGAAGAGACGACATTTGACCAGTTCCAATCATTGGTACAGAATCACCGACATGGAATCTTCATTTTCGAACCCCTTGTTCAGGGCGCTGCCGGAATGCGGATATATAAGCCCGACATCTTGAACCGAATGATTCGACTCGCGCGACAGCACGGTGTCGTTACGATCGCTGACGAGGTATTTACTGGCTTTGGTCGCACGGGCAAAATGTTTGCGTGCGATCATCTATCAGAGCAGCCCGACATCATCGCCGTCTCAAAGGGCATAACCGGTGGAACCTTGCCCCTGGGTGCCACGAGTTGTTCGTCACAAATCGCGGCCGGATTTACAACGGCCGATTTTGAAAAGACATTTTTTCATGGTCATTCGTATACGGCCAATCCGATCGCATGCGCAGCCGCAAACGCCAGTCTGGCCCTGTTGCAAAGCGACAAATGCCAGAGTGACATCGCCCGCATCTCAGAGAAGCAGGCTGACTTCGCACGGCGCCTGGTTAACAGAAAGGTAGCCAGTGCGCGAAGCCTGGGCACTATTCTCTCAATCGCGCTTGCGACCAACGATATGACTGGATATTCAAATAAGGTCCGGAAAAAGATTTATGACTATTTTCTGGAAAGAGATATTCTCTTGCGGCCGTTGGGAAACGTTATCTACGTGTTACCGCCTTATGTAATAACTGACGGTGAACTCGCGACGGTCCACACGGCAATTCTGGATTTCATCGACACGCTATAAAAAAATCCCGGTTGTTGCCGGGATTTTCCTGTGATCTTCTGACCACTATTTGAATTTGAATGACCGCGTCACGCCCAACGAGTAGTGCACTCCAATTTGCATACCGACCAGCAGGTTAGCGCGGTTCGAGAAGATGTTATTCCCCTGCTTCAACTGTTCGATCACATCGCCATTCCGCATATCGGTAAGGCTATACGTAGCACGGACTTGAGTGGTTAGATACAAATGCTTGGATAAATCAATGTCGAGCCCAAAGGCGGCAGCCAGCGAAAATTCAGTGTTCTTAAAATCATTGGCTTTCTTACTGAGAACTTCCGTCGTTGGAATATCGGAAGGGATAGTGTAAGTGTTGTCGCCGTTGTTCACGGCATTCGGAAATTCCGCCTGAATAGCAGAAAAGTCCATTCCTTCCGGGATATTAAATGTACCGGCCTGTGCCTGGATCGATTCGACAGCACCGCGGATGAGGGAAAGTTGAGGTCCAAAATTGAAGTTTCCCCTGGCCCCGCCATTACCTCCGCCCATGAAGCGAAGGAGCATGGGCAACTGGAGTGTTTTCAGGTCGATTTTCCTTTCTCCCTTGATTTGCTCGGCAGCATCGATAATCTTATAGATCTGGCCCTGCTTGGCAAAGATCGATTCGAGCGAAAGACCGAATTTCCGACCTAGGTCCAAGCCAAAGTTGAAGCCGATTGGCGCAACCTTGTAGGTGAACTCCGACTTGTATAAGTCCTTCGACAATCCTTTGTCGAGAACAAACGTGGCGTTCACAGCGGTAGTAGCACCCAGGTGTATGTTTTGAGCGCCGGCCGTAGTGACCGCCAGGGTAACGAGAAATATGAGAACAATAGTAAAGTTTGTGCGTTTCATGGTTTGGCTATTTTGGTTGAAAGGTGAATAACTTTTCTATAGAGAAAGGTAACCAAATTTTTTCACAATGGCTGGATTGTCAGGGACTTACCATGTATGAAAAACACGCGGATTTGACGACCTCCAAAGGGCCGGATGTCCATATCGGTGGCCTCCAGCGGTGGTGCCGACAGGAGATTACCGCCTTCATCATATACATAACAGAAGCCTTGAGTTTTGTCAATGATCCCTATGTAAACTTTGCCACTGCCGAAATCCATGTACTTGACGTCCCCTGCGGTAATGCCCGTGACATTGTTCGAAATGAGTTTCTTTCCCTGATCGTCGGTGATCGTAAGCTGCCTCCCATCTGTCTGTAAGATGAGGTAAGATTTATGTGATTTTTCACTCACCAGACTGAAAGTCGAGGTGACAGAAGTCTTGAGCAATGTTTCCCGGCTCTTGATCTCTCCCTCCGTGTTGAACCTGATCCTGAAGCCGTCGCGTGAAATGATAACAAAATTGCTTTCATCAATCGTCTTTCCAATCTCCAGGTAATGATCGCCTAACGGAACACAGTCTGTGTCGAGCGGGAATCGGCGGAGGTTCTCACCACGCCGGTTCATCAAAAACACATGGCCATCTTTGCGTACGGCGATCATGAAGTCCTTTCCTTTGATGCGGTGATGTCGGGGTGCCATGGCCAACCCGCCTCCAACATCACGCGGCTTCCAGCCATCAAGATTTTTTCCCGTTAGGTCATACATCCATAGCTTGCCGTCCTTGTCGGCTACAAGTATCCGATAACGTTTACTGTTGTCGTAGTCGATGACCGTAAGATATTCAATGTTCAGACCAGGAACATGAAGGGGATAGGGTTCAACATGATGACCGAGCCGGTCGATGATGTAAATCACATCGCGCGTGGCAAAAAGATACTGAAGCTTGCCGTTGTTGAAGAAATCGATCTGCGTTACGTCGGTAACGATCTTGTCTCCGATCGGGATTTTCCACAAGACTTTACCTTCAGACGACAACAGGCTCAGATCGTTTACAGAATCCTGAATCAGAATCTCATCGCTCCGATTCACGTGACTTTGAACGGCGTAGATATTTTGCAGGCCGCGATCAAAGTTCGTAATTATTCTGTCCTTTGCAGTAGCCAACACGCCCGCGCCCTGAGGCCGAAAGGTCATGATTGCGTTGGTGTAAAAGTTGTTGTTCAGATGGCTAAACTGGAACGCCGACATCTCCAACGCCTGCATCAATCCCGCATTTTCACGGAGGAACGATTGCCATTTGGACTGAAGGTCCGGCAACAGCATATTCCACACCCGGGCGGCGTTGAAATACAAGCTGACATTCGACTCCAGCAATGTCGATTCAAGGAAACGGTTCTGCAGCACCGAACGTCCCCAGGTTTCGTCGTTGTCGATGTCGTTGAGGAACTCTTTAAGGTCTTCCAGGTTGTCAGCTATCAGTATCACGTCGCCAATCGACGTGTAAAAACTCTGACTGAATCCGCGAACGAGCGGCCATAATAACTTCTCCGGGAACCGGTTGATCGGGACCTCCCTGATCTCGTATTGCGAATAACGTTCATGGAAAACGGTGTCCATGCTGTACCGTTCCGAGATCGCGTTGAAGATTTTAAGCCATTGTTCACGTTCCCCCGCCTCAATAAGCAGGACGTGAGAAATTTCTCTTCCCCTGGACGACTCCAGGTAGCACACGCCAAATTCGTCAGCGACCAGCAGGTCCTCAATCCCGGGAAAGGTGGTGGCAAGTTGTTTCAGCGAGTCCCGCACTAACGAATTTTTGACACCCGCAAAGCGTGACCGGTCATCTCTGAAACTGGAACCGTCGCTGACACCGTAGTGGGTTAGGGCAATGGTACGGTTGGAGATAAGATTTTTCAATCCAAACGATACAGGCGACTGGTGTTGGAAAATGGAAAGTATGAATTGATCGTGGTCGGTGGTATCAACGCTGAATCCGTTCATCACCAGGCTATTTTCCGACGGCTTGATATCCAATATCGCCATTTTGCCAATTGGGAGGGGTCGCGAATTCCGCGGCGTTGTGAAGACCGAAATCAATTCTGCGAGGTAACGGATCTGCACGTAAAGGTTTCCGGCGTCGTCGCGGATGGTGGCGAATGAAGGGCCGGTGCCGCGGCTTCTTGAGAATTTGCTCTCGGGCCGCGTCGTGTGCGTCCGGATAACGTCTTCAACCAGGAAGGGCGTGAAGCTGCCTATCCAAACACCATCAATCACCGCATAAGAGAAGACCTGGTTTTCCAACATGAGTTCGTCTATTCTTATCGAATTGAATTCGCGGCTCGAGTGACGGTACGGACCTCTGATGGAGCCAAGCCCGGACGGTGCCTCCGGGAGGTAGAATACAAAGTCGAAGTCGTCTTTCTTCGTGATGTGAGCCGACACAAGTGCTCCTCGTTTTTCCCTGACAATCGCAGAGATCTTTTGGCGAAGAGAATCGGTTGGCTTGCGGTAGAACGCAGCGCGTTCGAGGAGGCGCCAGAGGGTTGTTTCCGTGAGCTTATCCAGGCCCTTAACGCCTTGCTCGTTCTCGTAAACGACTACGGCGTCCGCGGCCACGAGGTCCCACGGCTCCACGCTTTCAGAATCAAACACTTCGGAGTAAAGCCAGAATCCTCCCGCGACCAGAACCACCAGGGTAAGTGTAATCAATAGCGGAGTTTGCTTCAAATTAGCTTCGGATTCGACTCAAGATACGCAGTTGGGCTTGTACTGTCAACG
>CAZLWX010000147.1:0-8332 GCA_964563295.1 uncultured Roseivirgaceae bacterium | reverse complement strand
CCTCGGGTCGGGCTATCCGCTCCAAGTCCTCGCGCCACGCTCACACCTTCCCTTCACTGCGGGCTTTCCGCTTCTATCCCTCACGCAGATTCTCGGTCCGAAATGGGCGCGCCCCCAAAAAGAGAGCCACCGCGCTATTGTCAAGGAATAATTTTACAATAGCACATCAATCAAAGGCCAAAGGCTAAAGGCCAAAAGCCAAAAGCCAACGTCAGCACAATAGCACATCAATCAAAGGCCAAAGGCCAAAGGCCAAAAGCCAACGTCAGCACAATAGCACAATAGCACATCAGCACATCAGCACAACAGCACAATAGCACATCAGCACACCCTGAACACCCCAACACTTGAACACGTAGTTACAAGAACGGATACTTCGCCGCCAGGTGCGCGATGTAGGCCCGCAGATCTTCGTGAAATACATTGCGCCACTCGTCCATGAACACGTCCTGCTGTGACTGGTAGCGGCGAAAATTCATGAAGTATGCATTGTTAGGAAGCGTCTTGCTGAAGCGCGACGATGGCGTGATGGTGTCGGTCAACGAAAGCGTGTCGAGGAAGCTGACGATTTTCCGAATCATGTCGTTCTTGAGTTTCAACTTCTCGTTAAGAGGATCATCGTCACTCATGGTTTGGTACAGGCTGTCGAGCTTTTCTGTTCCGCGGAGCATGTGATCGGTGAAGAGGAGATAGTCGTGATCCTCATTGAGGTATTCGCGATATTGAATGGACTCGTGGCCAAAAGTTGAGATCAAAAACTGCTCGGCGCCCCGGTCGCCGATGAAGGTGGCGAGGTTCTCATTGAAGTCGACGCTGTCCTTGACGAATATGGTCGCATGCGACATTTCATGGATAATCAGGTTGGCGAGATCCCCTTCGGAGCGTTCAAGCATCTTGCTCAGGATCGGATCGGTAAACCATCCGAGTGTCGACCAACCGCCGGGGTTGCGGACGCTGACGTCCCACCCTTCCGTTTCAAGCCTGGCGCGCAGCTCAAGGGCAAGTTCCTTGTCGAAAAAGCCTTTGTACGGCACTGCGCCGAGTATTGGAAACTTCCACTCCCGCGCAACGAGCGCAAAGGGCTTGCAAGCAGTAACGACCCACATGATCTCTTCACCTTTTTGATCATACATGGTTTTATAGTTCCGCGTGTCTTTCAACCCCAGGGAGTCGATGGCGAACTTGCGAACGGCATTGATCAGGAGGAGTTTTTCTTTAAGGGAGTCGGGGAATTCGGGGTCGTCAAGGAATTCCGCCACCGGACGGGCGTTCCAGATGATATTCAGCTGGCCCCTTGCCTGACGAAAACCGTATGTTACCAGGTCGTGGTAAATTGCGGTTAAGGCAATCAATACAAGAAGTACAACGACCAGGGATCGCTTGACAATCTTGCCTATACGGGAAACCATACCATTCACCAAAACTGCAATATAGCCGAATAATATTTTCTGCTGTTGCACAAGTGTTTGACTGTAATGGTGTTACTATTCCGGCCTTAAAGAGGAACGGACAATAGGGAGCGAAGGACTGACAGCAATTGACACTGCTTCGTTTTAAATTGTGCTTCGAAATGGTAATTTTCGAATCCACAAGAAATGATTCAAAACAGAAGACAATAACAGACATCCCATGAGTGACGCAAAAGAAAAACTGAAGGCGCTTCAGCTTACGATCGATAAACTCGAGAAGGCCTATGGCAAGGGCACGGTAATGAAGTTGAGCGACGAAAAAGTCCAGGATATTCCGGCGATCCCGACCGGTTCGCTGGGGCTCGACCTTGCCCTTGGCATCGGCGGCATTCCTCGCGGACGGATTACGGAGATCTATGGACCCGAATCGTCTGGAAAGACAACCCTGACGCTCCATTGCATTGCCGAAGCCCAGAAGAAAGGTGGCCTTGCGGCGTTTATTGATGCCGAGCACGCGTTTGATAAGATTTACGCCGAGAAGCTGGGAATCGACACTGAAAATCTGCTGATCTCACAGCCGGATAACGGTGAACAGGCGTTGGAAATCGCCGATCACCTGATCCGATCGGGAGCTATCGATATCATCGTCATCGACTCAGTGGCCGCACTGGTTCCGAAAAGCGAGTTGGAAGGTGAAATGGGCGATAGCAAAATGGGTATGCAAGCCCGCCTGATGTCGCAGGCATTGCGCAAGCTCACCGGCACGATCAGTAAGACGGGCTGTGCCTGCATCTTTATCAACCAGTTGCGCGAAAAGATTGGCGTGATGTTCGGAAATCCCGAAACAACGACGGGTGGAAATGCCCTGAAGTTCTACGCCTCCGTGCGTCTCGACATCCGACGCCTGGGCCAGATCAAGGAAGCTGCCGATGATATCACGGGGAACCGCGTGAAGGTGAAGGTGGTCAAGAACAAGGTCGCACCTCCTTTCAAGGTTGTCGAGTTTGACATCATGTACGGCAAAGGCATCTCTAAATCCGGGGAGATCGTGGACCTGGGTGTGGAAGTTGATGTCGTTCAAAAATCCGGATCCTGGTTCTCTTATGGCGGCAACAAGCTCGGTCAGGGAAGGGATGCTGTGAAGCAGCTTATCGAAGATAATCCTGAACTGATGGATGAGCTCGAGCGGAAAATTAAGGAGAAGCTGAACGGCGCTGTCGAACAAAAACCCGTGGAGGAGAAAGCGTAGACTGGTCGACAGCCAGGTATTCAGCCCATCAGGCGCGAATCGCGATGACGGGATCAAGTCGTGCGGCCATTGCTGCGGGCACAATTCCCGAGACCAGGCCGATGATAGACGACACGCCCAGTCCCAATACAATGTTCTTGACGGTTAGCGTGACTACAAGGTCGCCGAGCGGAATAAACGTGATAAAGTACACGAGCACCAACCCGGCCAGTCCGCCGATCAGGCTCAGGAAAATCGCCTCGAACAGGAATTGGAAAAGGATAAAGTAGTTCTTGGCGCCGAGTGACTTCTGGAGGCCGATAATACTGGTCCGCTCCTTGACGGAGACAAACATGATGTTGGCGATTCCGAATCCGCCGACGAGGATGGAGAATCCACCGATGATCCATCCTGCAAAACCAACAACGTCGAAAAGTTGGCCGATCACGTTGGCGATAGCTTCCGGTCTGTTCATGGCAAAATTGTCCTTCTCGGTAGGTTTCAACCCACGCCTCACGCGCATCATGCCGCGCGCTTCATTCTCGAGCTCGACCAGGCCTATGTCATTTTCAAATCCCTTGATACCTATCCGCGATGTGGTTTCAAATGGCGCACCGGTTCCAGTCTTGTACAACTTCCGGAACGATTGGTAGGGCACGACCACGGTGTAGTCGTTACTCGGCGTACCCAGGAAACTCTGCCCTTCTTTTTCAATAACTCCGATAACAGTATACTTGTGATTCTTCACTTTCACAACTTCGCCGATGGGGTCTTTGCCTCCGGGGAATAGTCCCTGGGCTACTTCGTAGCCGATGATTGCCACATCGCGACCGCCCTCGACTTCCTGTGGAGTGAAGTAGCGCCCGCGACTCACATTGACTTCGAAGATGTTGTTATACCCTTGCGCACCGCCGACTAGCCTTACCTCGCCAATGGCGTTGTTTTCAAACTTGATGATTTGATTACCCCTTCCCGCGAAAATCGTAATGCCGTTGTCGTGCTTCAGGTTGGCCTCCAGGAACTTAAACTCGCTATACCGGGCGGTCGGTCTCCAAATAAACTCCCACCACTTGTATTCACCAGAGTTATCAGCCGTAAACGGCATCTTATCGACATAGATTACACCTGTGCCCAGGAAGTTGAGACTATCCTTGATATTTTTTTCAAGAGAATCGACCAGTGTTAATACACTGATGATGGCAAAAATCCCCACGGTCACCCCAAGCAGCGACAGAATTGTCCGCAGGAGGTTCGATTTCAACGCCCGCCACGCGAATCGGAAGCTCTCGAAAATCTGAACCAGCGTTTTCATTGACTGTTTAAACGCAATTTAGTCACGGGTGGTTAGTCGGATTTTTGGCGCCGGAATTACCGTATACGACTATTAAAACCGCTTTTTTGTTACAGCCGTTAAAATCAGGCACCCCTTTGTCGAAAAAGCTAATTATTGCCTTATTTTTGCAACCTTAATAAAAATACCCTTTGATTGGGCGTACTCTGCCTTATACAATATGAAGTTATCTGAATTCAAGTTCGATCTCCCAAACACCCTGATTGCAACCCGCCCAGCCGAAAACCGAGATGAGTCCCGTCTGATGGTCATTCACAAGGACACCGGAAAGATCGAGCACAAGATATTTAAGGACCTGGTCGACTACCTTGACGAAGGCGACGTGTTGGTCGGCAATGACACGATGGTGTTTCCCGCCCGGCTATACGGTCGAAAAGAGAAAACGGGGGCCAAGATCGAGGTATTCCTGCTGCGCGAACTCAATGCCGAAATGCACCTTTGGGATGTGCTGGTCGACCCCGCCAGGAAGATCCGTGTCGGCAACAAACTTTACTTCGGCAATGGCGACCTGGTGGCTGAAGTAATCGACAATACCACATCGCGGGGTCGCACCATACGATTCCTGTTTGATGGCGACTCTGCAGCATTCGACAAAGTGATCGAGACCCTGGGAGAAACACCCCTGCCGAAATACATCAAGCGAAAAGTAGAACCCGAAGACAAGGACCGCTTTCAGACCATCTACGCCCGCAATAAGGGCGCGGTTTCCGCGCCAACCGCCGGCCTGCACTTTACGCGTCAATTATTAAAGAGGCTTCAGATCAAGGGCGTTGAAATGACGTATGTAACGCTGCACATTGGCCTCGGAACGTTCCGGCCAGTGGATGTCGAAGACCTGACCAAACACAAGATGGACTCTGAAAATTTTGTTGTCGGACAGGAAGCTGTTGCCAAGGTCAACCAGGCGTTGGACAACAAGAACCGAGTGGTCTCTGTCGGGACGACCTCGATGCGCGCACTGGAGTCGGCTGTGTCCGCTACTAACCGGTTGAAACCCCGCGAGGGCTGGACCGACAAATTCATCTTTCCTCCCTATGATTTCAAGATCTGTACAGGCATGATCACGAATTTTCACATGCCGGAATCGACCCTGCTGATGATGGCCGCGGCATTTGGAGGATACGACCTGATCATGGAAGCGTACAAAATTGCCAAAAAGGAAAAATACAAGTTCCTGACGTACGGCGATGCGATGCTGATCATTTAATAAATCCTTACTCTTACCCCAAGTGACGCTACAGTTGGCGTGTAAAGTAAAGGAAGAGAAAAATCGCTACAGGGTAAATTAGAAAGTACTGGGGTGCTGCTCCGAAGAAACGGAGAAAGATACCCATCGGCGCGAGCAGCAAAAGGGTACCGCCAATCAGGAAAATCACTTTGCGTGATCGTTCAACCGGGGTATTGACTACCGTAACCATCTTGTAGATAAGAAAACAGATTACGGCCACATTGAACGCCATCAGCAGAAACCGAAGCATCATCATATTACCTTAAAGTTATTGAGATTTTTATAACTGGGGCAATTTGCTATTTTTATCTACATCATCGGTATCGCCTAAACCACCTTTGAATCTTGAGTCAACCTGAATACGCAATCATTGTTGCCGGCGGAAAAGGAACGCGCTTCAGGAGCAGCGTCCCGAAGCAATTCGTTGAGCTCGATGGTACCCCCGTATTGATACACACCTTGCGCGCCTTCTACCGCTACTCCCCCATGATCCAGGTTGTGCTGGTGCTGGCGCCGGAGCACTTTGAGACCTGGAATTCAATTGCCAGAAAGCACCAGTTCAAAAACCCGGTTTTGGTCCGAGGGGGCGGGGACACACGCTTTCAGTCCGTGCGCAACGGACTCGATGCGATCGCCGGCACCGAAGGGTTAGTGGCTATTCACGATGGCGTCAGACCCTTGATTCATGAAGACATCATCGCGGCCTCCTTCCGCCTTGCTGGAGTACATCAGTCGGCAGTGGCTGCGGTACGCCTGAAAGAGTCTCTGCGAATAACGGACCAGACGCAAACGCTCGCCGTCGACCGGTCCAAGTTTCGGCTTATCCAGACGCCACAGACCTTCAAGCTGAGCCTGATCAAAAAAGCCTATCAGGTTGAAGAGGATGAAAGTCTTACGGACGATGCCAGCGTGGCGGAGCGCTCAGGAATATTCATTTCCTTGTTTGAAGGACGCTACGACAACATCAAAATCACGACCGAGGAAGATCTGATTATTGCTACAGCGCTCTTGAAATCCCGGCAAGGATGACAAACGCGGTGCGGATGTGGTGGGTGGAAGTGTGTCGTTTAAAAAAAAGGGGCACTGATTTTTTCAATGCCGTTGAGATGTCGTCTTTTCAATACTCGTCTTCATTGAAAAAGAAATCTTCTTTTGTCGGGTAGTCGGGCCAGATCTCCTCGATGCTCTCGTAAGGCTGGCCATCGTCTTCCAACTCCTGGAGATTCTCCACGACTTCTAAAGGGGCGCCCGAACGGATCGAGTAATCGATCAGTTCATCCTTCGTAGCGGGCCAAGGTGCGTCTTCAAGATAAGATGCTAGTTCAAGGGTCCAATACATAGCTTTAGTCCTCCCTTTAATTTTCCGCAAAAATAAACTTTAATTGAACAAATCAAACTACCCCATTCCTTATTCCTACAGACAAAAACCGCGCAGAAACGTTCATTTTGAATGGTTTTCTTCATAAAAATGTAACCGGGCGTCGGCATCATCAATTGACTAATTCGCCATATTGCGCCTCAAATCACAGGCGGGTCACGACAGGAGTAGCTAACGACAGACGGGCGGGTCAAATTGTTTTTTTGAAACTGCCGTGTAACTTTTTGAGTGATTCTCTTTAAAATTCTCTATGGCTGACGAAAAGATAATTTTCTCGATGGCGGGGGTTAATAAAATCTACCCGCCCAACAAACAGGTACTTAAGGATATTTACTTATCGTTTTTCTATGGCGCGAAGATCGGGGTGCTGGGACTTAACGGCGCAGGCAAGTCGTCGTTGCTCCGTATCATCGCCGGCATCGACAAGGAATATCAGGGCGAAGTGGTATCTGATCTCAGCTTCAGCGTTGGACTCCTCGAACAGGAGCCTCAGCTCGACAAGAACAAGACCGTAAGGGAAGTTGTGGAGGAGGGTGTGCAGGAGATTACCGCCCTATTGAAAGAATTCGAGGCTCTTAACGAAAAATTTGCCGATCCGGAGGTTCTGGAAAATCCGGACGCGATGGACAAACTGATCCAGAAACAGGGTGAAATCCAGGAGAAGCTGGATGCAACCAATGCCTGGGAGCTTGATCACAAACTTGAGCGCGCGATGGACGCGCTGCGTTGTCCGCCGCCGGATGCGAGCGTGCAACATTTGTCGGGTGGTGAAAAGAGACGCGTTGCCCTTTGCCGGTTGCTCCTGCAGGAACCAGACGTGTTGCTGCTGGATGAACCCACCAACCACCTTGACGCCGAGTCGGTTCATTGGCTTGAGCAACATCTCAAACAATACAAAGGCACAGTAATCGCCGTGACGCACGATCGATATTTTCTCGACAACGTTGCCGGCTGGATCCTGGAATTGGACCGAGGCGAGGGAATACCGTGGAAGGGAAATTATTCGTCGTGGCTGGAGCAAAAGCAGAAGAGGCTCGCGATGGAGGAAAAGTCGGAGTCCAAACGTCAGAAAGCCCTTGAGCGTGAGCTTGAGTGGGTGAAAATGAGTCCAAAAGGACGTCACGCAAAAGGCAAAGCCCGCCTGAGTGCTTACGAAAAACTTCTCGGCCAGGAAACACGTGAGAAGGAGGAGAAGCTTGAACTGTTCATCCCACCTGGCCCCCGACTCGGCAATAAGGTGATCGAGGCCACCGGCGTCGCGAAAGGTTATGGCGACAAGCTCCTGTATGAGAACTTGACGTTCTCCCTGCCGCCAGCCGGTATTGTCGGGGTTATTGGACCGAACGGCGCAGGAAAGACGACGTTGTTCAAAATGATTATCGGGAAGGAGAAACCGGACGCCGGAAAATTCGAAGTCGGCGAAACGGT
The DNA here is from genome assembly GCA_964563295.1 of uncultured Roseivirgaceae bacterium. GTDB lineage: Bacteria > Bacteroidota > Bacteroidia > Cytophagales > Cyclobacteriaceae > Chryseosolibacter. The sequence goes on along the minus strand of CAZLWX010000147.1, from coordinate 310 downwards.
ACAGATCGCATACGTCGACCAGGAACACGATGATCTGAAGCCCGAGGAAACGGTGTGGGAAGCGATCACAGGAGGCAATGAGCTTATCGAGCTTGGAGGAAAGCAGCTCAACTCGCGGGCGTACGTTGGGAAATTTAATTTCAACGGTACCGATCAGCAGAAGAAGATCAAAGAAATTTCGGGCGGTATGCGCAATCGTGTACACCTGGCCATCGCCATGAAACAAGGCGGCAACCTTCTTCTCCTCGACGAGCCGACGAATGATCTCGATGTTAACACGCTCCGCGCACTGGAAGAAGCGCTGGAAAAT
>CAZLWX010000146.1:0-8353 GCA_964563295.1 uncultured Roseivirgaceae bacterium | reverse complement strand
CGATAGAGATCGCCAGGATCAGCGCTGAAACCATAATGAGAACCAGGTTCCTGTTAATCGGATTTGACATGAAATCCGCCAGGACGCTTCTCGATAGTGTTTTCATAAAAGCCATTGTTAGACATTCGTAATAACACGGGGGAGCAACAATTGTTCCCCTTTCTTGATGGCTTATTTCAACAAACGATTGAAAACATTGAAGCATCCAAAGTGATCGAGTCGGCCAATCGCTTATGAGCGAAGCCTTTATAAATACGCAAAACAAATCCTGCAGAATTGCCGCTACCATTGGGAAATCGCCGAAAATAAAGGCGACGAAAACCCGTATCTTTTTGCCCCTTCTGGCATTATAACCTTGAAAACAAACGAATTTGCTTGAAGCCCAGCATTCAAACTGAAGATCAACTTATTCTTGAACAGGAGGTTATTCGAAAATGTAAAGACGATCCTCAGGCTTTCAGATCGCTTTACGAGAAGTACTATAAACCAGTTTTTGTCTTTGTTTATCACCGAATCGGAGACAAGGACCTGTCGGGTGATCTTACCGCGCAAGTCTTTCTGAAGGCGCTTCAGAAAATTGGCCAATTCAAATTCAGAGGATTGCCGTTTTCGTCGTGGTTGTTTCGGATTGCGATGAATGAATGCAACGATTTCTTCAGGCGGACGATGAGAGAGCGATTGGTCGTGCTCGATCCCTCCATTGCACATACCTTCTATGAAGAAATGTTTGGCATGGATGCGATCGAAGAACTGCAGGCAAAATTGCCCGACATTCTCCAAAGGCTGAAGGAAACGGAATTGTACATCATCGAACTGCGCTTCATGGAAGGGCAGTCGTTTAAACAGATCGCGGAAATCCTCGGTATCACGGAAAGCTACGCCAAGGTCAGGACGTATAGAACGTTGGAGAAAATGAAGAAACTATTCATCGGAAAATGAAAAACAAAGTCTGCATAATGAAGACAATTCCCGAGATCAAGGACGATGAGATTCGTTCTTACATGGATTTCGACAAACTGGTTGAAATGTCAAAATCAAAGCCCGTCAAGAGTTACTGGCGATCGATGGGGAAAATCAGCTTCATCTTATTGGGTCTGGGGGCGATAATGATTCCGGCTGCCTGGTATCTGTCGAATCAGAATGGATCAAAACAAGAAGTCCTGACCATTGACGGTCTGAAGCCGCAACCCGGAGGCAGCCTGCTTTTGCCGGATACAGCGATGGCTGTTCATGAAAGCGATTCTGAAGAGGAGCCTGCGCAAAACCAATTGCAGCTAATGCCCTCAAGTCCGGCACCTTCCAAAGACACGAACGCAGACCGTCCGAAGGAAGATGTCGCAAAGGAAACGCTCACTATCGATCGGCGCGACTCTGTTGTTGTAGAATCGGTCATCGGCAACCTGTACAAACAAGCGGAGCCGGCTGATGGCTACACATCGTTGTATGAATATTTTGCCCGCGCGCTCAGCTATCCTCAGAAAGCTCTAAAGGATTCCATTGAAGGTGTTGTTGTGGTCGCGTTTACAATCAACATTCAGGGAAAGCCTGAAAAGATTACGATTGAGCAGTCTCTGGGACCGGCCTTCGACGAGGAAAGCGTGCGCGTGATTTCCGAAATGCCCGAGTGGCGGCCGGCAACCTACAATGAGAAACCGGTGGCGAGCCGGATATCTGTTCCTCTAACATTTCAGCTCAGCATCAAGCCAAACGATTGACTATGAGAACGCTCTGGATAGTAGTGATACTCTGTGCGGCCATTGGAGTCGTGAACGCTCAACAATTTGAGGAGAAATTCCGCATAGATCTGCCGGACTCGGTGCAAGACGCGCGAGTGCGGTGGGCCGATCTTGATAATGATGGCTTTCTTGACGCGATCGTCGCCGGGACCTCCCAGGCTGGCAATTCCTTTTTGCTGACCTATCAAGTCGATACGGTCCAGGGTATCCTGTTCAAGAGCGCTACAATGATCCCATATGCCAATGGCTCATTCGTTCTTGCGGATGACGATCTCGACAACGACATCGATATTTTTCTGTCGGAGGACACAACAACGACCAGGTTGTCGAACGACGGCGACTTCACTTTTACAGTAGACAAGATTTTGGAAGAAGGCGGAGCGGTGGCTTTTGGAGATCTTGATGAAGATGGCCTCCAGGAGCTGGTGATCAGCGGAGTGGCTGAAGACACATCCTTTCTTCATATTTATGCCTTAGCAGATGGTGAATGGAAATTGAAATACGACTCCATTCACATTGCTGCAACTGCCTTAATCATTTTGGACGTTGATGGTGACGGCCGAAACGACCTATTTGTCAGCGGCCGTGACGACAGCGCAGCCGTGAAGACGACCGTCTTCTACAATCGCGGAGGCTTGTATTTTGCTCCGTTTGAGGCCTTCAACGCAGTCGCCGGTGAGGCTGTCATCGGTGATGTCGATGAAGACGGAGATTTCGATATCCTTGCGTCGGTACAGAACTCTGATGACGGCTCTCGTTCGTTGATCCTGCGGAACCTGGGAGATAGCCTTAGGGCGGTTGCGGATACACTAACCACATTCGGAGGGCTGAAATTCTTTGTTGCCGACCTAAATTCCAACGGGTTGGCCGACGTTCACTTCGTTGGCAGATCGTCGACAGACACACTCAATGTAATAATGTTTGATGATTCTACTGAAGCCATAATAAACAGCGCTGGGTTGATCGATCAAGCTTTCGGCGATTATGATCGCGATGGAGACCTTGACCTGTTGCAAGTCGCTGTTGGATCGGCGGGGCCTGGGCTGATCCTTTTTTCTAATGACATCCCCGAAGGGAATGGCTATCCGGGTAGGGTTTCCCTTCCCCTGACGGCCGGTATCTTTAACCGCACCTTCTTTTACTGGGAACCTCCGGAAGACGATCATACGCCTCAGCAAGCAATTACCTACGATCTGACTATTCACACCGAAATGGAGGATCGGATGTTGGGAGAGTTTGATTTGGTTGAAAGAACTCGACTGACCGTTAGCCATGGTAATTTGGGAACGAATAACTTCTTTCTACTAAGGCAGGCGCTGCAGTCTTTCAGTTATCGAATTCAGTCCATTGACAATGCCTTCCACGTGGGCGCCGACGGCCTTTGTGTCGGTACCGGCGGAAATGCTCAGGGTTCAGGTCCGGGTTGTGATCTGATTGGGATCAACAACTTGACTGCTTGCAGGAATGAGCAACTGTTTTTTGCGAGGAGTCGCGAGGCTATGTGGTTCTCTTTTTCCGATGGATTTCTCGGGCGGTCCACGATACTCAACTTCAACGTCGTGAAGTCAGACACGCTTTTCTCGGTGGAGGTTGACCGGGACGGTGATTGCGGGGCGGTGCAGGTATATCTGATCGAAGTTCAGGAGAACGTCCTCAGGGAAGAGGAATCTCAGGTTCTCGCTTGCGAGGGCACCGCGCTCACCTTTGGTGTTGAGCCGGGCTGGGAGGAAGTTACCTGGGAGAGCGCTATTTCCGGGTTCCTTTCCGATTCCGACACCCTTGCCTACACGTTGCTCCAAAATGATACGCTTAGTGTTACTGTCACCAACAGCGATGGTTGCGGCATCTTGCGCAGATATGCTATCAGTATCAGCAAGCCTGAAGTAACCCTCAACGGAGAGATCTTTTACATTATGCAAGGGTCGGAGGTGCAGCTTGACGCCGGCGATGGCGGCATGTTTTACCAATGGGTACCATCCGGTGGCCTCAGCAATGACGCCATCGCCAATCCGATTGCGTCGCCTTCCGTTACAACGGAATACACGGTGACGGTGACAGATTCGATTGGTTGCACTGCTGTCGGAAAGGTACTGGTCGTCGTTACAGCATCGGCATTTGTGCCGAACCTGTTTACTCCGAACGGGGATGGGCAGAATGATGAACTAAGGGTATACGGATTGGCGTCTGTTAAAGAGTTTTCATTTGTTGTACGCAACAGGGAAGGGAGCGTTGTCTATCAGACGCAGGATATCACCGCGGCAACGACGCGGGGTTGGAACGGAGCCGTTCAGGGCAACATTCAACCGGCTGGTGTCTACTACTGGCAAGTCGATGGTCTGTACCTCTCCGGTGAGCCGCTTTTGTTAAATGGCAAGAGTAAAGGGACGATCGTATTAATTCGCTGATGATACGCCGATTGCTGATCATTATCCTATGTCACGCGGCCATTGGGTCGGCCCGTTGTCAATATTTCCAATACAGTCAGTATAACTACGCGTCACAACGGGTAAACCCTGCTTCAGTTGCGTCATCGGATTATGCCTCTGTCGGATTACTGTTCAGGCAGCAAGGTACCGGGGGAGACATAAATCTGAAAAGCAGCCTGATTTCTGCGGTGTACCCCTTACTGAGCAAGGCAACGGGCCGGCGTTGGTCCGGAATTGGAATTACGGCCATGGACGACCGGGCAGGAGGAATATTTAATACACGGGAAGCTTCGCTTTCGTATGCCATAAATGCTTACCTCAGTCGTTTTCAGACGCTTTCGCTCGGGATCAAAGGCCTTTATCAACTACGCAATGTCAATTTGGACGGACTGTTCACGGGCTCACAATATATTCCCGATAGGGGCTTTGACCCCACGAAGTTCAACGGCGAGAATCTCAGTTACCTGAAGTCGGATTTCTTCACCTTCAGTGCGGGACTCTATTGGCAAACGGTGAATCGCAGACAAGAGAAAGTTGCGTCTTGGGGTATTTCTTTTTTTGATTTTAACAAACCGCAGGATTCGTTTTCCAACACCGAAAGCGAGTTGAATAGTACCATCATCTTGCATGGTAGCTTTCGGGTGTTCGAAGAGGAACAGCTTGCAGTTACGCCTGACCTGTTGTTTACCCGCTCGGCCTCAAACAATGTGGTAGCGATTGGCGGGGTTACAAGCTACACGATCCAACCGTTTCCCAACCAGGTCGCCGGAAGGGTGGACGTCATTACGCGATACGCGGTTGGCCGCTCGGGCATCGTCGGACTCCAGTTGCACCGCGACAACTTCTCGATCGGCTTTAGCTACGACTTTCCGGTGGGCAAAACCAACATCGGCAACACAGGGGCGTTTGAAGTCGGCCTTGAGTTGCGGAAACTGGTTGACCCCTACGCTCGCGCCCGAAAGAAAAGGATTGCCGCGCGAAAGCCTTCACCTCGTCAGCCTCAGGTTGAGCAAGCGCCTACCGCGTCCAAGCCACTACCAAAAGACACAACACAAGTAGTCAGCCGCCAGGCCGACCTTCAACATAAGCAGGATTCCGTTATCGCCACCGCGAAGGCAGGCAACATCAAACATCAACCACTTGTCGTCGAGAAAATTACGCTGCATTTCAACTTTGAGTTTAACAGTAGCGCGCTCGACGAGCAATCCACCCGCTACCTGGACGACTTGAGTGAAGCCTTAAGGGAAAACCTTCATCTGAGTGTGAAACTCACTGGCCATACCGATAATATCGGATCCCAAAAGTTCAACCAGCGGCTTTCGGTTCACAGGGCAAACGCTGTGAAGGACTACCTTGTTGAACGCGGCATCGATCCCGCGAGAATCGAAACCGATGGCAAGGGCATGACCGAGCCGCTGAATGAAAATCGAACGGAAGACGAGCGGGCCATGAACCGAAGGGTGGACCTCGTGATTTTCTACGAGGATTAATCGTTTAGCTCTCCGCCGCAATGAGGGCACTTCTTAAGCTTCATGGGGCGGCGCCTAAGCGCTCGTTTATTTTGTCTGTGAATATCTAAAACTTGTCTTGCCTCCCGTTTTTTCCAGCAGCCTGATCTCACGGATTTCAATTTCGTGCGACAGCGCTTTGCACATATCGTAGATCGTCAAAGCAGCAACCGACACCGCGGTGAGTGCCTCCATTTCAACTCCCGTTTTTGCCGTGATCGTGGCCGTGCTGGTGATGATAATCTCCCCGCCGTGGCATTCTATGTTTACTTTGCAATCCTCGAGGCCCAGCGGATGACATAACGGAATTAGATCGGAGGTCTTCTTTGCTCCGGTGATACCGGCGAGAATAGCTGTCTGGAACACGGGCCCTTTGCCAGCGTCCAGCTCATTTTCTCGAATATGGCTGAGGATTTCATCGCCGACAACCACGATGGCCTGGGCGCGGGCGGTGCGCCGGGTTGGAGCTTTTTCGGAGACATCGACCATAGTGGGATTTCCCGCCTGGTCCACGTGAGTGATTTTGCCTTTTTTCATCCTAATTTAGCTCCCGTCAAAATTAGTAATATTCCATGATCAGCGTCCAGGAGGCGTCTTCTATTATTTTATCACATCCGTTCACTCCATCGACGGTGAAAATTCCGTTGACGGAAACTTCCGGCCGAATATTGGCAGAATCCATTTTTGCTGACCGCGATCTTCCCCCTTTCGACCGGGTGACGATGGACGGGATTGCAATCGCCTTCGACGCGTGGAAGGAAGGCAAACGCTCCTTTTCTATTGCAGGGGTACAGGCAGCCGGGGAGCCAGCAAAGGAAATTGATCCAGCTTCGGCGATAGAAGTGATGACCGGGGCGGTTCTACCCAGGGGTGCCGACACCGTCGTTCCCTATGAGGATCTCACCATGTCCTCAGGCGAGACGTTCATCAACAGTGCCCAACTGGTGCGAGGGCAGAACGTGCATAAAGTTGCACAAGACGTCGCACGGGGGAGCCAATTGTTATCGCCGGGTACAATACTTTCTCCCGCCGAGGTGGCCCTGCTCGCCTCGGTTGGGAAAAGCGAGGTGCTCGTGTATAATTACCCGCGCGCCGCGGTCGTGTCAAGCGGTGACGAATTGATCGGCATTACTGAAATTCCGGCACCCCACCAGTTACGGCGATCCAACACCTATGCTGTTGAAGCTGCGATGAGGCAGATGAGCTGGCCAGCGTCTCAATTTCATTTTCGCGACGAAAAACAATCGCTGTTGAAATCGCTGAGCGATTTGGTGGCTCAGTTCGATGTCGTGATCCTGTCAGGAGGAGTATCAAAAGGAAAATTCGACTTTGTGCCAACGGTCCTCGAAGAGCTTGGCGTGAAAAAGAAATTTCACCAGGTCAGTCAACGACCGGGGAAACCGTTCTGGTTTGGTGTCACGGATGACGGTAAGACGGTCTTTGCGTTGCCGGGTAACCCCGTGTCCACCTTCATGTGTTTTTACCGCTACATCCGACCTTGGTTTTTTGCAAGCTGCGGAGTAGTGTCCAGGCCGCAGAACGCTATCCTGGCAACAGACTTCTCATTTCAACCTCGTCTGACGTATTACTTGCAAGTGCGGGTGGATTGTAACAGCGGGAAACGGCTGGCTTATCCTGAGGTGGGAGGCGGGTCTGGTGATTTTGCGAATCTTCGCGACATCGATGGATTCCTCGAACTCCCCCCTGACCGCTCGGACTTCCATGCCGGCGAGGCGTTTCCGTATATTGCTTTCAGGGAGTAGAAAATGGCTTAACTTTGGGGCCAATTTGTTGGAAACAGGATCAGAAACGCTAAGGAAAAAGCAAGGCTATGTTCGATAATTTAAGTGTAAAGCTCGAAAGGGCCTTCAAGACCCTGAAAGGCCAAGGCAGCATTACTGAGATTAACGTCGCATCCACGGTCAAGGAAATCAGAAAGGCGCTCATTGATGCCGATGTCAATTTCAAGGTCGCCAAAGACGTGACCGACGAAATCAAGCAAAAGGCTCTTGGCCAGGATGTGCTCACGGCGGTTTCACCCGGGCAGCTGCTGACAAAAATCACTAACGATGAACTCACCGCCCTGATGGGTGGCGAGAGCGTCGATATCAACATACAAGGGAATCCTGCGGTGATCCTGATTGCGGGATTGCAGGGTTCAGGAAAAACAACGTTTTGCGGAAAGCTTGCCAATTATCTGAAAAAGCAGGGCCGCCAGGTCATGTTAGCGGCTTGCGATATTTACCGCCCTGCCGCCATCGACCAATTGAAGGTGTTGGCCGAGCAAGTGGGCGTAGAAGTGTATGCGGAGCCGGACAATAAAGATGCCGTCAATATTGCAAAGGCGGCAATCGATCATGCGCGTCAAAGCAATGCCAGGATATTGATCGTGGACACGGCCGGGCGGCTCGCGGTCGATGAGGAGATGATGGACGAAATTGCCCGACTGAAAGAAGCGCTTGCACCCGCTGAAACACTGTTTGTAGTTGACTCCATGACAGGCCAGGACGCGGTCAACACAGCGAAGGCATTCAACGATCGCCTTGATTTCAATGGTGTGGTGCTGACCAAGCTCGACGGAGATGCGCGCGGTGGCGCGGCATTGTCTATCCGGCGCGTCGTTGATAAACCGATCAAGTTCATCAGCACAGGTGAAAAAATGGAGGCCATCGACAGGTTTTAT
>CAZLWX010000145.1:0-8395 GCA_964563295.1 uncultured Roseivirgaceae bacterium | reverse complement strand
CAAAGGCTAAAGGCTAAAGGCCAAAGGCTAAAGGCCAAAGGCTAAAGGCTAAAGGGCTTTCCACAATGGTGGATTCTTTGTGTCTTGGTGCCTTGGTGGCATTAACAAGCCGCGTGTTTCCTGGAGACTCTCGATACCCGAGGCCGCCGCCCGAAAGGAGAACCACCGTGTGATTGGAGAGGAATTAGGAATTAGGAATGGCACTTCAACACCCGAACACCACGTTACGATTGCCGGCCACATGCAACTTGTAACATGAACAAACCAACAGCCAATAGCCAACAGCCAATAGCCAATTGCCAACACCCAACAATCCTGTAAATCAAACAAGCTAAAATATAAAACCTTCCATTCTCCGAATTTGTACTTTTGGAAAGAATGGAAGCAAAAACGACTTCTTCCAGGCACTCGACCGACACATTTCCGGTGCTGGAGATGAGTTGCGCGGCTTGCGCCATGAGTGTGGAATCGATTCTGAAGTCGACCAAAGGCGTAGCGAATGCAACCGTGAATTTCGCGAGCCACACCGCATGGGTTGAATATGACACCGCTGTCACCTCCCCGGCCGATCTGCAAAACGCCGTTCGGTCCATTGGTTATGACCTGTTGGTCGAGGAGGAGAATCGTGAAGAAGTCCAGGCCGAACACCGGCTGAAGCATTACCAGTCGCTTAAGCGCCGAACGATATCATCGGCTGTTCTCGCCATCCCGGTGTTTATTATCGGCATGTTCTTCCCCGACCTGGCCGCCGGCAAATACATTTCTATGCTGCTCACGATGCCCGTGGTCTTTTACTTTGGTCGTCATTTCTTCGTCAATGCGTGGAAGCAAGGTCGTCATGGCCGGGCAAACATGGATACCCTGGTCGCCCTCTCTGTCGGAATCGCATTCCTGTTCAGCGCATTCAACACATTCTTGCCGGAATTTTGGCTCGCGAGAGGCATTCAGCCACACGTGTACTTTGAAGCCGCCGCAACGATCGTGGTTTTTGTATCAATCGGAAAGCTGTTGGAAGAACAAGCCCGGTCAAAGACATCATCCGCCATCCGAAAGCTGATGGGGCTTCAACCCTCAACCGTGACGGTCGTCAAAAACGGCGTTCATCAGCAAGTACCGATTGCCGAAGTTCGCGTAGGCGACATGATACTCGTCCGCGCGGGAGAAAAACTTCCGGTTGATGGCACCGTTGTCGAGGGAACCTCGTTCGTAGATGAGAGTACGATCACAGGGGAGCCACTGCCATCCGGGAAATCGATCGGAAAAAAAGTATTTGCTGGAACGCTCAACCAGCAGGGGAGCTTCACGTTTCGGGCCGACAAGGTGGGCAGCGGGACGGTGCTGGCAAGGATTATCGCGGCTGTGCGCGAAGCTCAGGGTAGCAAGGCGCCAGTTCAGAAACTTGTTGACCAGATTGCCGGAATCTTTGTGCCCGTCGTTCTGCTAATTGCGGTGGTGACCTTAGCCTCCTGGATTATGTTTGGCGGGGAAACAGGATTTACGAACGGCCTTCTCACCGCTGTATCCGTTCTGGTCATCGCCTGTCCCTGCGCGTTGGGATTAGCCACACCTACCGCGATCATGGTTGGAATAGGTGTTGGCGCAGAACACCATATTCTGATAAAGGATGCTGAAAGCCTGGAAGCGGCGCATCGCGTTCGGGCCGTGGTGCTTGACAAAACCGGTACCATTACCGAGGGCACACCGCAGGTGACTTCCATTTCATGGCAAGTTGACAATACAAGACGCAAGGCATACAAGGAAATATTGCTTTCGCTCGAATCGCGGTCAACTCACCCGATTGCAAGAGCTATTGTTGGCAGCCTTGAAGATGATGGCGTTGGACGATTTTCTGTCAATTCATTTCAAAGCGTCACGGCTCGTGGGTTGAAAGCAACAGTTCACGGCATCGAATATTTCGTTGGGAGCCAGCGGTGGATGACTGATAACGACATTCGTGTGGAGAACGAGTTGGAGGTTCTCGCAACCAATCTCCATGATCAAGCTCAAACCGTAGTCTTCTTTGCCGGTCGAAGTGAAGTACTTGCTGTTATCGCAGTAGCCGACAAGGTGAAACCTGCATCTGCCGCAGCAATAAAATCCATCCATGATCGTGGCGTCGATGTCTTCATGCTTACAGGGGATAATCCCCGTACCGCCGAGGTAGTTGCGCGCCAGGCAGGGATCAGGGACTTCAAAGCTGAGATGATGCCTTCAGACAAGACTGGATTCATCAAGGATTTGCAGAAAAAAGGTCTTGTGGTCGCCATGGTTGGCGATGGCATCAACGACGCCGAGGCGCTGGCGCATGCGGATATCAGCATCGCGATGGGTAAGGGCTCGGACATTGCGATGGACGTCGCTGGGATAACGTTAATTACATCCGATCTCCGCGCGATACCCAAAGCGCTCGCACTTTCATCGAAGACCGTTGCTGTGATAAAGCAGAATCTTTTCTGGGCGTTCATCTACAACGTGATCGGCATACCGATCGCCGCCGGCGTGCTCTACCCGGTCAACGGCTTTATGCTCGATCCAATGATCGCCGGCGCCGCCATGGCACTGAGCTCGTTGAGTGTGGTGGCGAATAGTCTGAGGCTAAAATCAGTGAGAGTTTAGTAAGGAAGAGTCGGCTATACCGATAGTGGCGGTAAAGTCCACAGTCAACAGTCGACTCCCGATAGCTATCGGGACCACGGCAGGTAGTGGGCAGTGTCATGAATACGGTTGACCGTGATGGCTTGCCTTTCTTCGTGACTTAGTGCCTTAGTGGCTTGTCAGGAACCTGGAACGCGGAACTTGTCTTCCCACGCGCGCCCTTTCGTCCCTGAAGGGAGCCGCCGCGCTCGGTGTATGATTCAGAGCCAGTTTGAAGCAATCTGTTGGAACCAGGAACCTGGAACCCGGAACCGGAAACTCCAAACTACGAACTACAAACTACTCCCCGCTCTTCGTATTCATAATCGGAAAGCCGAGATTCGCGAACGGCAGCGATAATCCAAAAAAGAGCATAGGATTATCCGTTCGCAAATTGTAAGATACCCCAGCGCTGAAAATATCTTTGAGAAGGGTCACCCCGCCGCCGACGGCAATGTCTGGCGTTCCATCCAGGTCGAAGTCAGGCGTCGACATACTGAATGCTATACCCGGACTAAGGAAGTTCCAAATGTTGCTCTTTCGGGAACCGAATTTCAAAACAAAATTTCCCGAAGGAGCGATCTGAAAATTGCGGTCGAGCTTGACACTCTCCGTCTTGTTGTATGGATTTGCGACAATGACGGTAACATGCGGCTCCATGTACAGGCTCACCTGCTGCAAGTCCAGAGCCAGTCGTTCCACGACCGTCCCTGCCCTTTTCTCCACGCTGTCGCGACGCGACTTGACGATCAACTTAAGGATAAGCTGATCTCCACTCCTGCGTTGCCCGGTGTATTTCAGATCGATGAATCCCGCCTCCGGAATATCTTCAATCGTAAAAGAGTAAACTTCGTCGCCGATCTCCAGCGCATTCCCGGCTGACTGTTTCAATGGCGACAACAATGCCGACGAAAGGAGGTACACTTGTGAAATGGTCATTGCATCTTGTTCGAGCGCGGCAACACATTCACGAGTCCGTTTAATTAAAGCTACCATTGTCTGGTGGCTCCGCAGTGATTGCGGCAGCTCATCCATCAACCTTCCGATGCGCGGAGGAGCGCCCTCAATTGCATCCAAGATCTGTTGTTGCACGGTGTTGAAAATCTTCAACGGATTCCCGCCGCCCGGACTGGCAAGAGCCGAAAGGGGTTGCGCGATTTTTTCCAGCTCCTTCTTAGCTTCTTCCAGAAAAGCAATCAACGTTTCGCGATCCCGCCCTGCAATACTTTCAATACTGTCGAGCTTATCTCCCATCTCAATGACCAGGTTTGGAATGCAGTCGACCGACTTGAGCGTCTTTGATAACAAGCTTCTCAACCCGGATGTATTCTGGTCCACCAGTATATTCATTCTATTTGCCAGATCACGGCTTTTTTCAAACGCCCTAATGTCGTCGTCCGAGAATGTGGTGACCCACCGTGGCACCTCGTAAAACTCACCGAGCGCATATTGATCGAAGTTTTCGATATGCACACGATTTTCGTTTAACCACGCGACTAGCTGAACGCTCGAGCGCTTGACATCATTCGAATTTCGGAGCATGTTGACAATCTCCTGCTGATCGGAACCGAGCTTTTTCAAGACGTATGCTTGTCCTGTAGGATAAACGTTGCGGTCGATCGTGGCCCAATTGCGTCGATGTTCATCGAAAAGTTCATTCACCCGTTCTCGCAATTCTTCGTCGCGCTCGACCCTGTCGTAAAACTCTCCCATCAACACGGCATATTTTCCCAGACGATCGATTGCGGAGGACTGGCTGGCCTCCTGGACGGTTACATCCAGTGCCTGCAGGATCGCGACCTGGTTTTCAAGAATAAAATTGAGGCGTTCAACCTTTTCGATCAAGGCACTGTTAGCCTTGACATTCCTGCCCAGCGTCAGCAACAACTGATCACGATCGAGCTTGACCCTCAGTGAGGAATTGATGTCAATGATACCGTTCTTTGATGACAGGAGCTGGTCTGTTCCCCTGCTCACCTCTTCGACGCTCACAATCTGTGCATCAATCGCGGTCCAGGCCAGCGCCAGCGCTGCCGTGAAACATATTGTTTTCGCCATGGCTTTGAAGGTTACTGGTTATACTGCGGCCAGCTAGCTTTCGTAAATGCGCGGTCGAGCCGGAAATAATCTTCCCGGTCATCGGAGTCGAGTACATCGGCCACCTTATTTAGTGTTGAAAGCGCAAATGCTTTGAAGTCGGCGTGTTCGCGCAGCTCGGGAAATTTTTCCTTCAGATCATCGAAGGAGGGTTCCTTATACCAGACTACGTATCGTTCGACACCCAGAGGCATTTCTCCAGCGATGTAATCGGCTTTTTCAACTAATGGCTCGCGGTTGCCAAGCACTATGAGTTTGAGAGCCTCCTTCCCGAGAATCCCGGCAGGGTCTTCCGGCGGATTAATGACAGTTCTGGTCAAGGCCATAGGGGTTCTTTTTTGGTTATCGGAAGAGATCAAAAAGCCCATTTCATCGCCGGTGTATCATGCCAACGAAGAATGGGCTCCGTGAGCGAATATAAACAACGCTTTCGCGGGAAGCAAGCGTGGCGAAGAACTGAAGGCTGCTGGAATACCTCGGTTGATCGTTATTGCTGAAAGCTGAAAAGAAAAGAAATGAAATGAAAAAATTACCACCTCCTTTAGGAGAGGGAGGTGGTAGTTGAAGGCCTACTGTCCTACCGTATCGGCAGACTCTGTAGCCGTAGTGTCTGCGGGAGCGACTGCGGTCGTGTCGGCGGCGACTTCATCCTGCGCAACATCGGCTTTCTCAGAAGACGATGTACAGGCTGTTAACGCGCCGGCAAACAATAAAATCGCTAATGCAAGTTTCAATTTGTTTTTCATAATCGGTTTTAGTTAAAAATTTACCTTCATACCCGAATCGAAGAAAAGTCACCCAAAAAAAATCTATTTTTAGAAAGGTGACCTTACCCCGCGTTTTGTATTAACCCGACCGCTTCTATGGCCTATTACTTCGATGAATTGATTGTCGCAGCGCTGCGAAGGGAGGACAATTCTATGGTACTAAGCGAATTATACAGGACACATTATGCAATGATCGCCAACCTGGTTCGGTCCAACAGTGGTACGGAACAGGAAGCCAAGGATATTTACCAGGAGGGAGTAATAGCATTTTATGAGCGGGTCCGGCAGCCCGATTTCAAGCTCACATGCAAGATCCAAACGTATTTGTATGCGGTCTGCAATCGGCTTTGGCTAAAACGGCTTGCGGAAAAGAAGAAATTCCGCTCCCCGCATCCATTGGGGGAACTCTTCCCGGACGAAGCCACTGAATTCACAGCTTTTGAAGAGCGCGAAAAGCAGTTTCAGCACATCGCCTCATCGCTTGACGCCCTGGGCGAGCCGTGCCGGGGCATCATCGAAGACTTTTACATGCATGACCTGAGCATGGAGAACATCCGCGACAAGCATGGATACACCTCTGCGGAAAGCGCGAAGAACCAGAAGTATAAGTGCTTGCAACGGCTCCGGAAAATATTCTTTTCACATTATCAACCTGCGCCATGAAAACCGATGATGATTTTTTCCACATGCTGGACGACTATCACAAAGGACTGCTGAGCGATAGGGATGCGCGCGCACTGCACGGTCGAATGTCGTCAGACCCCGAATTCCGATCCGAAGCGGAGGCCTATCTTCAGGTGATGTCTACATTGAAAGCGTTCGGTTCACGAAAGCGCCTGAAAGAAACCCTGGAGAGCATCCATCACAAAATGGGAAGCGCAGACCTGCGCGAGCCGTCGCCTCCCCCGATAAATGGCTTCAAGAAGTACTGGCGACTCACGACTATCGCCGCTTCGGTCACTGTCGTTGCCGTGGTGGGTACCCTGCTCATCACGCAATCACTTGACACGCGCCAGGAAACCTATTACAAAGAGTTGCGTCGTGACGTACTTCAGATCCAGGAATCGCAGAAACAAATACTGGATGGCCTGGCTGAATCCAAGGAAAAACCGATCATACCCGGCCGCTACTCCGGGACAGGCTTCCTCATCTCTCCTGCCGGCTATGTCGCCACCAGCTACCATGTTATTAAAGAGTCGGATTCAGTTGCTATCGAGAATGATACCTATGGCCGGTTGCAAGCCAAAGTTGTTTTTGGAGACCCTCGTCATGATATCTCCATCCTGAAGATCATTTCGCCCGCCTTCAAACTGAAAAGAAGCCTCCCCTTCACGGTCAGCAACAACGAGGCTGACCTGGGCGAATACGTTTACACGCTCGGCTTTCCACGCGAGGACATTGTATTTGGCGAAGGTTCCATTAGCGCGGCAACTGGTTTTCGGCAGGACCCGAATGCGTACCAGGTATCCGTTCCGGTGAATCCCGGAAATAGTGGCGGCCCGCTGTTGAACAGCCGCGGCGACCTGGTGGGGATCGTCAGTGGCGTTCAAACCGAGACTTCGGGGGCTGCCTTTGCGATAAAGTCGGTGCGATTGCTCGAACTTTTGTCGAACGAGTGGACCGACACCCTGAAGGCGCCCGTTGTCCTTCCACGCAAGAACTCAATTGCTGGCTACAGTCGTGTTCAACAGGTCAAACGATGGAAGGAACTGGTCTTTATGGTGCGGGTTTACAAGGGCTCGTGATGCCCGACGGTGCGGCTGAGCCACAGATGACATGGACATGCCCTCTCCGTTGGCGCTGTCGAATGGAACATCATGCTTTTTTTGATAACCAAAGGCGTACTCTACGCCGTTGTGAACAATGACGATCTTGTAGACGCCGGAGTGAAGGTAGTACAGGTCCAGCAACGTCTTCCTCTCTATGATCGTTTCCGAGATCAACTTCTCTCCCTTGGAGGAGTAAACAGTAACCTCATCACCGACTAGCTCTTTGGCGACCTTGAAGTAGAAGCAATCCATTTGCATCGAAATTACCTTAACGGGGCGTTCACCATAAGGGCTGGCGGCAACGAAATGGGTTGTCATTAGTAAGGTTGCCGCAATCAAAATTCGTTTCATTTAATGTTTTTCCAACCCCTCTTCGAAATAGTGTGCCGGCTTTTGAACCACCTAAATTGGCCCGAAAACGAGGTTTTTCATTATCGACCATTCCCGTTTTGGCACATAATACCGGATTGGATCGTGCGGGAAAAGCGCATTCGGTTGCACCACTCATTTGCCCAGTTCGAAAACCCCGGGGTGATTCCCAAATCGGAATCCCCGGAATTCGAATCTGCCAGACTCAGTCGCGGCTTTGTTCATCGTGCTTTTGCCGCCTGATGTCACGGCTCACCTTATTTTGTCTCTGATGCAGCCTGACTCGTTCCTGAGCAGTGACTTCTCCATCAGCTTTCGCCCTGCGTTCAGACCGGCGAATATGGCGCTGCTCTGCGCGAAGACGTGCGGCCTCTGGGCGTGTGACTTCGCCGGAATTGATACCCTGCCGGACGCGTGCACGTTGGGCATGTTGACGTTGGTCAACTCTTGGTGTTTGCTGAGCTTCGGCTATCCCGGCAACCATCGCCACCAGGAAGCCCGTGATGAGCATTACTCTTTTCATGATTTTTTTTATTGCTTTGACTGCAAAGGCATCGCAGGGTTTAACGCGAATGCAAGAAATCAGGAACTCAATGCAATGATGTATCCCGATTCTGGAAGGATCAGGGCTGATCGACCTCTTCGAAATTAAGATCGCGGCCGTACGTCTCATCGATGGCCCGCAAGGCGATAAGCGCGATGACCACTGTGCACAATCCAACGGTCAGCGCTCCATAAATCAACCCGTAATCTCGCGCT